>NZ_JAJOYV010000009.1:0-79928 GCF_022565855.1 Nesterenkonia sp. AY15 | reverse complement strand
GAGGGCATGCCGAGCCTCGAGGAGCTCGACGCGCCGGACATCGATCTCAACCGTCTCGATGACCTGGAGACCTCTGTGGAGATGATCGTCGAATCGGGTCTGGTGGGCTGACCCATCACCGCCCCGGCCAAAGCTCCAGCGCGCACCGCCGCCCGTTCCCGCTCCGCAGGGAACGGGCGTGTGGCGGTGCCGCTGTGGCTGCGCGCCGCCGCGGTCATCGCCACGCTGGTGGCGCTGCTGCCGCTGTTCTACCTCGTCATCCGGCTGGCCCAGTTCCCGCTTCCGGACTTCCTGGACACCGTGTTCAGCGCGCGCAGCGCCCGGCTGGCCTACACCTCGCTGACGCTGACCTTTACGGTCACCGTGCTGTGCCTGGTCCTCGGCGTGGGCCTGGCGTTCCTGGTCACCCGCACACAGCTTCCGGGACGACTGATCCTCGGCGTCGCCGCGGCGCTGCCCCTGGCGGTCCCAAGCTATGTCGCCGCGTTCGGCTGGCAGTCGATGAACGCCCTGATCAACCCGGGCACCAGCTTCGAGGGGTTCCTGGCCGCGGCGATCGTGATCACCTCGGTGACCTACCCCTACATCTACCTGCCGGTGGTCGCCGCGCTGGTCTCGGTGGATCCCGCCCAGGAAGAGGCCGCCCGGGCGCTGGGCCGCGGCCCCATCGACACCTTCTTCAGCGTCACCGTTCGGCAGACCGCCCCTGCGATCACCGCCGGCACCCTGCTCTGCGCCATCTACGTCATCGCCGACTTCGGCGCCGTCTCGATCCTGCGCGTGGACACCTTCACCCGCGCTGTGTTCACCAGCTTCTCGATGGGCTTCGACCGGCTCGGAGGAGTCGCGCTGTCCTCGATCCTGCTGGTCTTCACGCTGTGCCTGCTCATCCTCGAAGGCCGGGTCCGCCGCACCGGCACCCGCTACTCCACCATGTCCGGTGAGGGGCGAGCCCGCCCCGCCCGCTTCCAGATAGGACGCTGGACGCTGCCGATCCTCGCGCTGGCCTGGACCCCGGTGCTCGTCGCACTGATGGTCCCGCTCTCGGCACTGCTGGTCTGGAGCCTGCGCGGGGTCTCTCGCCCGGGTTCACTGGCGGAGATCGGGTCGGCGCTGCTGAACTCGCTCTGGGCCGCCGGGCTCGCGGCGCTGGCCACCACGGCGATCGCGATCCCGCTGGCCCTGTGGCTGGCGCGGCGGCCCTCGAAGCTCGCTCGGCTGCTGGAACGCACCGCCTACCTGGCGCACTCGCTGCCCGGCGTCGTCATCGGACTCTCGGTGGTGATGCTCGGGATCGCGGTGCTGCCGGCGCTGTACCAGACCATGTGGATGCTGACCCTGGCCTACTGCGCGCTGATGCTGCCGCTGGCCCTGGGCCCGGTGCTCGCCTCCGCGCTCTCGGCGCCCCCGGAGCTGGAGGAGGCCGCCCAGTCCCTGGGCAGCAGCCCCGGCGTGGGCTACCTGCGCGTGACGCTGCCGCTGATGCTTCCCGGGATCCTCTCCGGGGCGCTGCTGGTGCTCCTGACCACGATCAAGGAGCTTCCGGCCACGCTGATGCTGCGACCCACAGGGTTCGACACCCTCGCCACGCGGCTCTGGACCTACACCGGCGGAGAGTCCTATGCGGCCGCCGCGCCCTTCGCCGCGCTGCTGGTGCTCGTCGCCGCAGTCCCCGCCTGGATGATGATTTCGCGACTACTCAAGGAGGTCCGATGACTGCAACGGACATTGACGCCACGGAAACTGGCATCACGGACACTGACACCACGATGCTCCAGGTCTCCGGGGTCGAGGTGCGATTCGGCGATCAGCCGGTCCTCCACGACATCGATCTGCGCGTGAAGGCTGGGACGACCACGGCGATCGTCGGCCCCTCCGGCTCGGGCAAGACCTCGCTGCTGCGCGTCATCGCGGGGTTCCTGGCCCCCGAACACGGGGAGGTCCGGCTCCACGGCGCGGATGTGACAGAGGTTCCCGCCCATCGGCGCAGCATCGGACTGGTCGCCCAGGACGGAGCGCTGTTCCCGCATCTCGACGTCGCCGGCAACATCGCGTTCGGCCTGCCGCGCGGAACTCCCCGGCGCGAGCGGCGCCGCAGGGTCGCTGAGCTTCTCGAGCTGGTCAGCCTCACCGGTGATCACGCCTCCCGGCGTCCGGACCAGCTCTCGGGTGGTCAGCGCCAGCGGGTGGCGCTGGCCCGGGCGCTGGCCCGCCAGCCGGAGATGATCCTGCTCGACGAGCCGTTCTCCGCCCTGGACGCTGGGCTGCGCGAGAGCACCCGGCAGGCGATCCGGGAGATCCTGCGGATCACCGGGACCACGACGATCCTGGTCACCCACGACCAGGACGAGGCGCTGTCCTTCGCCGATCAGGTCGCGGTGCTCAAGGATGGGCGGCTGCGCCAGATCGGTGCCCCCGAAGAGGTCTACACCAGGCCCTGCGACGTGGAGACCGCCCAGTTCCTCGGCGACGCCGTGCTGCTGCCCGGCCAGCTGACCGGCCAGCTTCCAGAGCCGCTCTCCGGACAGGCTGGGGCGGTGTGGGATTCGTCGACTCCGCTGGGCAGCGTGAACGTGGAGCTGGTCTGCCCGAACCTGGCCATCGCTCATCGGACGGCGAGCGGATCAACGGGGCAGGTGATGCTGCGCCCTGAACAGATCACACTCAGCGAGGAGGGTGTGGCAGGAACCGTGCTCAGCTCCCAGTACTTCGGTCATGACACCACTGCGCTGGTCCAGCTCGAGGGCGTGGAGTCCCCGCTGCGGCTGCGCCAGCTCAACGCGGTGCCCCTGACGCCTGGCACACAGGTCCACCTCGCAGTCCAGGGTGCGGGCGTCTTCTACCCGGCCTTCACCGAGTGCCATGCCTGCTCGGCGAGGCCCGCACGTGTCAGCATCGAGAGACGGGGTGCGACGCTGATGCCCAGCTTCCTCTGACCCGCGCAGCGGGCCAGAGGAGCAGGCACATCCTGCCGAACGGGTCCCCTGACTGTTCGCCCGGCAGTGCTCACAAAGGCCGCGCCACAGCTCGGATGGGTGACCCGTCCATGCCTGGCAGTCGCAGCGGGAGCCCTACGAACTCGACGCGGGCTGGCAGCTGTGTGAGTTGCCTCAGGTTTTCGATGATCAGCCGCCCCTTGCCGAGCACGATGTCGTGCACAGGCAGGCCTTGGTCGGCCGCACGGGTGGAATCGGGATTCAGCGTGTCCACGCCGATGACCCTGGCGCCGAGCTCCAGCAGATGCTCGGCGAGGGTGGGCTCGAGGACCGGGTGATCGAGATACCGTTCGGAACTCCAGTGTCGGTCCCAACCAGTTGCCACCAATACGATGCGGGCATCTCCCAGACCGCCGGCGAGCTGATCTGCGACACTCTCAAGAGTCACGGTGGCCCCTGCGCTCAGCTCTCCGGCGCGAAGCACCATCGCTTCGCCGATGAGGTCCTCCACGTCGATAGCGTCGACGGTGTGACCGCCGGGAATGACATGGGCTGGTGCGTCCACATGGGTGCCGGAATGCGTTCCCAGATGCAACGCGTGCACTTCGAATCCGTCTACGGCGACTGTCGCGGCAGGCTGGATCGACACCTGCGGGTCGCCGGGGAACACCGGCATCCCAGAACTCAGGTCGTGAGACAGATCAGCCCACCGCGACATCTCCAGCCTCCTACTTCTCAGTCGCGAGTTCGAGCTGGTCCGCGAGGTGTCGAGATTCGACGCCCCGGGGTTCAGAGATTCTCGCGATCCTCGTCCACAGCCAGTACATCAAGCCCGAGAACAACACCGTCGGGAGGGCCGCTCCAACGGGAGAGAACCACACGGTCGTCAAGAGCGTGTACAGACCGGCGCCAGTCGCCCAGACAACGATCGCGCCGATGTTCCACCCACCGGTGAACCAGTACTTCCCACCTTTATAGTTCAGAATCTCGCGGTTGTAGCTGCGCCGACGAGCCAAGTAGTAGTCCACGATCATCACGGCGAAGACGGGGATGAACAGGGCGCCGATCGTTGCCAGGAAGTTCGTGAACTGCTCGAGCAGCCCGAGCCAGGTAGAGCCGATCACAGCCACGACGCCGAGCCCGAGCGCAGTGGGAAGGAACGGCAGCGGCCGGCGACGGGGAAACGCGTGCTGAAGCGAGAGCGTCATGCCGTACATGACCATTGTGTTCGTCGCCATGACAGACAGGAACATCACGGCGGCCAGGGGCGCTCCGAACGCAGTGATGATCACGGTCGGATCGAATGCAACAGCCTCGTTGCCCTCGAGCAGGACGTAGGAGATCGCAGTGGCGCCGAGTGCCATCGTGAGAATCGTCGACGTGGTGTAACCAATGGCTGCGCCTGCTGCTCCGGCGCGGACGCCGCGCGCCGTGCGGGTGAGGTCGGCGCTGAGCACCGTCCAGGAGATCGCGGTGGCGAACACGATGTCGAATACGAGCGCGCCGTCCATTCCCAGTGCAGGGTCAATCGCGATGGCGAGGTACTCGGCAGGGGGATGGGTCGAGAAGGCGACGGCAAAGACGTAGATGATGATGCTCACAATGACGAGCCCGAAGAGCGGTTCGATGCGCGCGATTCCGACGTGGCCAAAGATCGCCAGGAACACGACGAACGCCTGACACAGCGCGGCGAACAGGATCGGGTTGGAGTACCCGGTCCACGCGTGAACGAGGTAGTCGACCGAGATGCCGGCGAGCATGGCCTGCACCCACGACCAGCCCATCAGAATGATCAAGTTCGACAGAGAGGGAACGATCGAACCGCGCAGCCCGAAGGATCCCTTTGTAAGTGCCATGGTCGAAAGGCCGGTGCGAACACCCATGACAGCGACAAGGGTCAGGACGCCAGCGCCCAGAACGGTGCCGCATACGATCCAGAGGAGCGAGTCGCCGAATGAGATGCCTGGAACAAACAGGGTGCCGGTCAGCAGCGTCGTGACGACCAGGTTCGCCGCCAGCCAGATCAGCATGATTCGGCCGCCCCCGAGGGTGCCTCGAAGCGGCACCTGTTCTTCGTCTGGGTCTGCGGTCAAGGTTGCGCTCTGCTGGGAGTTTTTCACAGGGAAGTACCTTCCTCGGTCACCGAGGAAAGGTGTTCATGGACCGCGAGCAGCCCCTCCTGGGTATTTTCAAAGACTATGGTTTCGCGTTCGCGGTACGTCTGGGTCACGCCCTCGACGAGCGCGGTCGTCTCCAGCACGTGCCAGAAGACGCCGCCGCCGGCGAGTACTCGGACTCCTGATTCGAGCGTGCGGCACGCGATGACGCGCCAGCCGGCTTCCTGGAGCTTGCCCCACGCGGCGTGCCAGCTCGCACGGTCAGCGTGAACGGTATTGTCGGGAGCAAATATGAAGGTACATGTAGGAGAGAATCGGCTGAAGTAATCGTTTTCATCATTGTTCTCAAACGCCCGCACTATCGCTTCTGCAGCCGACGAGATGTGCTGTGGAAGTAATTCAGTCATTGGATCTACCCCTTCAGTGCGGCACCCGACTCCGCTGTGGGTCGATTGATGTGACGCTCGATACAGAGGTCAGCATGCAACAAGAGTTGTACATGAGTCAACATTGTTCCGCTGCGCGATACGCTGGAGTCTCGGCTCGACGAAAAAGAGGATGAATGCGAAACGTCAATCCCGCCGCGAGCGACTCGCCACCCCCTATTGGTGCGAAGCTTCGTGCCGCTCGACAGGCTCAACACCTCACGCTCGACGTCGTGGCGAAGCAGGCGAATCTCACCAAGGGTTACATCTCGCGTGTGGAGCGTGACGACACATCGCCGAGCGTCGCGTCGCTGATGTCTATCTGCCAGGTGCTGGGGCTGTCGCTGGGTCAGCTGTTCGAGGAGCCGGACAGTGCAATCGTGCGTTTCGACGATGCGCCCTTGATCAACCTGGGGGGATCTGGAGCGGTGGAGCACATGGTCACGCCGCGCGGCCAGTCCCAGGTGCAGGTGATCCACTCGGAGATCGCCAGCGGCGCTCACGGTGGAGAGAATCTCTACACGATCAACTGCAAAGTCGAGTCTCTGCACATCATCCGCGGCGAGCTGCACATTCGCTTCGCAGCGTCGAGCGAGGTGCTCTACGCCGGGGATACCATCACGTTTCCAGGCAATGAGCCGCATAGCTGGTGGGCGCCGGTGGAGAGCGCGGCGCTCTGGGTGCTCGTGCCTGCGCCGTGGAGCGGGCTCGTCTGATCGATCACCGCTGAGACTGTCGGTTCTTCCATACAAGGTGTCTAATAGAGTACAAATATTCTCTATAACTATTCCTGGCCCGAAAGTGGCGAGAGATCGGATGTACCCATGTCAGCAACGGAATATGTGCAGTTCGATTCGGGGAACATCGGCCCCGCAGATGCGAGCAAGTCGCCCAGGTTCGCGGGAATCGCGACGTTCGCACGGCTCCCCAGGGCAGAGGAGGTCGACCATGTCGATATCGCGGTGGTGGGGGTGCCCTTCGACTCTGGGGTGAGTTACCGCCCGGGCGCACGGTTCGGTCCGGCGCATGTGCGCGAAGCGTCCCGGCTTCTGCGTCCATACAATCCCGCCGCCGATATCTCTCCCTTCGCCCAGGTGCAGGTGGCCGATGCGGGTGACATCTCGGTGAATCCGTTCAGCCTCGACGAGGCTGTCCTCGATATAGAACGCGCCGCTGACGAACTCCGGGCTGGAGGCACGCGGCTCCTTGCGATCGGCGGTGACCACACACTCGCTCTTCCGATGCTTCGTTCAGTGGCAAAGACGCACGGCCCTGTCGCCGTCGTTCACTTTGACGCGCACCTCGACACCTGGGACACCTACTTCGGTGCACCCGTCACCCACGGCACTCCGTTCCGGAGGGCATCGGAGGAGGGCCTCATCGACATGGAGGCCAGTCTGCATGTCGGCATCCGCGGTCCGTTGTACGGCAAGGAGGACCTTCGAGATGATGAGCGTCTGGGGTTCGCCATCATCTCGACCCACGACATCGAGGTCGAGGGCGTCGAAATGGCCATCGAACGGATGCGCCGTCGCATCGGTGACCGGCCGGTATATCTATCGATCGACATAGACGTCCTTGATCCTGCACACGCTCCGGGCACCGGCACGCCGGAGGCCGGCGGTATGACGAGTCGAGAACTGCTGCGGATGCTGCGCGCCTTCTCGAACACGTCGATCGTCGGTGCCGACGTCGTCGAGGTCTCGCCCCCCTATGACCACGCTCAGCTCACGGCTGTCGCGGGCTCGCATGTCGCCTACGAGGTGATCTCTGCCATGGCGGCGCGTCCCTGATGCGTCGAGCCTCGGTCCGACCGGCGTCCGGTCCGGACTGACACGACAGACGGATACCCCGCTTCGCGAGCTGCAAACTAGGAGATGAGCCATGACACGATCGCACGCCTACCACGTCACGAATCCTGCGACAGGGGAGACGCTGGAAGACTTTCCAGCTGCGACCCCGGAGGAGGTGGAGGTGGCCTTGGCCAAGGCCACAGAGGCCTTCGCCACGTGGAGAAGGACCTCTTTGGAGAGTCGAGCAAGGACAGCCCTGCGCGTCTCAGAGCTCTTCGCCGAACGAATCGATGAGCTGGCGAGGATGATCAGCATCGAGATGGGGAAGCCGCTGAGCGAGGGTGAAGAAGAAGTCGAGTTCGCCTCCGCCATCTTCGCCTACTACGCGGAGAAGGCGGCCGAGCTCACCGCGGATCGGGAGATCGAAAGCTACTCCGGCGGACGAGCCGTCATCGAGCACCTGCCGATCGGTCCGTTGCTGGGGATCATGCCCTGGAACTTTCCGTATTACCAGGTCGCCCGCTTCGTTGCGCCCAACCTGATTCTGGGCAACCCGATAATTCTGAAGCACGCGGAGTCATGCCCAAGATCAGCTCTCGCTATCGAGCAGCTGCTGCACGACGCTGGGGTGCCAGTTGGCGTGTATGCCAATGTCTTCGCCACTCACGAGCAGGTCGCGACGATGATCGCTGATCCACGACTGCGCGGCGTCTCGCTCACCGGATCTGAGCGCGCGGGATCCGCAGTCGCGCGGCAGGCGGGGGCGCACCTCAAGAAGGTGGTGCTGGAACTCGGCGGATCGGACCCCTACATCGTGCTGGATTCCGAGGATGTAGCCGGTGCAGCGGACACCGCGTGGGAGACGCGCGTCTACAACATGGGCCAGGTGTGCAACTCGAATAAGCGGATCATCGTCCACGAAGACATCTACGAGGCATTCGTCGATCAACTGACTGCTCGAGCTGCGGGCCTGCGGCCTGGAGATCCCTCAGACCCGACTCCCGGAACGTATTCGCCGATGTCCTCGGAGGGTGCTGTGCATCTGCTCAAGGAGCAGGTCGACGATGCTGTGTCGAAGGGTGCGCGGCTGCATGCGGGCGGAGAGATCCCCGACTCCTCGGGATTCTACTATTCTCCAGCAGTGCTGACTGGGGTCACACCGGAGATGCGAGCCTACAGCGAAGAGCTCTTCGGCCCAGTCGCCGTGGTCTATCGGTGTGAAAGCGACGAGGAGGCGATCCGACTCGCCAACGAGAGCCAGTATGGCCTCGGCGGTGCGGTCTTCTCCGTGGACGCCGAACGCGCAGCGGCAGTCGCCGCTCAGCTCGAGGTCGGGATGGCCAGTGTCAACACGCCCGCTGCGGAGGGTCCGGAGATGCCGTTCGGGGGCGTGAAGAACTCGGGCTATGGCCGCGAGCTTGGGCCGCTCGGCATGGATGAGTTCGTCAACAGACGACTTCTCTACATCGCGGACTGAGCGCCACTGACCACGGTCCCTGATGCTCGGCGGATTCTTCAATGACCAGGTCTGTGAGCAGTGGGACCCTCTGGCTGCGCATCGTCGTCCGGTGCTGAGGCCAGGGTCGGGCCGTATCGGAGCTGACAGAAGTCGCGCAGCCGCTGCGCCATGCTGAACAGCTCCGCGCTTCCGTGATGATCCCGACGCCAGGCTGCATGAAGGTGAAATTGGAGAGCGTAACCCCGTTCGTCAAGAATCCTCAAGGGGTGCAATGCGAAGTGGGCGTCGTCCGAGAGAACGGCGACGCCCCGTCCGGCCGCGGCGAGGGCCTGCGCGAGCCGCCCCTGTGAGACTTCGATGGTGCCGCGCGGTGCGAGGTCGGCGAGGCTCAGCGCGGCGTCGAGGATCTGTCGAGACTTCTGCGCTGCTGGCACGAGGATCAATGCGTGTTCACACAGGGAGGCCAGGTCGATCGCCTCTCGCTGCGCCCATGCGTGGGTCTGGGGAACGTAGGCCCAGACGGGAAGAGCGGCAAGCGACAGCGTTTCATGATCGTCTGCCGGTCTCTGCGGCGTGACGATCAGATCGTAGTCGGAGCTGTTCTGGGTGGGTTCCGGGCTGAGTGAAATCTCGGAGACGTGCGGGGTTGGATCGTGCTGGGAGAAGGTCGCGACGAAGGGGGCGACGATGTCGATCAAGGTGGTCTGCGGCGCGCCGATGGAGACATTGCGCATGCTGCCTGAGGCGAGCGTCTCGGCGATCAGCTCGGCATGGCTGTGCACGCGCAGCACCTCGCGGGTGACCGAGAGGAACTCTGTGCCCTCTGATGTGAGAATCAGTCGGTTGCCCGTGCGGCGGAACAGCTGGAGTCGGAGCTTGCTCTCGAGCTCCCGGATCTGTCGCGAGAGCGCTGGCTGCGTGATGTGCAGGGATTCCGCGGCCGCTGAGACAGTCCCTTCATCAGCGACAGCGGCGAAGTACCTGAGAAGTCGATGGTCCACAACTGACAGTGTGGCATGCTCTGTAGGCATGCCTTGTATCCGCAGCGGGCATTAGACAGTATGGTTCCGGGTGGACGAGTATCAGAGTCACAGATCATTTGATTGCGTCGCCTCAAGGAGCCCTGCATGGAACAGACCCGACACCTCGCGACTGAACTGCCCGGCCCGAAGGCCAAGGCACTCATGGAGCGTCAGCACGCCGCAGTGGCCCGTGGGGTCTCGACCTTGATGCCCACCTTTGCCGTCCGCGCCCAGGATGGAATCCTCGAGGATGTCGACGGGAACAGGCTCATCGACCTCGGAGCAGGCATCGCTGTGACCAGCGTCGGCGCCAGTGCACCCAAGGTGGTCGAAGCGGTGCAGCGGCAGGTCGCTGAGTTCACCCACACCTGCTTCATGGTGACCCCCTATGAGGGCTACGTGGCCGTGGCCGAGAAGCTCGCGGAGATCACCCCCGTCTCAGGTCCGGCACGCACCGCTCTGTTCAACTCCGGAGCCGAGGCAGTGGAGAACGCGGTCAAGATCGCCAGGGCGTACACCGGAAAACAGGCCGTGGCTGCCTTCGATCATGCGTACCACGGCCGCACCACGCTCACGATGGCGCTGACCGCGAAGTCCATGCCCTATAAGCACAGCTTCGGACCCTTCGCCCCGGAGGTGTATCGGGTATCGGGCTCATACCCCTACCGCGACCAGCTCGATGGCCATACCGCCGCGGCCCGTGCCATCGAACAGCTGGAGACACAGATCCGCGCGGAGAACCTCGCGGCGGTCATCATGGAACCGATCCAGGGTGAGGGCGGATTCATCGTTCCAGCGCCTGGGTTCCTCAAGAAGATCGTTCAATGGTGCAATGCGAACGATGTCGTGTTCATCGCCGATGAGATCCAGACTGGTTTTGCCCGCACCGGTCGTTGGTTCGCCTCAGAATACGAGGACGTGCAGCCAGACATCATCACCACCGCCAAGGGCATCGCCGGCGGAATGCCGCTCTCGGCGGTCACCGGGCGAGCAGAGATCATGGACGCTGCTCACCCTGGCGGCCTCGGGGGGACCTACGGCGGTAACCCCGTCGCATGTGCTGCCGCCTTGGCTGCCATCGAGACCATTGAAGAGGGGCATCTGGATCAGGAGGCGCTGCGGATCGAGAAACTGGTGCGCACCCATCTGGAGAAGGTCCAGCGCCGAGACCCCCGCATCGGGGATATCCGCGGTCGCGGTGCGATGCTGGCCTTCGAACTGGTGGACCCTGAGACGAAGGCTCCAGACGCGGGGCTGACCTCTGCTGTCGCGACCGCAGCGCGCCAAGCCGGGGTCATCGCCCTGACCTGTGGGACCTATGGCAACGTGGTTCGACTGCTTCCACCTCTGACCATCAGCGATGCGCTCCTCGAAGAAGGCCTGAGCATCATCACCGACGCGCTGGCCGCAGCCTGAAGCTGCCGGTCACACCTCCAGTCCAGCGCCGCGGATCGCCATCCCGTTCGGATGCGCCGCGGTGCCGATCAGAAAGTCTCACAGATGAACACCCCAGACCAGACCCTTGTCACGCAGGACCGCATCCAGGCATTGCTCGCCGCGACCCCCAAGGGGCTGCTGATCGACGGTGCATGGAGGGAGTCCTCCGACGGTGCCACCTTCGAGGTGGAGAACCCGGCCACCCAGGAAGTCATCGCGACGATGTCCTCGGCCACCTCAGACGATGCCCGCGCGGCCATGGACGCCGCCGCCGATGCTCAGGAATCATGGGCGCGAACTCCCTCGCGTGAGCGGGCCGAGATCCTCCGCCGGGCCTTCGACCTGGTCCAGGACCGGGCCGAGGAGCTGGCGCTGCTGATGACCCTGGAGATGGGCAAACCACTCGCCCAGTCCCGGGGAGAGGTCGCCTACGGCGGGGAGTTCCTGCGCTGGTTCTCCGAGGAGGCCGTCCGAGACTATGGCCGCTATGCGGCCACCCCCGAGGGTAATCTGCGGATGCTGGTCACCCGCAAACCAGTCGGCCCCTGCCTGCTGATCACTCCGTGGAACTTCCCGCTGGCCATGGCCACCCGCAAGGTCGCGCCGGCCCTCGCGGCAGGGTGCACGATGATCCTCAAACCTGCAGCGTTGACGCCGCTGACCGCGCACTATTTTGCGCAGATCATGCTCGATGCGGGGCTCCCCGATGGAGTGCTCAACGTCGTCTCGACCAGCTCTGCGTCAGCGATCTCCGAGCCGATCATGGGTGATCGCCGGCTGCGGAAGGTATCCTTCACCGGTTCGACACCGGTGGGCAAGCACCTGATGAAGATGGCTGCCGAGAACGTGCTGCGCACCTCTATGGAGCTCGGCGGCAACGGACCGCTGATCGTGTTTGAAGATGCCGATCTGGACAAGGCCGTGGCCGGAGCGATGGCCGCGAAGATGCGCAACATGGGGGAGGCCTGCACGGCCGCGAACCGCCTGTTGGTCCATGAATCGGTGGCGGAGGATTTCACTGCTCGGCTCGCGGAGAAGATGTCTGCGCTGAGGCTGGGTTCCGGAGTCGAGGACGGCGTCGACGTCGGGCCGCTGATCGATGCCAAGGCCCGCGACTCGATGGAAGCACTCGTGGCTGATGCAGTGGCCGGTGGGGCGCAGGTGGTCACCGGAGGCAAGCGTACTGAAGGCGCCGGGTACTTCTTCGAACCGACAGTGCTGCGCAACATCGCCCCCGATGCTCGAGTGCTGCGGGAGGAGATCTTTGGTCCAGTCGCCCCGGTGATCACGTTCCGCGATGAAGCCGAAGCGGTCGCTCTGGCCAACGACACCGAATACGGCCTGGCCTCGTATGTGTTCACCGAAGACATCTCGCGAGGGCTGCGCATCGGAGACCGGATCGAGTTCGGGCTGATGGGTCTCAACGTCGGAGTGATCTCCAACGCGGCCGCCCCTTTCGGCGGGGTGAAGCAGTCTGGGCTGGGTCGCGAGGGAGGAGCCGAAGGCATTGCGGAGTACACCAGCACCCAGTACATCGGTGTGGAGAACCCCTGGAGCGCTGTCTGAAGGCTACGGCGCGATGCGGCAACGCGGCATCGGGGAGCCCCCGACCTGGACCCGGGTGCCGCGCGGATTAGCTCTTGAGCACCGGCTGTAATGGGGCTAGCCGCACCTTTCTATACAGGCGGCGAATTTCGGCGTATCAATGAGGCATGCGGAAGACCGTTCTCGGCTTGGCGCGCTACCCGGTGGTCTTCGCGACCCTCGCCATCGGGGTGCTCGGCGGAGCCCTGGAGCTCAGCGGCCAGGGACCTGCGGCGCGCTGGGTGATCTCCGGATTCGCCGTGGTCGTCGCGCTGCTGCAGGCCCGTCGGATGATCACGGATCTGCGCGCCGGAACCTACGGCATCGACCTGCTGGCGGTCACCGCCATCGGTTCCACCGTGGCGGTGGGAGAATACTGGGCTGCGCTTGTCGTGTGCCTGATGCTCTCCGGCGGTGAAGCCCTGGAGAACTACGCCGCCGGTCGAGCTCGGCGGGAGCTGACCGGGCTGCTGGAGAATGCCCCGCACACCGCGCACCTGTTGCGCGGGGACAGCGGCCCCACAGATGTGCCGGTGGAAGAGGTCAGCGTCGGTGACCGGCTGCTGGTGCGGCCCTTCGAGGTGGTGCCGGTGGACAGTATGCTCGAGTCCGCCTCGGCGACATTCGACGAGTCCTCGCTCACCGGAGAATCCCTGCCGGTGGAACGCGCTCAGGGCGAGGAGCTGCTCTCCGGGGCCGTGAACGGTGGCGAGGCCATCGAGATCCGCGCCACCGCCAACGCCTCCGAGTCCCAGTACCAGCGGATCATCGAGCTGGTCCGCGAGGCACAGGAGTCGAAGGCTCCCTTCGTCCGGCTCGCCGACCGGGTCGCGGTGCCCTTCACCCTGGGAGCGCTCGGACTCGCCGTGGGGGCCTGGGCGTTCTCCGGCGACCCCACGCGCGCGGCAGAGGTGCTCGTCGTCGCGACTCCCTGCCCGCTGATCATCGCGGCGCCGGTGGCATTCATGGCCGGAATGTCCCGCGCGGCCAGCAACGGCATCATCGTCAAGAGCAGCGGCACGCTGGAACAGCTGGCGCGGGTGAGGACCGCCGCCTTCGACAAGACCGGAACCCTCACCCACGGCAAGCCTGAGGTGACACACGTCCATGCCGTCGGACTCGAACCAGAACGGATGCTCGCGCTCGCCGCGGCAGTCGAGCAGTACTCCTCACATCCGCTGGCAGCCGCCGTGGTCGAAGCTGCCAGCGCGAACTCGCAGGGCGTGCCGAGCGCCGAGGACGTGATCGAGGTGCCCGCCAACGGGGTGCGCGGGAGGGTCGAGGGGCGCGCCGTCGTCGTCGGCAGCGTCCGCTTCATCGGCCGGGAGACCTCCACGACGCCGGACACTCCGCCGGTGGGTCACAGTGGTGTGCACGTGGCCGTGGACGGCACCTACGCGGGGTACATCGCCCTCGCCGATGAGCTGCGCGTCGAGACCCGGGCCACGATGGCCTCGCTTCACCGGGCCGGGGTCAGCACCACGATGATGCTCACCGGCGACGGTGAACACGTGGCCCGCCACATCGCGCAGCAGGCAGGCATCGACGACGTGCGCGCAGACCTGCTCCCCGAGGACAAGGTATCCGCAGTGCAGGCGGCGCACCCGCGCCCGGTGATGATGGTCGGCGACGGCGTCAACGATGCGCCGGTGCTGGCGGTCGCTGACGTGGGAGTGGCCATGGGCGCGCGCGGTTCCAGTGCTGCCAGTGAGTCCGCCGACATCGTGATCACCGTCGATGACCTCGGACGCAGTGCTCGGGCCGTGCACATCGGGCGCCGCACCATGCGGGTCGCCTGGCAGGCGATCTGGATCGGTGTCGGCATGTCGGTGGTCCTGATGCTCATCGCCGCGGCGGGCATGCTGCCTGCCATCGTCGGCGCCTGGCTGCAGGAGGTGGACGATCTCGCCTCCATCCTGTGGGCGCTGCGGGCCATGCGTCCGAGCAGGAGGGAGCGGGCGGAGGCTGCGCAGGTGGCGCGGGAGCTGGAGGCGGCCCGCGGCGGACAGCTCGGCCCCACCGACGCGGCGTCCCACGATGTCTCGAAAAAGATCTGAGAATCCGCGTGAGGATCCTCGGGCCTGTGCGTCCCCGCCTAGGTCCGACCGGCAGGGTCGAGATCCTTGACTGCACCGAGCGCTCCCTGAGCGCTCAGCGATCTGAAGGAGAGCGCAATGACCGAGAACACCTCCGCCATCACGCATGGCACGGACCAGGCAGAACCTGCCCCCGGGGGCCAGAACTCCGCAGCCCAGAGCCCGGCAGCCCAGAGCCCGCTGTTGACCGCGTTCGGCGCCACCACGGTGGAAGAGACCGTGGTGCAGAAACTCTCCGCGATCGCCGCCCGCGAGGTCCCCGGCGTGTGCGCGGTGGGCAACATCGCCCGGCGCACCCTCGACGCGATCTCCGAGCGCATCCCCGGCGCGCGCACCCAGGTCAGCGGCGGCGTCTCGGTGGAGAAGGGTGACCGTCAGACTGCCATCGACCTGACCGTGATCGTCGAGTACGGCGCATCCATCGTGGAGGTCACCGAGAACGTCCGGCGCAACGTCATCCGCGCCGTCGAGCACGGCACAGGGCTGGAGGTCGTGGAGGTCAACATCAGCGTGGCCGATGTGCACCTGCCCGAAGATGACGAACAGCCCCGGGAGATCGCTCCCGGGGCCCCCAGTCATTCGTCCCGGCGGGCTGCCGAGGTCAGAGGGTCAACGGTTCAGGAGCCGTAGCGGCCGGTCAGCAGCACGCCGCCGCCGTCGACTCCCTTGGCGCCCTGGACGAAGTCCAGACCGGCACCGGCCACCCGGGCCTCCTCGGGGCGGTAGGCGCTGACCTCACCCATCACCCAGGCGGTCTGGCCCGAGGCGGTCAGGTGAGCCAGGGCGTCGTCGGCCTTCTCGGCGGAGACCACAGCGATCATGCCCACGCCCAGGTTCAGCGTGCGCTCCAGGTCGGCCTGCGGGACCGAGCCAAGCCGCGCAATCAGCGAGAACACCGCGGGCCAGGACCAGGTCGAGCGGTCCACGGTCGCCATCAGCCCGGTGGGGAGCACACGCGCCAGGTTCGCCGCGAGACCACCGCCGGTGACATGGCTGAACCCGCGCACCGGGGCCTCGGGCGAGATCTCAGCCTCGGCGGGGTCGCCGTTGAGTGCGGTGACCAGGTCCAGACAGGGCGTGGTGTAGAGCCGGGTCGGTTCCAGCAGCTCCTGGCCCAGGGTGCGGCCGAACTCCTCGACCTCGCGCTCATAGCCCCAGCCGGCGGAAGAGACCACGCGGCGGACCAGCGAGTAGCCGTTCGAGTGGATGCCGGAGGAGGCCATGCCGATGATCACGTCACCGGCACGGACCCGCTCTGGGCCCAGCACGGCGGAGGCGTCGACGACGCCGGTGGCCGCGCCCGCGACGTCGTACTCATCGGCTGCCAGCAGTCCGGGGTGCTCGGCGGTCTCGCCGCCGATCAGAGCGGTGCCGGTCTCGGCGGCGGCCTTGGCGATGCCGGAGACCACCGCAGCGATCCGGGTGGGCTCCACCTTGCCGGTGGCGATGTAGTCGGTCATGAACAGCGGCTTCGCGCCCATGACCACGATGTCGTCGACGACCATGCCGACCAGGTCGAAGCCGATGGTGTCGTGGATGTCCATCGCCTGGGCGATGGCGACCTTGGTGCCGACCCCGTCGGTGGAGGTGGCCAGCAGCGGCCGGGGAAGCCGCTTGAGCTCGCTGGCGTCGTAGAGCCCGGCGAACCCGCCGACCCCGCCGATGACCTGTGGCGTGTGCGTAGCCTCGATGTGGGCCTTCATCAGCTCCACGGCGCGGTCGCCGGCCTCCACGTCGACGCCGGCGGAGGCATAGGTGATCGGAGCGCCGGAGTGGGAATCGGCGCTGGTGTGTTCAGAAGTCACTTCTTGGCCTCCGCGAGGGGGATCTCGTCGAGTTCGAATTCGGCATCGGGTCCTGGCTCGCAGCCACCGGCCGGAGTCAGGGTGGAATCGGCGGGCTGTTCCAGCAGCATCTTCCCGCGTCGGCTCTCCGGCGGCAGCTTGATCGGGTAGACCCCGGAGAAGCAGGCGGTGCACAGCGTGGAGCGCGGCTGCTGGGTGGCGGCGATCATCCCGTCCTCGGAGATGTAGGCCAGCGAATCGGCCCCCACGGCCTGGGTGATCTCGTCCATGGTGGCCCCGTTGGCGATCAGCTCGGCGCGGGAGGCGAAGTCGATGCCGTAGAAGCAGGGCCACTTCACCGGCGGGGAGGAGATCTTCACGTGGATCTCGGCGGCGCCGGCCTCCTTGAGCATCCTTACGATGGCGCGCTGGGTGTTGCCGCGCACGATCGAGTCATCGACGACCACTACGCGCTTGCCGCGGACCACGTGGTCCTGGACGTTGAGCTTGAGCCGGATGCCGAGCTGGCGCAGCGTCTGCGAGGGCTCGATGAAGGTCCGGCCCACATAGGCGTTCTTGATGAAGCCCAGCGCGAAGGGAAGCCCGGAGGCCTCGGCGTAGCCCACCGCCGCCGGGGTCCCGGATTCTGGGACCGGGATCACGATATCGGCGTCGTGGGTGTCCTCGCGGGCCAGCTGACGGCCCATCTCGACCCGCGACTCATAGACCGAGCGGCCGTTGATGTTCGCATCCGGGCGGGCCAGGTAGACATATTCGAAGACGCAGCGCGAAGGGGTCGCGGCGGCGAAGCGGTGGGAGCGCACGCCGTCGGAATCGATGGCGATCAGCTCCCCGGGCTCGATCTCGCGGATCACCGAGGCCCCCACGGTGGCCAGCGCGGACTGCTCGGAGGCGACCACCCAGCCGCGGGCCAGACGGCCCAGCACCAGCGGGCGCACGCCATGCGGGTCCCGGGCGGCATAGAGCGTGTTCTCATTCATGAACACCAGGCAGAACGCGCCCTCCAGGGTGGGCAGCAGGGCCATCGCCTGATCTTCTAGACTGTCCCCGGGCTGTTCCTTCAACAGCGCGGTGACCAGCGCGGTGTCGGTGGTGTTGCCCTGGTTGAGCTCGCCGAAGTCGGCTCGTCCGTGGCGTTCGATGATGCGGTCGCGCAGGTCCGCGGAGTTCGTGAGGTTGCCGTTGTGCCCCAGCGCGACGGTTCCGTGCGGGGTGTCCCCGAGGGTCGGCTGGGCGTTGGACCACTGGCTGGCTCCGGTGGTGGAGTATCTGCAGTGTCCGACGGCGATGTGCCCGGTCAGCGAGTTGAGCGTGGACTCGTCGAAGACCTGGGAGACCAGGCCGAGGTCCTTATAGACCCGGATGCTCTTGCCGTCGGAGGCAGCGATCCCGGCGGACTCCTGGCCGCGGTGCTGCAGCGCGTAGAGCCCGTAATAGGCCAGTTTGGAGACTTCCTCCCCGGGGGCCCAGACGCCGAAGACTCCGCATTCGTCCTGCGGCAGCGGGTCCTCGTCGAGGAGATTGAAGTTCAGCTGACCATCATTGTGGGCCATTCGCAGAAGTCCTCTCTGCAGAGTCGATCTTCTGCAGGTCATAAGTGCGGGTGCGCTTCCGTGAGCGCCAGTCGATGAAGAGCCAGGTCACGGCGCCCAGGGCCAGCCCTGGCATCGCGAAGGCGACGATGAGATATCCCAGCGAACCGCGGAGCGAATAGTCGTCCGCGGGGCCGGTGACCAGCACCACGACGACGGCGGCCACCACGGCCGCCAACACTCCTGCGATGAGGAAGGGGCTCAGCCTGGGGGTAGGACGAACGGTCACCTGCCGACGCTCCGACTCGCCCGTCTGCTCGCGTGAAGACATACCACCATGCTACCGGCCCAGCCTGGGTGCCGGGCACGTGGGAGCTGGTGCCCCGCGGTTCACCGGCGAAGTGGCAGCAGCGCCGAGAGGTCGGCGCGGGTGCCCGATGCCGAGATCCGCCCGGCGGCGCGTGCCGTCTCCCATCCGGTGACCCCGGTGGCGAGCTCCAACCAGTCCTGCGGGGCGAGCTCGACCACGTTCGGGGGAGTGCCCCGGGAATGGGAGGGGCCTTCGACGCACTGGGTCACCCCGAAGGGCGGGACCCGGACCTCCACGGAGTTCCCCGGAGCCACCTCGGCGAGCTCCTCGAGGCAATACCGCACAGCGGTGGCCACGGTCCGGCGGTCGGAGTCTCCTGACTCCCACGCGCGGACCGCGGCCATGCCGTCGACGGCGGTGATGCGACGTCGTGCCATGCTCAGCCGCTCATCTTCCGGCGATCTTGACCAGGCGCTTGTTGACGAACTCCGCCATGCCGTAGGGGCCGAGCTCGCGGCCCACGCCGGAGCGCTTCACGCCGCCGAAGGGCAGCTCGGCGGAGGTGCCGGCGGGCTCGTTGACGAAGATCATGCCGGTGTGGATCTGCTCGCCGATCCGCTGAGCGTGCTCGACGTCGGTGGCGAACACCGAGGCGGAGAGACCGTACTGGGTGTCGTTGGCCAGCTTCACGGCCTCTTCCTCATCGGCGACCTTGTAGACCATCGCCACCGGCCCGAAGAGCTCTTCGCCGTAGGCGCGCATCTCACGGGTGATACCGGTCAGCAGGGTGGGCTGGTACCAGGCGCCCCGGCGCTGGTCGAAGTCGCCGCCCATGTGCAGGGTGGCGCCCTTCTCCACGGCGTCCTGGACCTGCTCGTGCAGATCCTCGGCGGCCTGGGCCGAGGACATCGGGCCGATGAAGGCCTCCTCGGAGAGCGGGTCGAGCAGCTTGATCTCGGACAGCGCCTGCTGGAACTGCTCGAGGAAATCGTCGTAGAACTCTGCCGGGACGATGACGCGCTTGGCGGCGTTGCAGGCCTGTCCGGCGTTGGCCATCCGGCCCTGCACGGCGCCCTTGACCGCTGCGGGCAGGATCTCGCGATCCAGGACCAGCAGCGGATCATTGCCGCCCAGCTCAAGGACGACCTTCTTGAGGTTCTCACCGGCGACGGCTGCGACCTTGGTGCCGGCCCGCTCGGAGCCGGTCAGTGAGATGCCCGCCACGCGGGGGTCCGGGATCACGATGTCTGCGATCTGCGCGCTGGAGGCATACACGTTGGTGTAGGCGTGCTGCGGGAAGCCGGCATCGCGGAAGATCTGTTCCATCGCCGCCGCGGATTCGGGGCACTGCGAGGCGTGCTTGAGCATGATCGTGTTGCCGATCATCAGGTTCGGCACCGCGAAGCGGGCCACCTGGTAGTACGGGAAGTTCCAGGGCATGATGCCCAGCAGCACGCCGACGGGCCGGCTCTGCATGACGGCGCTTCCGTCTGGGGAGTCGGTGATCGGCTCATCGGCGAGGAACTCGGCACCGTGATCGGCGTAGTAGTGGAAGATCGAGATCACGATGTCCAGCTCGGAGCGGGCCTGGGTCATCGGCTTGCCCATCTCGCGGGTGATGATCGTGGCCAGCTCGTCCTTGCGCTCTTCGTAGATCGCCGCCGCGCGGCGCAGCAGGTCGGCGCGCTCGGAGAGCTCGGTCTTCGACCAGCTGGTGAAGGTCTCGGCGGCGTGATCGAGTGTCGCGCTCAGCTGATCGTCGGTGAGGGTGGCGAACTCCGCCTCGACCTCACCGGTGGCAGGGTTGGTGACTTTGTAGTCGGCCATGGAAATCTGTGCCTCGCTTGTCAGTGGTCGATCGGTGACCTGCCCGCCGAAGCGGCGGACTCCTCGACGCTATGACCCTGCGCGGTGCGGCACAAGCTGATCAGGCGCTGGGCCGGGTAGTTCACCAATACGCGAAACCGGGACGATGTGTGGAATAAAAACCCGGTTGGTGCTGGCACCCGTGCGCTTCAGTCGACGGGAGGCCTCAGAGGCGTTCGAGCAGCGCGGGGGCCAGGCGGATGCTGCCCACCTGCTCCGCGGCGAGTCCTCCGGTGATCGGCTTGACGATCTTGCGCAGCACCGGGCCCAGAGCGTCGAGCTCGATCACCCCGCGGGCGGCCAGCAGGCTCAGCGCGACAAGGTTCGTGGCGCGGGAGGATCCGTCGAGGACCTTGACCGCGGCGGCGGTGCCGTCCGGGGCCGCGACCACCAGGACGCCCTCGGCGCCGAGCTTCGCGGTCAGGCCCAGCTCTTCGAGCACCACGGTGTTGGCCTCGCCGCGGCCGTGCACCGCCCAGGGGTAGTCGAGCATCGCCTGGTTCACGGTGAACGCGTGGACCTCGGCGTCGCGGCGCGAGGTGGAGGCGGCCAGCTTGGAGAATCCGCGGGCCAGTCCGGTGAGTGAGAGCGCCGGGGCGGGGGCTCCGCAGCCGTCGATCCCGACCACGGTCGGCTCCTCGCCGCAGTATTCGGTGATCACGTCCATGATCACCCGCTGCAGCGGGTGGGAACGCTCGAGGTAGGTGTTGAGTCGCCAGCCGTTGGTCCGGGTGGCGGCGAGGAACGCGACATGCTTGCCGGAGCAGTTGAAGGCCAGCGGCGTCTCGGTCTTGCCGGCCTCCAGATGCACGCGCAGGTCATGGTTGCGGGAGGGCCAGGCCGACGGGCATTTCAGCGCCGACTCGTCCAGGCCCTCGGCGGCGAGGATGCTCGCGGCGAGCTCCTGGTGCTTGCGCGAGCCCACATGGGAGCCGCAGGCCAGGGCGACCGCCTCCGGTGAGATCAGCGCGCCGGAGCGCAGCGAGGCGATGGCCTGGAAGGGCTTCAGTGTGGAGCGCGGGAACATCAGCCGCTCGGGAGCGCCGATGGACTCCAGCACCGCACCGTCAGGTCCCACCACCACGGCGGAGCCGATGTGCCGGGACTCGACGACGCCGGCGCGGGTCACCACTGCCAGTTCGGCCGATTCCGCCACCGAGGCCGCGTGCAGGTCCTGCTGTTCGGCGGATCCGGGGAGGGGCGGCACCGAGGGTGCTTCGGCAGAGAGGCGCGCATCAGTCATGGGCTCAGTCTACGGAGTGAGGGCCGCGCGCGGCCGAGGCGGACCCGCGGGAGTCCGCCGTTCGATAGGCTGAGCGGCGTGAAGGTACTTGTAGTCGGCCCCGGAGGCCGCGAGCACGCCATCGTCCGAGCACTGCTGCGCGATGAAGCAGTCACCACCGTGGAGGCCGCGCCGGGCAACGCCGGCATCGCAGCGCAGGTCCGCTGCCACAGCGTCGACGCCCAGGACGGGGCCGCGGTGGCAGCGCTCGCCGTCGCCGGCGGCTTCGACCTGGTGGTCATCGGTCCCGAGGCGCCGCTGGCCGCAGGAGTGGCCGACGCCGTCCGCGAGGCAGGGATCCCGGCCTTCGGGCCCTCCGCTTCCGCCGCGCGGCTGGAAGCCTCCAAGGCCTTCGCCAAGGAGATCATGGCCGCCGCCGAGGTGCCCACCGCCGGAGCGGTGCACGTCAGCGACCTCGCCGCGGCGCAAGACGCCGTCGACCGGTTCGGCGCGCCCTATGTCGTCAAGGACGACGGGCTCGCCGCCGGCAAGGGCGTGGTGGTCACCGAGGACCGCGCCGAGGCGCTGGCCCACGCCCAGGCCTGTTTCGCCGCCGGCGGCTCGGTGGTCATTGAGGAGTTCCTCGACGGACCCGAGGTCTCGCTCTTCGTCCTCTCCGACGGGGTGAACCTGGTGCCGCTGTCCCCGGCGCAGGACTTCAAACGCATCTTCAACGACGACGCCGGCCCCAACACCGGCGGCATGGGCGCCTACACCCCGCTGGACTGGTTGACCGGGTACACCGAGACCGACGCCGCCGGCGCCCAGCGCGACTTCGTGCAGATCGTGGTGGACACCGTCGCCGCCCCGACCCTGGCCGAGATGTCCCGCCGCGGCACCCCCTTCGTCGGGGTGCTCTACTGCGGGCTGGCCGTCACCTCCCGCGGGGTCCGGGTCATCGAGTTCAACGCCCGCTTCGGCGACCCCGAGACCCAGGCGGTGCTCGAACGCCTGGCCACACCGCTGGGTCAGCTGCTGCTGGACTGCGCCACCGGCTCGCTCGGCCGCGCCCGCACCCTTGACTGGGCGCAGGGCTACGCCGCCGACGTCGTGATGGCCGCGGAGAACTACCCGGAGACCCCGCGCAGGGGTGACGTGATCACCGGCACCGCGCAGGCCGAGAACCTCGACGGCGTGGCAGTGCTGCACGCCGGCACCGCCGCAGACGACCAGGGCCGGCTGACCACCGACGGCGGGCGGGTGCTCGCCGTCGTCGGCACCGGTGACTCGCTGGCTGAGGCCGTGCAGCGCGCCTACGCCGGGGTGCAGGAGATCTCCTGGGAGGGCGAGCAGCACCGCACCGACATCGCCGCGAAGGCGCTCGCCGGAGAGATCCAGCTCCGCAGTGACGTCCAGCTCCGCAGTGACGTCCAGCTCCGCAGTGACGTCCAGCTCCGCAGTGACGTCCAGCTGGACGCGGGACCGAGCGAGTCGGCCGCGCGCCTCCCGGTGCACCCCGCCGGCGAAACAGCCGACCAGTCAGCCGAAGACCTGCCCGGCTGGGTGCACGTGTCCTCCGGGAAGGTCCGCGAGCTCTACCGGCCCGCCCCCGGATCCCCCTGGGACGGTCAGGACGTGATCCTGATGGTCGCCAGCGACCGGATCAGCGCCTACGACCACGTGCTCTCCAGCCCCATCCCCGACAAGGGCATCATCCTCACCCAGCTCAGCCTGTGGTGGTTCGATCAGCTCGAGGCCGCCGGGATCTCGCATCACGTGGTCTCGGTCGAGGTGCCCGAAGCTGTCGCCGGGCGCGCGATGATCTGCCGGAACCTGCAGATGATCCAGGCCGAATGCATCGCCCGCGGCTACCTCACCGGGTCCGGGCTCGCCGATTACCGGGAGACCGGCGGCGTGACCGGGCTGGTGCTGCCGGAGGGCCTCACCGACGGCTCCGCGCTGCCCGAGCCGATCTTCACCCCGTCCTCGAAGGCCGCCCAGGGTGATCACGACGAGAACATCAGCTTCGAGACGCTCACCGAGACCGTGGGCGTGCAGGTGGCGACGCAGCTGCGCGACGCGACGCTGCGGATCTACGTCTTGGCCGAGGAGATCTGCCGCGAGGCCGGGGTGATCCTGGCGGACACCAAGCTCGAGTTCGGCTTCGACCCCGGCGGCGCGCTCACCGTGGCCGATGAGGTCCTGACCCCTGACTCATCACGCTTCTGGCCCGCCGAGAGCTGGGAGCCCGGGGCGGCACAGCCCTCCTTCGACAAGCAGTTCGTCCGCGACTGGCTGACCTCGGCCGCGTCCGGATGGGACCGCAGCGCCGGGCAGGCACCGCCGGCGCTTCCGCAGGAGGTCATCGGCGCCACACGACAGCGCTACCTGGACGCCTACCAGCGCCTCACCGGGACCGAACTGGTCTTCTGACCCCTGGGGCTGCCCGACTCGGGGGCATCGACCCTGGGATTCCGCTCCTGGGGCTGCGCACCTCAGGGAGCTGTGTTCAGCGGTCGGTGCACTGCCCGGTGGAGACGGTCTCGGAGTAGCGATCCGGATCGGTCAGCACATCCCCGGCCTGGTCCGCGGTGATCGCGAAGCCGACGTTGCTGCCCTCCACGGCGCGGGCGAACACGACGCCGGCCACGTCCCCGGCCCGATCGATCAACGGCCCGCCCGAGTTGCCCTGCCGGACATCGGCGCTGAGCTGGAAGATCTCCAGGGTGCTCGGCGAGCTGCCGTAGATGTTGTTCACCTGGGAGACGTCGCGCGCCTGGATCACCGCGCTGCCCGCGGAGAACGGCCCGCCCGCGGGGTATCCCATCACGTAGCCCGAATCTCCGACGTCGACCCCCTCGCTCATCTGAAGCGGCGCCACATCGAGGCCGTCCACTGCGATCAGGGCCAGGTCGGAGGCGGGATCGAAGTGCACCGCGCGGCCGGTGAGCACCTCGCCGTCCGGCATCTCCACCGCAGGCTCGGCCACACCGGCGATGACATGGGCGTTGGTCACCACCCGGGTGGGGGAGACGGCGAAGCCGGACCCCGACTGGGACTGCCCACACTGCTCCGCGACCCCGGTGATCCTCCCCACCGAGGCGGCGGAGGCGACGCCGGCGTCATTGAGGTCCTGGTTCTCCGGCAGCTCCGCAGGCTCGGGCACCAGCTGTGCGAGCTCCGGGATGTCGGAGTCCAGCACCGCGGAGCGGACCTGGGCGAACCAGGACTCTGCCTGATCGGGCACCGCGGAGTCGACGGTGCTCAGCACGGTGGACTGCTTCATCGCCTGGTTCACTGCGGGGAAGCCCATGGCGGAGATCGAGAAGGAGAGCAGCGCGATCACGAACACGGCGACCACCACGTTGACGACACCGCCGACCAGCGAGCTCAGGCCGCGCACCGCGCGGGACTTGAACATCCTCTGGATCTCGGCCCCGGCGGCGGATCCCAGCCCGTGCCCGGCGGCCACCAGCACGATGGCGGCGGCGAGCACCGCGATCACCCGCCAGAGCGGATCAGGGACCCAGGATGCGACCAGCGGGATCGCGAAGAACGCCGCGGTCGCGCCGATGAGGAATCCGAAGACACCGCCGAGGGTGGCCCAGACGCCCCTGCGCAGGCCTGCGATGAGGAAGCCCAGAAGCACCACCACCAAGATCACGTCGAGTATGGTGATTCCCATCGGTGGCGGGCTCCTTATGGTTCAGGGGGATCGTGGCTCTGCGGTTCGGGACTGCTGCTCTGGGACCGCTGGGCCTGGCTGTCGGCCGACGGAATCGGTCCCCAAAGAATGACATAGAATCCCTGGCCGCTTGCTGAACGTTTCCGCACGTCGAGGCGAACTGGTAACTTCTAAGCAACGAGACTCTGTTTATCTCACACATCCAGGAAGAACGGATCGCCCATGGACCTTGAAGTACTGCGCCGCGCACCGCTGTTCGCCACGCTCGACGACGACGTCTTCAGCGCCCTCATCAAAGAGCTCAACGAGGTCGACCTGTCCCGCGGGTCATCCGTCTTCCACGAGGGTGACCAGGGTGATCAGCTGTACTTCATCATCTCCGGCAAGATCAAGCTGGGACGCACCACCCCGGACGGCCGTGAGAACCTGCTTGCAGTCCTCGGCCCGGGCGAGATCTTCGGCGAGATGGCGCTGTTCAACCCCGCGCCACGCACCGCCACGGCGACTGCCGTGTCCGAGACGCGACTGGCCGGCCTGCGCCATGACAGCCTGCGCAACGTCATCACCACCAACCCAGAGGTCTCGGTGCAGCTGCTCCAGGCCCTGGCCAAGCGGCTGACCCGGACCAACGAGTCCCTCGCGGACCTCGTCTTCTCCGACGTCCCCGGACGCGTCGCCAAGGCGCTGCTGGACCTGGCTGACCGCTTCGGCCGCCCGGCTCCGGACGGCGTGCTGGTGGCGCACGAGCTCACCCAGGAGGAGCTGGCCCAGCTGGTCGGCGCCTCCCGCGAGACCGTGAACAAGGCGCTGGCCGAGTTCGTCCAGCGCGGCTGGCTGCGCCTGGAGGCGCGCGCCGTGGTGATCCTGGACATCCAGCGGATCCGCCAGCGCTCCCGCTGAGCTGAACCCGCTGGTCTCCACCAGCACTGATCCCAGACATAGAAGGAGCGCCCGGCGAATCGCCGGGCGCTCCTTCTATGTCTGCGCCTGATCTGCGCCTGATCTGCGCCTGATCTGCGGGTGACGCTCGGAGGCTACTCCCCGGTGACCCGTGAGGGCGGATAGAAGCGGAGGAACTTGCGCACCAGGGAGGCCTGTGCGGCCAGCAGGAGCGCCACCCGGCGCGGGCTGCGATCAGCCGCGTAGAAGAACGGGTTCCGCGCACCGCCCGAGCGCAGGATCCCTGCGACCCGGCGTCGTCGCTGCGGGTCAGAGACATACCGGCCGGCCAGCCAGCCCGGCAGCACGGTGTAGACCGTCTCCTGCTGATCCTCCACGCGGGATGTGTCGCCATCGGCTGAGAGCTCGCCGCGGATGAAGTCCCGCACGTAGTACTCCACCGGGTTGTTGCCCGCCCCGGTGATGTAGTAGCTGGAGCGACCCAGCCGGGGATTGAGCTCGAAGAACTTCGTCTTTCCGTCGCGCGGATCGAATTTCAGGTCGAAGTTCGCGTAACCCACCCAACCCAGCTCGGTGAGCAGCTTCTGCGCCTGATCCACCGCTTCGGAGTTCTTCGTGGTGAGGATCACCGAAGGGTTGCCCAGCGCGGCGGGGGAGTGATCCTCCACCACGGTCTCGCCCCAGGAGGCGAAGCGGATCACCGAGTTCTGATCGGCGTAGCAGGTCAGCACCCGCATGTTCTGGTCATCGCCCGGGACCTCCTCCTGCACCACGAAGCTCGCCCGGTACCCGGCCGCGTGGACCTTGGCGAAGAGATCGGCCAGATCCTCGGAAGTCTCCACCCGGTGCACCTTGTGCTTGCCCTCGAACTCGGTCCAATACCAGGCCGTGACATCAGCAGGCTTCGCCCATACCGGAAAGCTGAGATCCAGCGGGAGCTGGGTGTCCAGAGCGGCGCCGAAGTCCACCACCCGGGTGACCGGGTGATCCACGCCGAGCCTCTCGGCCAGCGCGGTGAAGTTGTCCTTGACGGTGGCCGCGTCGAAACGGGCCCGGTCCACATAGGGCACGACGACGTCGTCGCCCAGGTCCTCAGGGTGCGCCTCGCGCAGCTCGATGATCGCCTGCACGGTGGAGTCGATCGCGCCCAGCAGCAGGATCGGGATCCCCTGATCGCGCAGCCGCCGGATCGGTGCGAGGTTCAGCCCGGTGCGCACATGCTCCATCACCGTGCCGTTCTCGATCTCCAGGTGGGTGATGATCTTCGAATGCGCGATCATCCACATCTGGTGCTTCGAGAGCACCAGCGACGTGATGCCGTAGGCCTCATGGAAGGCCCGTGCTGCGCCATAGGCTCCGGCGTCGCCGCCGATGATCACCGGGGCGAAGCCGGCGGCGGCCCAGCGGCGCTCCTGGTCCTGCCAGCGTCTGTCCTGGGTGAAGACCGGGGAGGCCTCAGCGGACATGGGCGATGAGGTCGACTTCCACCGGGGTGTCCAGCGGCAGCACCGACACGCCCACGGCGCTGCGGGCATGCTGCCCGGCGTCGCCGAAGGCCGCACCGAGCAGCTCCGAGGCGCCGTTGAGCACCTTGGGCTGACCGGTGAAGCTCGGAACCGAGGCGACGAAGCCGCCCACCTTGGCGATCCGGGTGATCCGGTCGAGATCACCCACGGCCGCCTTCAGCGCGCCGATGCAGTTCAGCGCACACTGCCGGGCGAGCTCGTAGGCCTGGTCTTCGGAGACCTCGGCGCCGACCTTGCCGGTCAACGGCAGCGCGCCGTCGACGAAGGGCAGCTGCCCGGAGACGTAGACCACGCCGTCGGCGATGACCGCCGGCTGATAGGAGGCGACCGGGGGGACCACCTCGGGAACGCTCAGGCCGAGTTCGGCCAGGCGCGCTTCAACTGCAGAGATCTGCTCAGCCATGGTGTGTGACTCAGTTCCGCGGTCGCTTGAGGTAGGCCACGGGGGCGTTGCCCTCCGGGCCGGGAAGCACGGTGACCAGCTCCCAACCGTCCTCGCCCCACTGGTCCAGGATGCCCTTGGTGTTGTGGATGATCAGCGGAATCGTCGCGTATTCCCATTGGGTCTCAGATGCACTCATATTCTCAGACTAACGGACGCCCGCCGGGACCAAGAAGAGCCCGCCCAGATCCGCGTGACGTCACCTCGCGCAGGCGCACAGAGCGTGCCGCTAAGATGAAGCCCATGGCGTCACGTAAATCCCCCCTGTTTGATACTGCCACCACGGTCGGCAAGATCATGTCCTTCCTGGGCGTGAGTGCTCTCTGCGGCCTGCTGGCAGCAGGGCTGATCTTCCCGCTGGCGGCCTCCGGCGGCGCCGCCGCGGCCGCCGGCACAGACATCCTCGAAGACATTCCCGCCGAGCTGGCGGAGGAGCCGCTCAGCGTGCCCTCCTACATCTATGCCTCCGACGGCACAGAGCTGGCGACCTTCTATGCGGAGAACCGGCAGCCGGTCGCGCTGGAGGACATCTCCCAGGAGATGATCGACGCCATCATCGCGATCGAGGACGAGCGCTTCTATGAGCACGGCGGCGTCGACCCCCGCGGCTTGTCCCGTGCGCTGGTGCACAACGCCACTTCTGATACCCAGCAGGGCGCCTCGACGATCACCCAGCAGTACGTGAACAACATGCTGATCAACGCGGTGGTGATCAGCGGCGAGGGCCGCCTGACCATCTCCGGCACCGGCGAGAAGACCTACGCCGACAAGCTGCGCGAGATGAAGCTCGCCGTCGCGGTCGAGCAGGAGATGACCAAGGACGAGATCCTCGAGGGCTACCTGAACATCGTGCTCCTCGGTGGCCGCACCTACGGCGTCGAGGCCGCCGCCCAGTACTACTGGGGCATCCCGGCCTCCGAGCTCGACGTGGCCCAGTCCGCAGTCCTGGCCGGAATGGTGCAGTCACCGAACGGCTACAACCCCGAGGTCTTCCCCGAAGCCTCCCAGGCCCGCCGGGACATCGTGCTCGGCTCGATGCTCGACGAGGAACTCATCACCCAGGAGGAATACGACGAGGCCCTCGGCTCCGGGCTCGGCCTGGATGTCAACCGCGAAGAGGTCGGCTGCGTCTCCGCCAGCATGGCTGCCTACTTCTGTGACTACGTGCGTCGCGAGATCCTGGCCAGCGACACCTTCGGCCCCGATGAGGCTGCCCGCGAAGAGCTGCTCGACCGCGGTGGACTCCGGATCACCACCACGCTGGACCCGGACGCCCAGACCGCCGCAGAGGAGGGCGTCATGGAGACCGTTCCCGCGGATGACAGCTCCGGTGCCGGTGCCGCGATCTCTTCGGTGGAGCCAGGCACCGGCAACATCCTCGCCATGGCGCAGAACCGCAACTTCACTCCTGAACAGGGTGACGGCAACACCACGCTGAACTACAACGTCGACGCCGAGGACGGCGGTGGAAACGGCTTCCAGCCCGGATCCTCGCTGAAGCCCTTCGTCGTCGCGGCATACCTCGAAGAAGGCGGCGAGACCGACGACGTCGTCGATGCCTCCGTCGATGAATGGGGTGACACTGCGCGCTGGGAGGCCAGCTGCCTCGAGCGCGGCTACACCACTTCGGATCAGGACTGGAGCGTCGGCAACGTCGAGGAAGACTCCAATCGCCGGATGACCATCGACTATGGCGTCTACTTCTCGGTGAACACTGCGACCCTGGCCACCGCAGCGGACATGGACCTCTGCGCCATCACCGATCTCACCGACCGCTTGGGCGTCCATCGGGCGACCGATACCAGCCAGGGGCTCTCTCCGCAGAACCCCTCGTTCGTGCTGGGCACCGACGAGATCGCGCCCCTGACTCAGGCCGCCGCCTATGCCGCCTTCGCCGCCGACGGGACCTTCTGCGAGCCCCGCGCGATCCTCGAGGTCACCGACACCCATGGCAACGAGTACGACGTCCCCGCCGCCAACTGTGAGCAGGTCGTCGACGAGGACATCGTCGCGCAGGTCAACGACATCACCATCAACATCGCCGAGGGCACCATCGCCGCAGGCGACCCGCCGTTCCCGATGGCTGGCAAGACCGGCACCACCGACGAGGCGGCCCACACCTGGTTCGTCGGCTACTCCTCGGGTGTGTCCACCGCAAGCTGGATCGGCAACCCCGAGAGCAACCAGGGCTACCGTGGGCGCACCGTCGCCGGTGAGTTCTACGAAGAGTTCTTCGGCTCCACCCTGGCGGCCCCGATGTGGCTGGAGTACATGGAGCAGGTCGGGGACGACTATGACACCTCCGACTTCCGCGAGGCCGATGACTCCCCGTTCGAGGACCGGCGCGACCGCGCCCGGTATCGCGACGGCGGCACCGTGTCCGAGGGTGGAGACCCCGGCACCGACGGTTCCGCCGTTGACCTCGACGACGATTCCGACGGCGGAGACTCCGACAACAACGACAGCAACAACGACAGCAACAACGGCGGCTCCAACAACGGCGGCGGAGACGACAACTGAGCGCCACCGCATCCCTGAAGGTGGTGGGCCTGGGCGTCAATGACTTCCGGACCCGCCACGTGACCGTGCCGCTGCGCGCCGGGGCAGGGCTTCGCATCCTGCACATCTCAGACATCCACTACGTCCCGGGCCAGCGCAAGAAGTTCGCCTGGCTGCAGTCGCTGGCGGACCTGAAGCCCGACCTGGTCATCAACACCGGTGACAACCTCTCCCACCCGGACGCCGTGGGCGAGGTCCTCCAGGCGCTGGAGCCGCTGCGCCGGTTCCCCGGAGTCTTCGTGGGGGGATCCAACGACTACTACGCGCCCACCTGGAAGAACCCGCTGCGTTACTTCCGCGGCCCCTCCAGTCTGGATGCGCACCCCAAGGAGCTGGACTGGCAGCGCCTCTTCGGCGGCTTCGAATCCAGCGGCTGGAAGAACCTGAACAACCAGACCGCCCAGCTGACCGTGGCCGGACGGCCCCTGGCCTTCTCCGGAGTGGATGATCCGCATATCGCCCGAGACGAGTTCCAGGGCTGGCCCGCGCCCGGGGAGTCGGTCCAGGAGCAGGGCTCGATCCCCGATCCGCTGCGCATCGGTCTGGCCCACGCCCCGGTCTCCGCGGCGCTGGCCACACTGGCCGGCAGCGGAGCCGAGCTGATCCTCGCCGGCCACACCCACGGCGGACAGGTCTGCCTGCCCGGCGGGCGCGCGCTGGTGACCAACTGCGACCTGCCGCGGCCCCAGGCCAAGGGTCTGAGCTCGGTGCAGGTGCCGGCGCAGTCGGTGCCGGGCCAGCCGGGGGAGCCTGCCCGGCAGGTCCCGCTCCACGTCTCAGCGGGCATCGGAACCTCCCGCACAGCCCCGGTGCGGCTGTTCTGCCCGCCCGAGGCCACACTCATTGAAGTTCAGCACGAAACGACATAGATTAGTTGCTTGATGCAACGAGCTGCAGGAGTTGAGATGACTGAGTCCCCCGGGCGCAGTCGTACGCTCTGGCAGGCCCTGGCCCGGCTCGGGCCCTACCTCGAAGGCCTCAAGCTGCGCTGGACCCTGGGTCTGATCGCGGCGATCGGCGCCGGCGTCGTCGCACTGTCCATCCCGCAGGTGCTTCAGGTCCTGGTGAACTCCCTACTGGATGACAACGCAGAGGTCAGCGCCGTCTGGACCGCGGGTGCGGTGATCCTCGGGCTGGGCGTGCTGGAGGCTGGGCTGGTCTACCTGCGCCGATTCTTCGTGATCCCGCCGGCCTCGGACGCCGAGACCTCCATGCGGACGCGGCTCTTCGACAAGCTCCAGGACCTCTCCGCGTCCTTCCATTCGGCATGGGGTGCCGGACAGCTCCAGTCCCGCGCGATCGCCGACCTGAACCTGCTGCGCCGCTGGTTCGCGTTCGGCTCGCTGATGCTCATCACCTCGGTGGTCAGCCTGCTGGTGGGCTTCACCCTGATGGCCACGCTCTCCCCGCTGCTGGCGGTGGTCTTCCTCGGCGCCGCGCTGCCGATCATGATCATCGGACCGCGGTTCCGGAAGAAGTTCGTGCACTACTCGCGCGCCTCGCAGGACCAGGCCGGAGATGTGGCCACCAAGGTCGAAGAATCGGTCCACGGGATCCGCGTGCTGAAGGCTTTCGGCCGCGGAGACTATGCCCAGGAGGGCTTCACCGAGGAGGCCGACGAGCTGCGCGACCTCGAGGTCTCCAAGGCCCGCACGCTGGCGAAGTTCCTGATGGCCATGGTGATCCTGCCCGAGGGCATCCTCGGACTGTGCCTGCTGATCGGGCTCTGGCAGGTCGCGAACCAGGAGACCACCGGTGTGACCATCGGTGCCCTGGCCGCGTTCTTCGCCACCGCCGCGGTGCTCAAGGGTCCGATCGAAGGCGTAGGCATGATGCTGGGGATGACCTTCACCGCGAAGACCGCGATCGACCGGCACGCCGACGTGATGGACACCGCCACCGAGATCACCTCACCCCACGCGCCTGTGGTGGCCCCGGAGCGCGGCGTGCTGGAGTTCGACGACGTGCACTTCCGCTACCCCGACACCAAGGCCGGGGACCGTGACCTGATCGACGGGGTCACCCTGCAGGTCCGGCCCGGAGAGACCATGGCGCTGGTCTCCGCCACCGGCGGGGGCACCTCCACGCTGCTGAACCTGATCCCCAGGCTCTACGAGACCACCGGCGGCGCCATCCGGATCGACGGGGTGGACGTGAAGGACTACAGCCTCGCAGACCTGCGCTCACGGATCGGCGTCGCCTTCGAGGACCCGATCCTGTTCTCCACCTCGGTGAAGTCCAATGTGCTGCTGGGCACCTCACACCTGCGCGACGTCGACGACCCGCAGCACCCGCACCGTGACGCCGCACCTGCGCCAGATCAGCTCGACGAGGTGCTGCGCCGGACGTTGATCACGGCCGACGCAGAATTTGTGGAGACCCTGCCCCAGGGTGTGGACACCCCGGTCGGTGAGGAGGGGCTCAGCCTCTCCGGCGGCCAGCGCCAGCGCCTGGCGCTGGCCCGCGCGATCGCCTCCGCGCCTTCTGTGCTGCTGCTCGATGATCCGCTCTCCGCCCTCGATGTCCGCACCGAGGAGGCCGTGACGCACCGGCTGCGCGAGGTGCTGAACCGGACCACCACGCTGATCGTCGCGCACCGCCCCTCCACCGTCGCTATGGCGGACCGGGTGGCGCTGCTCGAGCACGGGCGGATCAGCGACGTCGGCACCCACTCGGAGCTGCTGGAGCGCAGCCGGGCCTATCGCGAGGTCATGAGCGCCAGCGTTCGTCCCGTCAGTGCCGAGGAGGTGCTCGGCCGTGAGTGAAGCCACCAGCAGAGCCGGCGGCGTCGCCGCCAACGTTGCCACGGACGACGCCATGAGCGACCGCTTCGCGCACCTGCGCGGGACCGCGGGCGAGGAGCAGATCGAGCTCGACAAGGAGGAGCGCGGGTTCATCCGGCGTCGCTCCTGGAAGCTGCTGGTCCAGCTCTCCGTCGGGGTCCGGCGCAAGCTGCTGATCACCGCGCTCTTCGTGGTGATCGCACAGGCCGCCCAGGCCTCCATCCCGCTGATCGTCGCCTGGGCCATCGACTGGGGGCTGCCTCGGATGATCGAGGGGCAGAGCTCCGGCATGTGGCTGCCCGGTCTGTCCTACATCGCCTGCGCGGTGACCGCTGGGATCCTGATCTTCCACTACACCCGGATGACCGCTGAGGCCTCGCAGCAGATGCTGTTCACCCTGCGCGGGGAGGTCTTCCGCAAGACCCAGGCGCTGAGCCTGGACTTCCACGAGGACTACACCTCGGGCAAGGTGATCTCTCGGCAGACCTCCGACCTGGAGTCTCTGCGCGAGCTGCTCGACGGCGGGATCAACTCGCTGGTCCAGGGCGTGATGTTCATGTTCTTCACCGGGGTGACCATCTGGATCATGGACTTTCGCTCGGGCCTGGTCCTGGTCGCGGCGCTGATTCCGATCGCGATGCTCGGCCGCTGGTACCAGCGCAACTCCGAGGTGGCGTATCGGCGCACCCGGGTCTCCTCGGCCAAGATGATCGTGCACTTCGTGGAGTCCATGACCGGCATCCGCGCCGTGCAGGCATTCCGCCGGGAAGACTCCCGGTCCAGGCAGTACCGGCGTCTGGCGGCCCGCTACCGCGAGGACATGGTGCGCTCGATCTCGCTGTTCGGGGTGCTGCAGCCCTCCCTGATGCTCATCGGCAACATCACGGTCACCGTGGTCCTGCTCTGGGGCGGATACCGGGTGCTCGAGGGTGATCTCGGCATCGGGGTGCTGGTCGCCCTGGTGCTGGCGACCAAACGGGTCTTCCAGCCGCTGGACATGATCGCGATGTTCTACAACTCGCTGCAGTCAGCCACCGCGGCGCTGGAGAAGGTCTCCGGGCTGCTGGAGGAGAGCCCCACGGTCACCGAGGCCCACCACCCGCGGCACCTGCCCGAGGCCCGTGGAGAGCTGGAGTTCACCCAGGCCTCGTTCCGCTACGACGAGGACGGCCCGGTGGTGCTCCACGCCCTTGACCTGCACATCCCCGCAGGCCAGACCGTGGCAGTGGTGGGACGCACCGGAGCGGGCAAGTCCACGCTGGCGAAGCTGCTGGCGCGGTTCTATGACGTGAGCAGCGGCGCGGTGAGCCTGGACGGGGTGGACCTGCGGGACCTGGCCGTGACCGATCATCACCGCCACGTGGCCATGGTGACCCAGGAGGCGTTCCTGTTCTCCGGGACCATCCGCGGCAACATCGCGCTGGGCCGCCCGGAGGCCTCCGAGCAGGAGATCATCGCCGCGGCCAAGGCGGTGGGCTGTCACGACCTGATCATGGAGCTGCCCGAGGGCTACGCCACCGATGTGAACAAGCGGGGCGGCAGGCTCTCGGCCGGACAGCGTCAGCTGATCTCCTTCGCACGCGCGTTCCTGGCGGACCCTGCGGTGCTGATCCTCGATGAGGCGACCTCTTCGCTGGACCTGCCCAGCGAGGCGCTGGTGCAGCAGGGGCTCGAGCGGCTGCTGGGCAACCGCACCGCGCTGATCATCGCTCACCGGCTCTCCACCGTGGCCATCGCGGACCGGGTCCTGGTGATCGACGACGGCCGGGTGGTGGAGGACGGAGCTCCTGCCGAGCTGGCGGCCCAGGGCGGCTACTACGCCAAGCTGGACGCGGCGTGGCAGAGCTCCATGGGGGCCTGAGCGGCTCAGCTCTCGCGCAGCAGCGACGCCAGGTGATCGATCGCGTAGCGGTATCCGTTGAGTCCGGCACCGGCGATCACCGCCGCCGCGGCGGGGGACACATAGGAATGCCGGCGGAACTCCTCGCGGGCGTGGACGTTGGAGATATGGACCTCCACCACCGGAAGGTCCACTGCGCGCAGGGCATCCGCGATCGCCACCGACGTGTGGGTATAGGCCGCGGGGTTGATGACGATCCCGGAGGCGCTGCCCTTCGCGGCCTGGATCGCGTCGATGATGGTGCCCTCATGGTTGGACTGCAGCAGCTCCGCGGCGAAGCCGAGCGCGGCGGCGGACTCGCGGCACAGCTGCTCGATGTCGGCCAGCGTGGCGGCCCCGTAGATCCCGGGCTCACGAGTGCCCAGCATGTTCAGGTTGGGACCGTTGATGATCAGCAGGCGGGGAGTCTCAGAGGGCATGGTCACACCCTACTGTCCCCCCAACGCCGAATGGCGGATTCTCCGTGCAGTTCGCCCCTCTGAGGGGAGAACATGCCCGGAGAATCCGCCACTCAGGCGTCTTCGGGTTGTTCAGCGGTGTTCAGCGGTGTTCAGCCGTGGGAGGTCAGGACGCGCCATGCTTGGCGCGCATGTCCTCCGCGATCTGCAGCATCACCGTGGGATCGGCCAGGGTGGAGGCGTCTCCGGCCTCACGGCCCTCGGCCACGTCCTTGAGCAGACGCCGCATGATCTTGCCCGAGCGGGTCTTCGGCAGCTCAGGGACCACCAGCACGTTGCGCGGCTTGGCGATCGGGCCGATCTCCTTGCCCACATGGGCGCGCAGATCCTGCTCCATCTGCTCCTTGTCCCCACCCTCGGAGTCGCCGCGCAGGATCACGAATGCCACGACAGCCTCGCCGGTGGTCGCGTCCTTGGCCCCGACGACGGCGGCCTCGGCGACCGACGGGTGCGAGACCAGCGCCGATTCGATCTCCGTGGTGGAGAGCCGGTGCCCGGAGACGTTCATGACATCGTCCACGCGTCCCATGAGCCAGACGTCGCCGTCCTCGTCGGTGCGAGCGCCGTCGCCGGCGAAGTAGACGTCACCGAAGCGTGACCAGTAGGTCTCCTGGTAGCGCTCCGGGTTCTTCCAGATGCCGCGCAGCATGGCGGGCCAGGGCTCCTTGATGACGAGCAGGCCGGCCTCGCCCTTCTCCAGGGGTGTGCCCATCTCATCGACGATGCCGATGGAGATGCCGGGCACCGCGGTCTGGGCGGAGCCCGGCTTGGTCGCGGTCACCCCGGGCAGCGGGGCGATCATGTGCGCGCCGGTCTCGGTCTGCCACCAGGTGTCCACGATCGGAGCAGGCTCCTCCTTGGGAGCCTTGCCGACGCCGTTGTTGGCGCCGATGACGTCGCGGAACCACAGCCACGCCTCGGGGTTGATCGCCTCGCCCACGGTGCCCAGCACGCGCAGGGTGGAGAGGTCGAACTGGTCCGGGATCTCCCGGCCCCACTTCATGCAGGTCCGGATCAGCGTCGGCGCGGTGTAGAACTGCGTGACGCCGTACTTCTGAACGATCTCCCAGAGCCGGCCCTTGTGCGGTGAGTCCGGGGTGCCTTCGTAGATGACCTGGGTGCTGCCGTTGACCAGCGGGCCGTAGACGATGTAGGAGTGCCCGGTGACCCAGCCGACGTCGGCGGTGCACCAGTAGACATCGGTCTCCGGTCGCAGGTCGAAGGTGTCGCGATGGGTCACCGCGGTCTGGGTCAGGTAGCCGCCGGTGGTGTGCAGGATGCCCTTGGGGTTCCCGGTGGTCCCGGAGGTGTAGAGGATGAACAGCGGGTGCTCGGAGTCGTGTGCGACGTAGGCGTGCTCGGCGGACTGCTGCGGCACGATGTCGTGCCACCAGACGTCGAGATCGTCGTTGAAGGCGACCTCTTCGCCGTTGCGCTTGACCACGACCACGTGTTCCACGGTGTGCCCGGGCGCCGCGAGCGCGTCGTCGACGGCCGGCTTCAGCGTGGAGGGCTTGCCGCGGCGGTAGGAGCCGTCGGCGGTGACCACGAGCTTCGCCTCGGCGTCGTCCACGCGGGAGCGCAGCGCGTCGGCGGAGAAGCCGCCGAAGACGACCGAGTGGATGGCGCCGATGCGGGCGCAGGCCAGCATGGTCACCACCGCCTCGGGGATCATCGGCATGTAGATGGCCACCCGGTCACCCTTGGTGAGGCCGAGGGACTCGAAGGCGTTGGAGGCGCGGGCGACGTCGTCGGCCAGCTCCTGGTAGGTGATGCTGCGCGAGTCGCCGGGCTCGCCCTCGAAGTGCAGGGCGACGCGGCTGCCGTGACCGGCCTCGACGTGGCGGTCCACTGCGTTGTAGGCCGCGTTCACCTCGCCGCCGACGAACCATTTCGCCACTGGGGCCTCGGACCAGTCGAGCACCTCGGTGAAGTCTTTGTCCCAGCTCAGCACGGAGCGGGCCTGATCGGCCCAGTAGCCGAGGCGATCCTCGGCGGCCTTGTCATACCGCTCCTGGGTGGCCACGGCGTTCTTCGCGAACGTCTCGCTCGGGGGGAAGACCTGACCCGATTTCTGCATCGAGTCCAGTTTGTTCTCTTGCTTGGCATTCTGGGTCATGCGGCTCCTCCTTGGATACTCCTGTGTTGCCGCTCACAATACATCCTTTGCCGCCGGGCGCCTGAGGCGGATATCACATAGCGGACGCACCCTCGGGGCTTTCGTAGAATGGTCTCGATGCCCGATGAGACCCTGCTGGGGAAGAAGCGCCGCGTGCGCCGGATCAATCGTGTCCTGGGGGAGGTCTACTCCTACGCAGTGGCCGAGCTGGACTTCAACAATGCCTTCGAGCTGCTGATCGCCACGGTGCTCTCCGCGCAGACCACCGATGTGCGGGTCAACGCGGTCACGCCCGAGCTGTTCCGGCGCTGGCCCGACGCCGGCGCCATGGCTCACGCCGAGGAGGACGAGCTGGCAGAGGTGATCCGGTCCACCGGCTTCTACCGCGCGAAGACCCGCTCGCTGCTGGGGCTCTCGCGCGCGCTGGTCAGCGAGCATGACGGCGAGGTGCCGGACTCTCTCGAGGAGCTGGTCAAGCTGCCCGGGGTCGGGCGCAAGACCGCCTTCGTGGTGCTCGGCGATGCCTTCGGCAAGCCCGGACTCACCGTGGACACGCACTTCGGTCGGCTGGCCCGCCGGCTGGGCATGACGCAGCAGCAGGACCCGGTGAAGGTCGAGCAGGAAGTCGCGGAGCTCTTCGAGCGGCGCGACTGGACCGACCTGTCCCACCGGCTGGTCTTCCACGGCCGGCGCATCTGTCACGCCCGTCGACCGGCCTGCGGCGCCTGCCCGATCGCCTCCATGTGCCCGGCCTTCGGTGCCGGGGAGGTCAACCCGGAGCTGGCCGCCACGCTGCTGAAGTACGAGCTGGCGCCGGGGCGCGAGGAGCTGCTGGCCAAGATGCAGGCCGGGCACACCCGCCGGGAGCTGCGAGCGCAGGGGTACCCGCTCAGTGCGTGACGCCGACACCGCATCTCAGGGCCCAGACGCCGCTCGCCCAGACGCAGCTCGTCCAGACATCGCCCGGCCCGACCTTCTCGGCGGGGGAGTGCCCGCTGGGTTCTCGCTGACCGGCACGGCGGTCCCGACCCGACTCGAGGCGCTGTTGCAGCAGGGGCGCGACTACGCGTGCACGCATCCGGAATCCGCAGGGTCCGGGGGCTGGTGGAACCAGCGCCCGACCACGATGCCTCCCCGGATGACCCCGGCAGGGATGGAGAACGCCAGGCGGGCGGCGGTGCTGATGCTCTTCTGCGCCCCCACCCCCGACGACGACGACGCACACCTGCTCCTGACCGAGCGCTCCCCGGGACTGAAGAAACACCCAGGACAGATCTCCTTCCCCGGTGGCGCCCAGGAGAAGTTCGATCGCGACCCGACGGCCGCGGCGCTGCGTGAGGCCCAGGAGGAGGTGGGGCTGGACCCCGCCCGCGTCCGGGTGCTCGGCTCCCTGCCTCCGGCCCCGGTGCCGATCAGCGGCTTCATGGTGACACCGGTGATCGGCATTGCCGGACACACCGGTCTGCTCCGCCCGCAGTCAGGGGAGGTGGAACGGGTGCTGCCCGTCCGGCTGGATGCGCTGATCCGCCCGGAGAACCGCCGCACCACGGTCCTGCATCGCTCTGGCACCGTGTTCAAGGCCCCGGCGTTCCTCGTCGATGGCACGCTGATCTGGGGGTTCACCGGGATCCTGGTGGACCGGGTGCTCAACCGGCTCGGCTGGGAAGAGCCCTGGGACGCCGGGCGCAGCGTGGACCCGCAGGACTACCTGCCGGGTCTCTAGGTCCTGCGGGTCAGCCCATGCGGTGCACGGCCACACCCAGGGCATGATCCACCCCGGGCAGGTCCTCGGCCTGCTGCGCGGCCATGGACTCCAGCATCTGCCGGGTCTCGGCGGCGCCGCCCAGCTCGGCCAGGTACTGCTCATGGGCCTCCAGCGAGGCGAGGCCCAGCTGCAGCGGCTCCCGGCTGATGTCGATCAGATGGGTCGGTGCCGCCCCGAAGACCAGCAGCTCCCGCACCGCCCAGGGCTCGAGCCGTTCCTGGTCCATGAGTTCACGGAAGACCCAGGGGTTGTCGGCGTCGCGGACCGCGTCCAGGGTGGCCAGCCCGGCTGCGCGGTGGTCCGCATGGTTGAGCCCCCAGCCGACCTCGAGATCCCAGGTCTGGGTCAGCACCACCTCGGGACGCAGCTGGCGGATGCGTCGAGCAATCTGTCGGCGGGTGTCCAGCGAGGCCTCCAGCGTGCCATCGGGCAGATCCAGGATCACCAGGTCCGTGACGCCGACCAGCTCACAGGCCCTGCGCTGCTCCTCGGCGCGGATCTCTGCGGCCTCCTCGGGGTCGCGGCTGCGCATCCCGGCCTCTCCCGCGGTGAGCAGCAGATAGGAGACCTCAGCCCCCTGCGCGGTCCAGCGGGCGACGGCGGCCGAACCGCCGTACTCCATGTCATCCGGATGGGCCACCACGCACAGCACCCGGCGCAGCTCAGCGTCGGGGTATGCGGGCAGGGCGGCTGAATCGGTGCTCATCGGCCCAGTCTAGGAGGCAATGAGCGGCGAGGCGCAGGGTGTGGTGCCGGGCAGGGTCTCCGAACAGCGTCCGTGATGATCCGCATGGTTCGCTCTACTGTTCCCCCCGGTTTTCCCCAGAGTTTTCCCCAGCTTGGGAATAACCTCGCGCCGCGAAGCCGCTGCCCACAGCTCCTCCGCTTCCACGGACCGCTGCCGCCGACACCGGCAGGGTGGGGTCATGGACGCTGAACCTCGCCTGCTGCTGATCACCGAGGATCGAGTGCTGCGCGACGACGTCGCGCTGATCGCCGCCACCGTGGGCGCTGCGCTGGAGTCTCGTTCCAGCTGGGAGGCGGTGGTTCCGCAGGAATGGGCGGTCCTGATGTGTGGGACCGACCGGCTGCCCTCGCTTCCGCAGGTGGCGCGGGGTGCGTTGCTGCTGAGCAGCTCGGGAGCGCGACAGGGGCAGGATCAGCAGCTGTGGAGGATCGCGGCGGAGCATCCGGGGCTGCAGCCTGTGCCGCTGCCGGCGGCACAGGCGTGGCTGGCCGGTCATCTGGGCGAGCGGGTGCTGGATCGGGGCCCAGGTCGGGTGGTGGCTGTTGCCGGGGTCCTGGGAGGCGTGGGGGCCAGCACCGTGGCATATCTGCTCGCCGCAGAGCAGGCGGTGAGAGGTGCCTCGGCGCTGCTGGTCGATGCGGATCCCGCCCCGGGGTCAGGAATCGCGGGGCTGATGGGGGTGGCGGAGGTCTCGTGCGGTGCCCTGAACGGGCGTGGAAGGGAGGACCGACGCGGTCCAGCGGCCGCAGAGCGCGGCGAAGAATTCGGGTGGGAGGAGCTGGCCGGTCTGCAGGGGGAGATCGCCTCCCCGCAGCTGGCCGCCGCGCTGCCGCTCCGCGACGGGGTCCACATGCTCAGCGGCGCACCAGGCTTTGACGCGCGACGGCGGATGCTGGACCCCGTCGTGCGCTCGGCCCTGAGGGTCTTCGACACCGTGGTGATCGATGTCGGGCGTGATGCAGACGCGGTGGCGCTGGTGCGCGAGCACCTGCATCAGCTGCTGCTCGTCACACCCTGCAGTGCCCGGGGCGCCGCGGCCGCGCGGCAGCTGGCACGCGCGCTCACAGGGGTGCCGCCGATGCTCGTCGCCAACGGTGCAGGGCATCTCGGGTGGAGTCCGCAGGAGCTGGCGGCAGCCACAGAGATCCCCCTGGCCGGAGATCTCCCCGAGCAGCGATGGCTCCGCCGAGAGGATGAACTCGGTGCCGCCTACGAGCTGCTTCGCTCACGGCGAGGCGCGGCCTACATCGGGGCGCTGCTCGAGGCCCTGGACCTCGAGCGGGGCCTCCGCCATGAGTGACCAGCAGCTTCACGCGCTGCGGGAGAAGCTCACCAGCTCCGCCGAGCCGGTGACCGCGGCCCGCATCGCGGAGGCCGTGCGCGCATCAGGGCTGGCGCTGGGGTCTCGAACCACCGGGGAGCTGGTCAGGACGCTGCGCGACGAGCTCGTCGGGCTCGGCCCGCTGCAGCCGCTGGTCGAGCGGCCCGGCGTCACCGACGTGCTCATCGATGGTCGCCGTCAGGTGTGGATCGACGGCGCCGCAGGTCTGAGCAAGACCGAGGTGAAGTTCGCCGGGGAGGAGCAGGTCCGTGGCCTGGCCAGGCGACTCATCGCCCTGTCCGGAGGCAGGCTCGATGAGGGTCAGCCGTGTGCCGAGGGACGGATCGGTGAGTGTCGCATCCACGCCGTGATTCCTCCGGTGGCGGTGGAGGGCACGATGATCTCGGTGCGCATCTCCCGCGGCTCGGCGGCAACCTTGGATCAGCTTGCCGAGCAATGGGACGCACCAGAAGTGTGGCTCCCGGTGATCCGCGGCATCGTGGACGCCCGGCTGAACTGTCTGATCTCCGGCGCCACGGGTTCTGGCAAGACCAGCCTGCTCGGGGCCATGCTCGCCGAGTGCCCGCACCAGGAGCGGATCATCATCGTCGAGGACACCACAGAGCTTCGGCCAGATCACCCGCATGTGCTGCACCTTCAGCAGCGCCGCGGCAATGTGGAAGGAGCCGGCGAGCTCGGGATGGGCCGACTCGTCCGGGAGACGCTGCGGATGCGCCCGGACCGGCTCATCGTCGGGGAGTGCCGGGGCAGTGAGCTCAAGGACTTCCTCACCGCGATGAACACCGGGCATCAGGGCGCGGTCGGGACGGTCCACGCCAATTCACCGGACGCGGTCCCGGCCAGACTCATCGCGATGGGCGCTCTCGCCGAGCTGCCCCCGGAGTCGGTGGCGCTGCAGGCCGGCGCCGCCCTGGACGCGGTCATCCACATGGAGCGGCGTCGAGGTCGGCGGATGCCCGTGGCGATCTCACTCGTCCATTGCCGTGAGCGGACGCTTCAGATGGTGCCAGCACTGCTGGCCAGGTTCATCGACCCGAACGCCCTCGGGGTGCCAGTCCAACCGAGCGTGCAGATCCAGAGCGGCTGGGATGAACTGACGAAGCGGATCGGTCTGCGATGACCACACCGGTGCCGCTTCTTCTCCTGCTCTGCGTGGCCGCTGCGGCGGCCAGCGCGGCGCTTCTCGGAGTTCCCCCACGTGGGGGATGGCCTCGTCGTGCGCTGCGACCTCCGAAGGCGCTGCTCATAGAGGTGCTGCGCAGGGAGGTCCTGCGCACGGCGTCGCTGCGGGGCGGGAGATTCAGGGCAGGGCGCTCCGCCGACGATCTGCGCAGCAGCGCCGGCTCTCTGCTGCACCAATATGCGGCACTGCTGCAGTCGGGACGCTCCCAGGCCCAGGCATGGGCCGACCTTGGGACCCATTGGCGCTCGCGGGAGACCACGCACCCCTTGACACAGGTCTGTGAACTCGCGGCAGCGGCAGAGCAGGCAGGCCTCGGGGCCGTGGTCGGGCTCCGGCGCAGCCTGGCGTCCGTCACGGCCAGCCAACGCCGCAGAGCCGGACGCACCATGGGGAACTTCGCGCCGGCCCGGTCCAGCGCCACCGCCACGGTGGTCCTCACCGAGGTGCTGGAGCGGCTGATCAGCATCCACGCGCTCTCCCAGTCCACCGGTGCACCCCTCTCGGCGCTGTGCCGCAAGGCCGCCGATGCACTGGAGGACTCGGCCGCCCTGGAGGCCGCCGTTCGCACCGCGGCCGCCGGTCCCCGACTGACCCAGTTCATCCTGGCTGCGCTCCCGCTGGGTGGATTGGCCATGGGCGCCCTGATGGGGGCTGATCCCTTCGCTGTGCTGCTCGGCTCGGCGCTGGGGTGGGGATGCCTGGTCGTCGGGCTGGGAAGTCTCCTGCTCGGCTGGCGCTGGAGCACCAGGATGATCCGAGCGGTGGGGAAGCATGGCTGAGGGGCAGGTGCTGCCGGCACTTCTCTGTGCCCTGCTGGTGGGGCTTCTGATCGCGTTGGTGCCTGCGCCCGCACCTGCGCCCCTGCCGGCGCCCGCGTCGCCGCGGCGGCGAAGGCGGGGTGCACCGGCGTCGAGGGCTTCGACGCCGGCAGAGGCTCCCGCGGATCGCACCCCCGATGCCGCGACGCTGCTCGACCTCACCGCAGCGATGCTGCGGGCCGGTGCGGGCATCGAAACCGCTGTGCAGCGGCTCTCCCAGGACGTCCCGGGATGCGCGCCGCTGGCCCGCGTGCACCGTGGACTCGCTGCCGGGCGACGATGGCAGGACGCCTGGTCCGGTGTGGACTCCCAGGTGCAGCTTCGCGAATTCGGTGCGGAGCTGGCCTTCGCACACGCCACCGGCGCCCCCACGGTCCAGCTGCTGGAACTGACTGCGGTCCAGGCGCGCAGACGACGCCGCCAGGCGGTCGAGGAGCAGGCCGCCCGCCTGGCGGTGCAGATGGTGCTGCCTCTGGGACTCTGTTTCCTGCCGGGGTTCATCCTGCTCGGGGTGATTCCGGTGGTGCTGGGCCTGGTGGAGGAACTGGCGTAATCTGTGACCATGTTGGCAGCCTTCTCCGTCGCTCCCGTCGCCGCAGACACCCCCGATGGTTCGCTCAGCGCGGCCGTGGCCGAAGCCGTCCGGGTGGTCCGTGATTCCAGGCTTCCGCACGAGACGACCTCGATGTTCACCACGATCGAAGGTGAGTGGGATGAGGTCTTCGACGTCATCCGCCGGGCCACCGAGGCTGTGGCCGCAGTGAGCCCTCGAGTCAGCCTCGTGGTCAAGGCCGACATCCGCCCCGGATTCACCGGGCAGCTCACCGAGAAGGTCACCCGCCTCGAAGAGCGCCTCAGCGGCGACTGAGCAGCTCGAGCTCGCGAGTCAGGTTGACCCGTGCCTGCGGCTCCCAGCGCTGCACGCCGGTGGCTGTGTGGAACAGCGATGGCGCGGCGAGCAGCCGCTGAAGCACCCGTGCCCGGCCGCGGCGGAAATCGTCCTCGGCTACGTGGTGGTAGTCCCGACGCACCGCCGCGACGTAGCGCGCATAGCCCCCCGGAGTCTGGGCGAGCACCTCGAGGTCGGCGTCGACCAGCACCGCTCCGTTGCGATCCCCGGTCGGCGGGTCGTGATGCGTGGTGAGCCGCACCAGCCGTGCCGTCTCTCCCACCACATGAGTGGGGAGCAGCGCCCCGAGCCTGCTCTCGGCCAGAGATGCCGAGGCTTCTTCATCTTCTTCTGCGACCCCGACGTAGACCGCGTCATGGAACCATGCGGCCAGGCTCACCACGGGACGCTGCTCCGGGGACAGCTCCCCGGCACGCTCCAGCGTGCTCACCCCACGCAGAACCGCGTTCAGGTGGGTCAGCGAATGGTAGTTCCGGTGCGGCTCTGACCAGCGGGTGAGCAGCTCCTCGCCCAGGGTCGTCCACGTGCCGTCGAGGGCTTCCCAGCGTGTGCCCAGCCGCAGCCAGGCACGCTGCAGATTCCGGCGCAGCTTCTCGGGCCGCTGCGCCGCAGGGATGCGCAGCCCACAGCCGAGCAGAATCCGGGTCAGCTCACCCCCCGAGACCGGCACTGCCCCCAGGGCGGTGAGCTCATCGAAGAGGTGGGCCGGGACATCGTAGTGATCCCGGTCGAAGGCGCGGATGCTGACTCCTGCGGCCGCTGCGATCTGGTGCAGCTCCTGCAGGGAGTGGTCCGAGATCAGGTGCGAGAACACGGTGTCGTGGGCCGGCCAGCTCGGCGGGTCGATGTAGATCGTCATCTCGGACCCTCCCTCTCTCGCGGCCCTGGCACCGGGTTCCATGCTGTGCAGATCACGAAACACCCTGCTCATCCATCTAGGGCAGTATAAAAAGGGTATCCGCGGAGCCAGTAAAGTGTCGTACACCACGGTAAAGTGACTGACTACACATCGCACCGTGTACTCAACCCGCTGGTTACTCCACGCACCTCTGACTACTCAACGCACCTTGAATCACTCGACTGAGGAGAAGACTCATGAAAATGCGTCGTACAACTATTGCAGTCACCGCTGCAGCCGCTCTAGCCCTGTCCGCCTGCGGCGGAGATGACAACGGTGGGGACGAAGACGTCCAGACCGGGGACGAGGACAGTTACACCAATGAGCTGACCTTCGGCACCGGCGGCGTCGCCGGCACCTACTTCCCGCTGGGAGACGAGCTGGCCTCGATCTTCGAAGACAACATCGAAGACGTCTCGGTCACCGCGATCGAGACCGGCGGCTCCGCAGACAACCTGGGCGGCATCTTCCAGGAAGAGATGCAGCTCGGCCTGACCCAGAACGACACGGCGGAGATGGGCGTCAACGGTGAGATCGATGACCTCGACGGCATGGCGCTGGACAACTTCGGCTGGATCGCCAACCTCTACCCCGAGGCCGCGCACATCATCGTCCGCGAAGACTCCGGCATCGAGTCCATCGAGGATCTCGAGGGACAGACCATCGCCGTGGGCGACGTCGGCTCCGGCACCCGCGCGATCTCCGACGCGATCCTCGCCGCGCACGGCATCGAGGAGGGTGACTACACCGCAGAGATCGCCGACTTCGGCACCTCCACGGAGATGCTCGCTGACGGCCAGATCGACGCGTCGATCTTCGTGGTCGGCGTCCCGGTGGCAGGTCTGACCCAGCTGGCCGCCTCCACCGATGTCGCGCTGCTGGGCCTCGAGGACGACATGACCGAGTCCATCTCGGGTGAGTCCGGCGCCGAGTCCTACGACATCTCCGCCGACGCCTATGACTTCCTCGACGAGGACGTCACCACGGTCTCGGTGTTCGCGGCCCTGGTCGCCTCCACCACCCAGGTCAGCGAGGACCTCGGCTACGAGATCACCGCCGCCACTCTGGAGAACGCCGGAGACGTCACGCTCGAGATCGGTGAGAACATCAGCGAAGAGAACGCCCTGACCGGGATCGGCGATATCCCGCTGCACCCCGGCGCAGAGCGTTACTTCGAAGAGCAGGGCATTGACCTGCCGTGACACGCAGCACTGCTGAGAATCGCTCCCCGGCTTCTGCTGATCTGCAGGAGCCGGGGGTCGGTGGTGAGGAGCGCGCAGCCGAGATTCTTCGGAAGCACGACACCTCGAGCCGCTTCCGGACGGATCTGGGCTGGTGGACATGGATCGTGGGCGGGCTCTCCGTAGCCTTCACGCTGTACCACCTCTACTACGCGCTTGAGCGGCCCTTCACCGGCTGGATCCACGGCGCGCTGCACCTCGCGGGCGCCACCTCCCTGATCTTCCTGCTCTACCCGGCGAGCAAGAAGCTGCTCAACACGAAGCCCAGCGGGGTCCTCTGGAAAGACCTGCTGCTCGGCCGTGGCAGGGGAGTGCCCTGGTATGACGCGCTGCTCGCCGCCGCAGGCATGGCGGTCAACCTCTACATCGTCTTCCGCTATGAGTACCTGGTCGGCAACGCCGTTCAGATCCTCGGCTTCAGCGCGCTGGACTACACCGTGGCAGTGGCGGGCACCCTGCTGGTCCTGGAAGCCACGCGTCGCTGCGTGGGACTGCCCATCGTGATCATCGCCGCCGCCGCCATCGCCTACGCGATCTTCGGCAACATGAGCCCGATCTTCCCGCACCGCGGACGCTCCTGGGACGCCTTCGCCACGGAGACCTTCCTCTCCACGCGATCGATCTTCGGCACTCCGCTGCAGGTCTCGGCGAACTTCATCTTCCTCTTCCTGCTCTTCGCGGTGGTCCTGCTCCGGACCAACATCGGCCAGTTCTTCAACGACCTGGCCTTCCGCGCGGCAGGCAAGTACACCGGCGGCCCGGCCAAGGCCGCCGTCGCCGCCTCGGGCCTGCAGGGCATGGTCTCCGGATCCTCGGTGGCCAACACCGTGGCCTCGGGCTCCTTCACGATCCCGATCATGAAGAAGGCCGGGTTCAAGCCACACTTCGCGGCCGCCACCGAGGCCACGGCCTCCACCGGTGGTCAGCTGATGCCCCCGATCATGGGTGCCGCGGCGTTCATCATGGCGCAGAACGTGCCCAACCTGGAGTACAACGAGCTGATCGTCATCGCGATCATCCCGGCGCTGCTCTACTTCCTGGGCGCCTTCCTCTCGGTGCACTTCGAGGCGAAGCGCCGGGAGATCAAAGGTCTGCCGGTCGAGGAGCTGCCCAGCATCCGGTCGCTGGTCACCCGCGCCGACCTGCTGCTGCCGCTGGTCGTGATCATCAGCACGCTCATCGCCGGCCTGACCCCCACCCGGGCGGCACTGCTGGGCATCGCGACCGCGATCGTCCTGAGCTTCTTCCGCTCCTCCACCCGGCTCAACGTGCGCGGATTCGTGGAACTGTTCATCGCCGCTGCGCGGACCGCTCTGCCGGTGATCGCCGCCTGTGCCACAGCAGGCATCGTGGCCGGCACCGTGACCGCCACGGGCCTGGGCGGCCAGCTCGGCCGCGGGCTGGTGTCGCTGGCCGGCGGCAGCTTCCTGCTGGTGCTCTTCTTCGTGATGATCGCCTGCATCATCCTCGGCATGGGCCTGCCGACCACCGCGAACTATGTGGTCACCGCCTCGGTGGCGGCGCCGATCTTGTACAACAACTTCGACGTCCCGCTGATCGCGGCGCACATGTTCGTGTTCTTCTTCGGCATCCTCGCGGACATCACGCCACCGGTCTGTCTCGCGGCCTACGCCGGTGCGGGCATCGCCGGGGCCAATCCGATGGCTGCTGGTGTGGCGGCGGTGAAGATCGCGCTGGCCGGATTCCTGATCCCGTATGTCTTCATCCTTCAGCCGGCGCTGCTGCTGCAAGGCACCTGGGACGAGCTTGCGGTCTCCCTGCTCACCGTGATCGTGGGGCTGATCGCGCTATCCTCGGGCCTTGCCGGATATCTCTTCCTGCGCGCCTCGGTCATCGAACGGACGTTGCTGATCGTCGGTGGTCTGCTGCTGATCTACCCGGATCTGACGTTCTCGGTCGGCGGAATGGTGGCTCTGGCACTTGCTGTGGCGCTGCAGTTCATCCGCCGCGGCCGCGGGGATGGGTCTGCCGAGGAGGCCACGTCCGAGGAGGACGGCCCCCACGTGACCGCCCGCGGCGGCGGCTCGGTGGAGAACCCAGCACCCGGGATGGCCTGAGCCGACCCGCCCGGGCTCAAGACGCTGGAACCCGAAGCACCGTGGATGAATGAACACTGAGGGCCCGACCGGAATCCGGTCGGGCCCTCAGTGTTCGGACATGGCGGGGGCCTGGCGCGTACCCCCGCGGGGCTACTCTCCGCCGAGGCTGAAGCTGGCCTCGAGCTCCTGGTCCGAGTATGTGCGGAACGCGACCATCGTCTCGGTGTCATGGACCGTGGCCACCTTGGAGATCTTCGCCGGGACCAGATCGCTGAGATCCTCCAGGTTCGGAGTCTTCACCATGGCCACCAGGTCCCACTTGCCGGTGACCGAATAGACGGCCTGGACCTCTTCGATATTGGCGATGTCCTGCGCGGACTCGGGGATGCGGTGGGGGTCGGTCTTCATCATCACGAATGCGGTGACCATGTTATCGCTGCCTCTCAGCCGGGGAGACTCTTTGAGCACCGCTGGGATGTCAGGATGCTGGTGTCAGAGTACTGCCGTCAGATTATCGCGCTGCGGGGTGGGTTCAGGCCTGGAAGCGCTGCTGTCTGGTCGCGTGCGCGGCGATGACGTCGGTGCGCACGCCGGCGCCCAGCCCCGGGGTGGTCGGGACCTGCACCACGCCCTGCTCGGCGGTGACCGGTGGATCGATGATGTCTTCCGCGTAGTACTTGCCCGAGGCGGAGACGTCGGAGGGCAGCGTGAACCCGGGCAGCGAGGAGAGCGCCACATTGGCGAGCCGGCCCACCCCGAACTCGTGCATCCCGCCGCACCAGACCGGCCAGCCCGCGGCGGAGGCGATGGCGTGGGCGTCGCGCGCCGCGCTGAGCCCTCCCATGCGGGAGACCTTGATGTTGAGCACATTCCCGGCCTTCAGGGCCAGCGCGGTCCGCAGGTCATCGAGGGTCTCCACCGACTCGTCCAGGCAGACCGGGGTCTCCAGCGCCGCCGTCAGACGGGCGTGGTCCAAGAAGTTCTTCGGCGCGAAGGGCTGCTCGATCATGGTCAGCCGGAAGGGATCCAGGGCGCGCAGCACCTCAAAGGCCTCCTCGCCGCCCGGTTCGGCAGACCCCGGGTAGGCGCCGTTGGCGTCGACATGGACATCGAGGTCCGGGAAGGCCGCACGCACCGCGCGCACGGGATCGACATCCCAACCCGGTGCGATCTTCAGCTTCACCCGGGGATAGCCCGATTCCACGTGGCGGGTCACCTCGGTGAGCAGCGCGTCGATGCTGGGCTCGATGCCCAAGGAGACGCCGGCGATGACGGAGTCGCGTTCCCCGCCGAGAGCCTGTGCCAGCGGCACCGACCGGGCCGCGGTCCACAGGGTCCATGCGGCCATCTCGATCCCGGCCTTGGCGAAATAGTTTCCGCGCACCTTCGCGTAGAGTCCCGCGACCTCGTCTGGGTGCTCCCAGTCTGCGCCGAGCACGGCGGGGATCAGATGTTCGACCGCGGTCTGCCACGCCGTCGTCGTCGTCTCCGGGGCGTAGAAGGGGCCGGCGGGGGAGGCGATCTCGCCCCAGCCGACGGTGCCGTCCTCGGCGATCATCTCCACCAGCAGGTGGCGCAGCGAGGATTTCCGGTGTGAGCTGGTCTCGAAGGCGTGCCGCAGGGGCAGCTCGACGTCGTGGAGCACGATCTCTGTGGCGCGCATCAGATATACAGTCCCATCTCTTGGATCAGTGATTCTCTCTCGGTCAGCCGACGGCGGCTTCCCTTGGCACTTGCGGTGGTCAGCGCGGTGAGCAGGTGGATCACCGCGGCGATGCCGGTGGCGGAGTCGGTGACCGAGGCGGAGCCGGTGGGCACGATCACGACCTCGCTGGCCGGCGCGACCAGCGGGGAATCGACCGAGTCCGTCACCGCGACCACAGTGCCGCCGCGCTGGGCGAAGGCATGGACCAGGTCGGCGGTCTCCCGGCGGTAGCGGCGCATCGAGAACGCGACCAGGACGTCGGTGCCGCGCACATCGGTGAGCACATCGATGCTGCGAGTGCTCTGGCCGTCGATGAGCGAGACCTGCGAGACCCCATGGGAGAGGTCCAGGTCCAGCAGGTGCGCGAAGGCCGCAGACCTGCCGTGGCCCACGATGAAGCGACGGCGCGCCCCGGCGATGAGCGCCGCGGCCCGGGCCACCGAGTCCTCGGTCTCGAAGCTGGCGAAGACCCGCTCCAGGTTCTCGCGCTCCTTGCGGATCAGTCGCGCCTGCAGGGTCTTGGCCGAGGCCCGCGGGGACATGCTGGCTCCGAAGCGCGCGGCTGGATTGTCCGGACCGCGCTGATCATCGGACCCCGCGTCCTCTGCTCCGCCACTCGCATGCTGGTCTGTGAACTCTTCGGTGACCATGCTGTTCATCCGGTTCATGCCGGTCGGGTGAAGCTGTAGACAGCCAGGTCCTCGTCCATGCGGCGGCAGGACACCGCGACGAACCCCTGGTCGAAGATCTCCTGGAAGCGCGATCGGAGCAGCTCGATGACTGCCGGATCGGTGGGCTGCTGGGCGGGGACGGCGAGCGCGGTGGATTCGCCGCCGGCCCGGATCTCCCCGGGGGTGGTGAGCGGGTGTGCCGCGAGCTCTGCCTCAAACCTGCTGTCGGTCGCCACCCGGTGTCCCTCGTGCGACTCATCGAGTCGCCATTCCACCGTGATGCGATCGGTGCCGGGCCCGGCGAGCGCGTCGCGGGTGAACCAGCGGCCCTGCGCGCCGAGCACGTCGAGGTTGAAGTGGGCGTTGCGGCTGATCATTGGGTTGTAGGTCCAGCGCATGCGGCTTGATCCCTGCCGGTGGGCGACGGCGGCCTGGACGTTCTTCAGCGCGCGGCCGACGCCCTGGCCCTGAAGGTCCTGGGAGACCACTGCGGCCTGGGAGAAGTGGTAGATGTGCGGATCATCCTGATCGGTCTCCACCGCGGTCCAGCCGAAGGCCATGCCGCGCAAGGCACCGGCGGCGTCGAGCGCACCGATGACTGTGCCGCCATAGGTGAGCAGGTTCTTCAACAGGCGGGCGTTGATCCCCTGGTCCTCCCCGCTGTAGGAGAAGACCTCGCGGTAGAGCCGGCATGCGGCCTCCAGCTCGGCGACCTCGGTGAGACCCCGCACTATGACCCCATCATCCAGGCTGATCGTCTCCGGCATGGCGGGGGAAGCGGGTGCGGCTGCATCCTGATTTGTCATGCGGTCCTCTCGAAGCCTGGTATATGTTCTTACGTTGCGTATCATAGCCCCATGGACAACTCTTCTCCCACTGCCCTGCTTGACCTGGCAGGGAATCGCTATGACCGCACCCTCGAGCTTCTGGAACGGATGGTAGTGACCGAGTCGCCCACCGGAGACGCCGAGGGGGTCACCTCAGTGGCTGATCAGGTGCGCGTGCTCTTCACCGAGCACGATGCCGAGGTCGCCGTCCACGAGGGGGAGTGGGGGACGCACCTGGTGATGGACGTCCCGGGAGCCGGCGAGCGCAGTGAGGCCGCTCCGGTGCTCTTCATCGGACATTCCGACACGGTCTGGCCCACCGGCACGCTGGAGAAGATGCCGTTCCGCATCGAAGCAGGCATCGCCCACGGGCCCGGGATCTTCGACATGAAGTCCGGGCTGCTGATCATGCACCAGGGGCTCAGCGTCAGCACAGAGCTGGGCCTCAGCCGGCCGCCGGTGCGGGTGATCGTGGTCGGTGACGAGGAGATCGGGTCCCCGAGCTCGCGGGAGCTGCTGCTGGCCAGCGCCGAGGGAGTCAGCGCCGTGCTGGGCTTCGAGTCCCCCCACCCCGGCGGAGCGCTGAAGGTCGGTCGGCTCGGCAGCACCAGGCTCCGGCTTCAGGTCACCGGGCGCGCCTCGCACGCGGCGTTGGACCCCGAGGGCGGAGTCAACGCCATCGAGGAGCTGGTGGATCAGATCCTCGCCCTGCGCGAGATCATCGGATCGGCCCAGGACGCCGCTCCGGGAGATGTGCTGTGCAATGTCGGGACCATCGCCGGCGGCGGCAAGACCAATGTGGTGCCTGCGGCGGCATCGGTGGAGGTGGGACTGCGGTTCCGCACCCCCGAGGTGGAGAACCAGGTGCTGGCGTCCATCAGTGATCTCGTCCCGGTCCGTCGGGACGCCCAGCTGCAGGTGCAGACCCTGTCCCAGCGCCCCGCCTGGCAGGCCGACGCGGCCGATGAGGAGCTGCTCGCCGCGGTGGAGGCCGCCGCTGCGGACGCTGGACTTCCCACCGTCGGCGGTCGGCCCGCGGCAGGAGCAGGAGACACCAACTTCCTCGGCTCGCTGGGCCTGCCGACCCTCGACGGTCTGGGTCCCGATGGCGCCGGTGCCCACGCCGATCATGAACAGGTCCGGCTGGAATCGATCCCAGAGCGGATCGCTCTGCTGGCGGCGCTGCTCGCCCGTCTCTGAGCCAGACCGGCCCCCGGTGGGCGGCAGCCTCTGCTCGCGCGGTCCTCGCGCGGATCTCGGTCCAGCCTGCCGATCACGGGGGAGGCCCGGCGCGCGCAGCCCCGCGACTGAGCAGTCCGGAGAGATCCACACCGCCGGCGTCCAGCAGCCGCTCCGGCAGGATCGGCACAACGGTGCTCACCAGCACCTCGGTGCGGTATTCGCCGGTCACGGTGCAGCTGGTGAGCTCCACTGCATTGCGGGCGGCCACCGCCTCCGCCACGGTGCACGGGCTCCCGGCGCTCAGGCCGCGGGCCGCATCGGCTCCCGCGAGCGCCGCCAGATCCGCTCCCCGGGCAGCCTGCGCGGAGGACGCCGCGACCATGCTCAGGGTCTGCGCCGCGGCGAGCAGGATGAGCAGCACCATGATCAGCCCCAGAGCCAGGACGGTGCCCGAACCGCGCTCTTCCGAGAGCGACACCCGGGGCCTCATGGCAGGTTCTCCACCCGGGCCGTGGCGCGGGCATCCTGGGTCATCCCGACCTCGACCCACCCGAGCACCCGGACCGGGCGGACCAGCGCCACGGTGACGTAGTCCTGATCGTGGCTGAGCTGGAAGGACACCTCCTCACCGGCGACCCGCCGGGCGGCCGCCTCCGCCGCGGCGGGGTCCTCCCCGCGGGCCAGCTCCCGAGCCGCGGCCCGAGCTCCCGTCTCCAGAGTGACCTGGGCGGCGCCATGGAGACCGAGGGCGAGCACCAGCAGCAGCACGAGCACCACCCCGGGCAGCGCCACCGCGAATTCCGCGCTGATCGAGCCGCGCTCAGAACGAGAGCGCACGTTCCACGACGCCGCTCAGCAGTCCTCGTGCCGTGCCGGAGCTCAGCACCGCCACCAGCAGCCCCGCGAACCCGACCGCGGCGAGCATGACGATGCCGTATTCGGCCGTCGCGAGCCCTTCCTCTTCCTGGTGGAGCCGTCGCCCCCAGCCCCTGGGCTCCTGCGGACCGGTGCGCTCCTGCGTCGTCTCCCTGACCATGCCTTCCATGACAGTGCCTTCCATGACGGTCGCCCGGAGCTCGGGACCCCCGAGCCTCAGCGAACCGAGCCTCGGGGAAGTGAGATTCTCGGCCTCGTGGACCAGACGACTGGTGAGCCCTGCTGATTGCAGGTGCTCACCAGTCTCGGGTGCGTCATCGCCGATTCCGCAGGAGCGTTCGCTGCTGTGGAGAGGATGGATCCAGGGCCCCGAGATCGCCGGTGCTGGGGCAAACCTCGAGCAAATCACCGGCGTGTCCTGAGCCGCCCGAGCACAGGGGAGTCCCGACCTGCTCAGCTGCGCGGGAGCAGGCCCTCGCGCCCACCGGAGACCCAGCGCGGATCGAAGCTGCGATCTCCATGAACCTGCCCGGCCAGCCTGTCCAGCTCCTCCACGGCCTCACCGGGAAGTGAGACATCCACACCGGACTGCAGCTCATCCCAGTGCGCCGCCGTCCTGGTCCCGGGGATCGGGGAGATCTGTACCCCCAGGGTGTCCGCCTGTTGGTAGAGCCAGGCCAGGGCAAGCCCGGCTGTGGGGATCCCGAGCCTGGACGCAACATCACGCACCCGCGCGACGAGAACGGCGTTGCGCGAGATGTTCTCTGCGCTGAACCACGGGAAGTTCTGCCGGATGTCATCGGCGGGGAGAGACTGTGGATCGAGGGCATCAGTGAGCATGCCTCGGCCCACCGGGGAGTACGGCACGAAGCCGATCCCCAGCCGCGCACAGGTCGGCAGCACATGGGCTTCCACATCCCGTGCGAAGATGCTCCATTCGCTCTGAACCGCCGTGATCGGGTGCACCGCATGGCCGCGAGCGATCTCTTCCCCGGTGGCCTCGGAAAGGCCGATGGTGCGCACCTTGCCGGCGGAGACGAGCTCGCCCAAGGCTCCGACGCTCTCTTCGATCGGCGTGCCGGGGTCCACCCGGTGCAGGTAATAGAGGTCCACGTGATCTGTCCCCAGCCGGCGCAGGCTCAGGTCGACCTGCTCCCGGATATGCGCCGCGTCCCCTCGGGCGCGGCGCTTCCCGACCCCAGCACCCTTCTCGATGCCGACCTTGGTCGCCAGGACGAACTCCTCGCGGCGGTGCTTCAGAAACGTCCCCAACACCCGTTCACTCTCACCGTCGCCGTAGATGTTCGCGGTGTCCAGGAAGGTGACCTCGCGCTGGGCCACGTGGTCCAGCAGCTCGAGCGAGCCCGCCTCGGTGATGGCCCCATAGGCCCCGGCCAGCGACATCGCGCCGTAGCCCAGCGCTGACGCCTCGAGACGATGTTCGCCGGTTCCCAGGGTGATGGAGCGCAGGGTCATGGGTGGATCCTTCCGAAGATGATGGCCAGAGACAGATCAAGCGTTGTCGAGCGTGCGTGGGTTCTCGTCCGCCGAGCGGATTGAACCGGGAGCGGAACCCTCTGGGCGGGCAGCGAGGATCGCGCGCAGCAGGTCCAGTGCCGGCTGCTTCGCCAGCGGGTTGTTCCTGTTGCCGCATTTGGGGGACTGCACGCAGGAGGGACAACCAGTGGCGCAGCCGCAGCCGGCGATGGTCTCGGCGGTGGCGCCGATCCAATCGGCGGCCAGCTCGAAGCCGCGCCGCGCGAACCCGGCTCCGCCGGGGTGCCCGTCGTAGACGAAGATCGTGGGCAGCTCGGTGTCGCGGTGCAGCGCGGTGGAGACGCCGCCGATGTCCCAGCGGTCACCAGAGGTCAGCAGCGGCAGCAGCCCGATCATCGCGTGCTCGGCGGCATGCAGCGCCCCGGGCACATGCTCCGGGATCACGCCCGCCTCTGCGAGCTCGGTCTCCGGGGCGGTGATCCACATCGCCTGGGTGCGCAGCGAGGAGGGCGGAAGGTCCAGCGGCTCGTCCGAGAGCACCTCGGAGGAGCCCAGCGCCTTGCGCTGGAAGCCCACCACGGTGCTGGTCACCTCGACCATCCCGGAGTGCAGCCGGTAACGGCCCCAGTCCATGGACTCCTCGATCTGCACCACCTCGATTGAGGTGGTCTCCCGGGCCTGGGTGTAATACGGCGGGCTCGCTGGAAACACCAGCACCGCGCTGTTCTCCCGATCCAGCTCTTCGACGATGTAGCTGCGCCCCTGGTGCACATAGACCGCCCCCGGGTGGGCCTGCGGCTGCGCCTGGGCGGAGCCCATGTCACCGACGACGGTGCCGTCCTGCGCGTTCACGATCGTGTAGGGCCCGCCGCCGTCGGAGCGCAGCTTGACCCAGGCCGCGGCGGAGACGTCGTCGTGGGCGAAGAACCAGCCCCGCGGCCGGCGTCTCAGGTGCCCCTGCTCGGTGAGCGACCCGATCAGCCAGGCCTCGAACAGCTCCAGGTCAGGATGGGTCAGCGGCAGCTCCTGGGCGGCGGCGAGGATGTGCGGCGCGGCCACATGCGGGTTGGAAGGATCGGTCACCGCATCCTCGACAGCGGTGTCGAAGATCGCCTCGGGGTGGTCCAGCAGATAAGAGTCCAGCGGATCGTCGCCGGCGATGAAGAACGCGGCACCGCGCTGGCCCGAGCGTCCAGCCCGGCCCAGCTGCTGGAAGAACGAGGCTCGGGTGCCGGGCCAGCCGGCGATGATCACCGCGTCCAGTCCGGAGATGTCGATTCCCAGCTCCAGCGCAGGGGTGGAGGCGACGCCCAGCAGCCGCCCTTCGCGCAGCGCGTCCTCGAGCTCGCGGCGTTCCTCCTTGAGGTAGCCGGACCGGTAGGCTGCCACCCGTCCGCGCAGGTCACGGTCCACCTCGGCGAGCGAATCGGCGGCGATCTGCGCGATGGTCTCGGCCCCGCGCCGGGACTTGATGAAGGCCAGCGTCCGGTGCCCGGCGACCACCAGGTCGGTGAGGACGTCTGCGGCCTCCACGGTGAGGCTGCGTTTCAGCGGTGCCGCGTTGTCTCCGGTCAGCGCGGAGTTCGAGGCCGCCCAGAGGTAGACGTCCACGGCCCCGTGGGGTGAGCCGTCCTCGGTGATGGCTCGGACCGCGGTGTCGGGGTGCCCGATCAGCCGGGAGAACGACGTGGCGGGGTCACCGCTCGTCGCGGAGGCCCCGGTGAAGACCGGGTAGGCCCCGTAGTGGGCGCAGATCCGCCGCAGCCGGCGCAGCAGCAGCGCGATATGTGAGCCGAAGATCCCGCGGCAGCTGTGCGCCTCATCGATGATCACATAGCGCAGCCGGGCGAAGAACCTGGCCCAGGCCCGATGGTTGGGCAGGATCCCGACGTTGAGCATGTCGGGATTGGTCAGCACCACATTGGCGTGCTGGCGGACCCAGCGGCGCTCAGCAGGGTCGGTGTCCCCGTCGTATGAGGCCGGGCGGATGCCGCCCTGGGTGCCGGCGGGCCCGGTGGCCTCGGCCAGCTGGCCCAGCGCATCCAGCTGATCGGCGGCCAGCGCCTTGGTGGGGGAGAGGTAGAGCATGGTCGTGCCCACGCTGGGCGGAGGGCCCAGGCTCCCGGAAGCACCGCCGTGGCCTGCCGATGGCAGCGCCCCGCGCGGGCCTCCGCAGATCTCCGCCAGTCCGGGCAGCTGGGTGCCCAGGGACTTCCCCGATGCGGTGCCGGTGGCCAGGATCGTGTGGCGCCCGGCGTGCAGGGCCTCGGCGGCGAGCACCTGGTGGGTGTAGAGCCCGGAGACCCCCAGCTGCCGGTAGCCCGCGCGCAGCTCAGCGGGCACCCACTCAGGCCAGGCGGCGGTCTGCGCCTGCCGAGCCGGCAGCGTGCGGACGTGGCGCAGCGGACCGGCGTCGCCGATCTCAGCCGGCAGACCCGCACGGCGCAGCAGCTCAAAGGATTCCTGATCGGGCATCACCCTCAGGCTACGTCAGCATCCTGCTCTCACCCCCGCTGCGCTGGCAGCACTGAACAGCGCTTGATGCGCCGGTGCTGCTCAGGCGCGATCCCCCAGGGACCGGATGTGGTCGGGCAGCCGATCATGGGACCCGTACATGAAATGGTTCTCCATGCGCTCGGAGTACCTACTGGCCTCGGTGCTGCGCCCCACGGCCTCGGCCGTCTCGCGGATGTGCATCGGCGAGGCGCCGCAGCAGACCCCCAGGTAGTTGACCCCCAGGTCGTAGGCCTGCTTCGCGAACGCGCCGATCTCATAGCGATTGGTGTACAGCGGATCCAGCGCGGTGGGGAAGGTCCGTCCATGCGGGGACGGCACGCTGGCGCGCACATCAGTGAGGTTGAAGAAGGTGGGTTCGCTCTGCGTGGTGCGGTAGGGCACGGGCAGCCCGGCCACGTGGCAGGAGACTGCCTCCCGGATCTGGCGCAGCCACGGCATCATGGTGTCCGGGCCGCGGAAGCAGTTGAGCCCGACGACGTCGGCGCCCGCCTGCTCCAGGCGCTGACACGTCTCGACCACGCCGAGCCCGTCGGCCATCTCTTCGAAGGCCATCGGCGCGAGCGTGAGCACCACGGGAAGCCCTGAGGACCGGGCCACGTCCAGGGCCGCGAGCGCCTCCCCGGCATAGTAGAACGTCTCGCCGACGATGAGGTCTGCGCCCTCCTCCGCCGCCCAGCCCACCATCTCCTCGAACATGCCGCGCACCTCGTTCTGGCGCTGCACGTCCGCGGGGTCCCAGATGTTGGTGTTGGAGATGTTGCCGGCCACCAGGTCCCCGGGTCGGGCATCGGCGACCTCACGGGCGATGCGCAGGGCCGAGCGGTTCAACGGTTCGAGCAGGTCCTCCTTGCCGATGACCCGCATCTTCTCCCGGTGCCCGTTATAGGTGAACGCCTCGACGATGTCCGAGCCGGCGCGCTGAAAGTCCCGGTGCAGCGCGCGCAGCGCATCAGGGTGCTCGAGCGCCACCTCGGGCACGAATTCTCCTGCGGTGAGGTAGCCGCGCCGCTCAAGTTCGAAGAGGAATCCTTCGGCGCAGATGACGGGGCCTGCATCGAGGCGGTCGGTCAACGGGTTGGCGGCCATGGGGTGCTCCTTCAGCGACGGTGCGGAGCTGCATCTTCCTTCAATAATTCATGAACAATTGAACTTAGTGCAGCCAATTCGCCGATCATACAACAGGTGCCGCGCGGAGCCTAGTCGTTGAGGTCGTCGAACTGGGAGTGGCTCGGGCGCAGCCGTCCACCCGAGGTGGCGCCGTAGACGTGGACGTCGCCGAGCAGGGTCCAGCCCAGGTACTCGTAGAGCTCACGGCCATCACCGGTGGCCACGAGCAGGCCCTCTTCGACGTCATGCTCATGGGCGATGGCGATCAGTGCGCGGGTCACATAGGTGCCCAGGCCCTGGCGGCGATAGTCGTCGTTGGTATAGATCCGGTCGAGGATCGCGTAATGGCCCACGGTGGCGACCCGGCCGCGGGCGGCGACCTTGTCCCCGTCGCGCACGGTGAAGAGCGTCCAGCCGTCATGGTCTTCGCGAGTGGTGGTGTACCCCTCCGGGGTGATCGGATCCTCGACGTCCTGGGTGTCCATGTCCACCACCATGAGCCTCTCCTCATCGCTGATGAGCTGGAGGCCTTCGATCGGACTCTGGGTCAGCGACTCGGCGCCGGGCTCGGCGATCACGGTCAGCAGCCGGGCGGAATCCTTGGAGACGGCGGAGGCGATCTTGCGCAGGTCGGTGTCCTGAGGGGAATAGAGCACGTACTCCCACTCGTCTGAATCTCCGGAGCGCAGAGCGGAATGAACATTGCCTTCATGGTGGACGTCATAGTCGTGAGTTCGCGCCCATCCGGTTACCCAGTGGCGGACAAGGTCATCGCTCAGCTCAGAAGTCATAGTCCGACCATACAAAGAAAAAGCAGCGCACCGTGAGAGGGCAGGACAACGAGTTCATAAAGATGTTGTTCAGAACTACCCTTGAGAGGTGAGCATGTCCCGGATCGTCCTCTATTACGCCTTCACCCCCCTCTCGGATCCCGAGGCGGTGAGGCTCTGGCAGCACACCCTCTGTCGGGAACTCGGAGTCAAGGGCCGGATCCTGATCTCCCCGCAGGGGATCAACGGCACCGTCGGCGGTGAGGTCAAGGCGGTCAAGCAGTACGTGAAGCAGACCCGGGCGTACGCCCCGTTCCGTGAGATGGCCTTCAAATGGTCTGACGGCGGGGCGGAGGACTTCCCCCGACTCTCGGTCAAGGTCCGCCCCGAGCTGGTGGCCTTCGGCGTGCCCGAGGAGATCGAGGTCGATGAGCACGGCGTCGTCGGCGGGGGTGAGCATCTGCAGCCGCAGCAGGTCCATGAGCTCGTCGAGGCGAAGCAGGCGCAAGGCGTGGAGGTCGCCTTCTTCGACGGCCGCAACGCCATGGAGGCGCAGATCGGAAAGTTCAAGAACGCTGTGGTCCCGGAGACCGAGACCACCCGGGACTTCATCGCAGAGCTGGACTCCGGCAGATACGACCACCTCAAGGACCAGCCGGTGGTGACCTACTGCACCGGCGGGATCCGCTGCGAGGTCCTCTCGGCGCTGATGCGCCGGCGCGGCTTCGAAGAGGTCTACCAGATCGACGGCGGGATCGTCCGCTACGGAGAGACCTTCGGTGATCAGGGACTCTGGGAGGGCGAGCTCTACGTCTTCGACTCCCGGATGAACACCCGCTTCTCCTCCGAGGCCAAGACCATCGGTGAATGCAGCCGCTGCGCCAGCCCGACCAGCTCCTTCTATAACTGTATGGACCGCGGATGCTCCACGCTGCAGCTCTACTGCGATGACCACCGCGACATACCGGAGACCACCCGCTGCGAGAACTGTCAGGCGCGGCTGGAGCAGGACCCCTCCGATCCCAATGCCGGTCCCCTGCAGAAGGTGCGTCGCTGATGAGCCATCTCGAGCAGCAGCATGTCATCCTGCCGGCCCCGGTCGCTGACTCCGAGCTGCTGGCCGCCCTGCGCACGGACCTGGTCTCCGCGCAGTTCACCAACGAACGTGTCACGCAGCTGCTGGGCCCCGTCGCGCTCGCCGCGCTGGAACGCGATCAGCCCGTGCCCGCAGCGCTGCGGGTCTCGGAGCTGCTGGCCGCCGAACCCGCGCCGGACCCCTGCGCCGTGCTCACCGGGCTCTGGCTGCTCGGGCTCGAGACCACCGCCGCGCAGCTGCATGCCGCCCTGCCTCAGGTCGGCGTCGACGGTCTGCGCCGCCTGAACCTGGTGCACCGAGCAGACCCCGTGGCACCGGGGCCCCCGGAGCCCGGGGAAGGGCACGACGCCGCGCTCTACCGTCCCAGCGTGGACCTGCGGCCCTACCAGGCCGAGCAGGCTCGGGGCCTGGCCGACCTCTGGGTGGCCAGCGACCTTCCCGCCGCACAGGTGCAGGGTCCGCTGCACCCCGAGCATGTGCTCGGGATCGGCGGCGCGAGTCTGACCCTGGCGGCGAGCATCCACCGCACTCCGGTCAAGCGCGCCCTGGAGATCGGCACCGGCTGCGGAATCCAGCTTCTGCACCTGTTGGACCACGCCGAGCATGTCGTGGCCACCGATCTCAGTCAACGGGCACTGGACTTCACCGAGTTCAACCTGGCTCTCAACGCCCCCGCGCTGCGGCTGGACCCCAGAGACCTCGGTGCTCGGGTGGAGCTGGTGCAGGGCAGCCTGCTGGAACCGGTGGCCGGGCGGACATTCGACCTGATCATCTCCAATCCGCCCTTCGTCATCACCCCGCGTCCGCAGGATGAGCAGATCGACGGGCGCTATACCTACCGAGACGGCGGCCGGGCCGGGGATCTGCTCATGGCGGAGCTGATCGCCTCGCTGCCCCCGCACCTCGCCGAGTCCGGGACCGCGCAGCTGCTGGGCAACTGGGAGATCCAGGACCACGCCGCCTGGGACGCCCGACCGCGCCTGTGGTGCGAGACGTTCGGCGCGGAGGTCGATGCCTGGTTCATCCAGCGCGACCGGCAGGAAAGCTCCGCATACGCCGAGACCTGGCTGCGCGACGCCTCCACCCAGCGGGAGCCGGAGAACTACCGCCGCCGCTACGCCGAATACCTGGATGATTTCGACTCCCGCGCGGTGCTCGCGGTGGGATTCGGGATGATCTTCATCCGACGCCGCCCGGCAGATGCGGGCGCGATCACGCCCTGGCGGCGATTCGAGGAGCTCACCGGCGCGGTGGAGCAGCCGCTGGGACCGGTGATCGGGGCCACCGCGGCCCGGGCAGAAGCCGTCGCCCGGGACCCGCAGGCGGTGCTCGATGCGGTCCTCGCCGTCGCCGCAGATGTCACCGAAGAACGCCATCAGCGCTTCGGCGCCGTCCACCCGGAGGTGATCCTCGCACGTCAGGGCGCTGGGCTGCGCCGCAGCCGGGCCGTCTCCAGCGCCGCGGCGGGCCTGCTGGGAGCCGCCGACGGGGAGTATCAGGCCGCCGCGCTCGTCACCGCCGTCGCCGCTCTGATGGCGGATGAGTCCACCGATCAAGGCCAGCTTCAACAGGAGCTGCGCAGCGAAATCCTCGACCTCTACGTCGAGGGCTACCTCAGGGAGTCTTGATTCCACCGGCCTCGACGTGTTCTGCTCGCTGATATATTGAGCACTCGACGGCCAGCCCACTGCTGAGCGCCCGAGACTGCACCGCAAGAATTCCCTCAAGGAGATCAGTGCCCGAAGGCAAGAAACTCGTCATCGTCGAGTCCCCGGCGAAGTCCAAGTCCATCGCCAAGTACCTTGGCGATGATTTCATCGTGGACGCTTCCGCCGGGCATATCCGTGACCTGCCACAGCCCTCAGAGCTGCCCACTGATATGAAGAAGGGCCCCTTCAGTCGGTTCGCGGTGAACCCCGACGACGGCTTCGCGCCCTACTACGTGATCTCCGACTCCAAGAAGAAGAAGGTCACAGAGCTCAAGCGGGCCCTGAAAGACGCCTCGGAGCTCTATCTCGCCACTGACGCCGACCGCGAAGGCGAAGCCATCGCCTGGCACCTGCTGCAGGTGCTCAAGCCCAAGGTCCCGGTCTACCGGATGACCTTCACCGAGATCACCAATGAGGGCATCACTCGAGCCCTGCAGAACGTGCGTCAGATCGATGACGACCTCGTCGACGCGCAGGAGACCCGGCGCATCCTGGACCGGCTCTACGGCTACGAGATCTCCCCGGTGCTCTGGCGCAAGGTCGGCAAGGGCCTCTCCGCAGGACGCGTCCAGTCAGTGGCCACCCGACTGGTGGTCGAGCGTGAGCGTGAACGCATGGCCTTCATCCCGGCCGGTTACTGGGACCTCTCCGGGAGCTTCGCCACCGCCGCCGGTGAGGAGTTCACCGCCAAGCTCAACGCCGTCGACGGGGCCCGCGTGGCCACCGGCGCGGACTTCAACGACCGCGGCGAGCTGAAGTCCACCCGTTCCAAGACAGAGGTCAGCGTCCTGGACCGCGAAGCGGCCGAGGCCCTGGCCGAGGGTCTGACCAAGGCGGAGTTCACCGTGGATTCGGTGGAGGACAAGCCGTACTCGCGCCGTCCCCAGCCTCCCTTCATCACCTCGACGCTGCAGCAGGAAGCCTCCCGCAGGCTGCGCTTCTCCTCCCGGGCGACCATGCAGGTGGCGCAGCGGCTGTATGAGAACGGCTACATCACCTATATGCGTACCGACTCGGTGACGCTCTCCAACGAGGCGATCACCGCGGCGCGTCGGCAGATCACCGAGCTCTACGGGGCCGACCATGTGCCCGCCAGCCCGCGCCTGTACTCCAAGAAGAGCGAGACCGCGCAGGAGGCCCACGAGGCGATCCGGCCTTCCGGCGACCACTTCCGCACCCCCGGCCAGGTGGCCAAGGAGCTCTCCAAGGATGAGTTCAAGCTCTACGAGCTGATCTGGAAGCGCACCGTCGCCTCCCAGATGGAGGACGCCAAAGGCTTCACCGCCTCCGTGCGGCTCAGCGCCTCCGTCTCCGACGGACCCAAGGCCGGCACCACCGCCACCTTCGGCGCCTCCGGCACCGTCATCACCTTCCCCGGCTTCCTGGCCGCCTACGAGGAGATCCGCGAGAGCACCTCGGAGGACGACGAGGCCAAGGCCGGCAAGGCCGATAAGCGACTGCCGAAGATCGAGACCGGCGAGAGCCTGATCGGCCGCGACGTCCAGGCCAAGGGCCATGAGACGACCCCGCCGGCCCGCTACACCGAGGCCACGATCGTCGCGGAGCTGGAGAAGCGCGAGATCGGTCGCCCCTCCACCTACGCGCCGACCATCTCGACCATCATGGACCGCGGCTACGTCACCAAGCGCGGCTCCGCGCTGATCCCCTCCTGGACCGCTTTCAGCGTGATCCGGCTGCTGGAGGAGCACTTCGGCAAATACGTGAACTACGACTTCACCGCCCGCATGGAAGAGGACCTGGACCAGATCGCGCGCGGCGAGCTCCAGCGCGAGGCCTGGCTGCAGGGCTTCTACTTCGGCGCCGAGGACGGCGTCGACGGGCTCAAGCACGTGGTGGAGAACCTCGGCGAGATCGACGCCCGGGCGATCAACTCCATCGAGATCGCCCCCGGCGTGAACCTGCGGGTGGGGCGCTACGGCCCCTATCTGGAGCGGCCGAACCCCGACGGCGTCGTCAACGCCGAGGGTGAGCTGGAGCCCCAGCGCGCCAACCTGCCCCAGGACCTGGCTCCGGACGAGCTCACCGTCGCCAAGGCCGAGGAGCTCTTCGAACAGGCCCAGTATTCAGGCCGGGTGCTCGGCACCGACCCCGAGACCGGTCGCGAGATCGTCGCCAAGGACGGTCGCTACGGCCCCTACGTCACCGAGCTCATCGAAGAGATGACCGAGGCGCAGCTCGAAGAGCATATGAAGTCGCTGCCGACCGAGTACTACAAGAACGGCAAGCCCAAGCCGAAGAAGAAGCCGGCCAAGGAGAAGCCCCGCACCGGCTCGCTGCTCTCCGACATGACCCTGGAGACGGTGACGCTGGAGCAGGCGCTGCGGCTGCTCTCGCTGCCGCGCGTGGTCGGCGCCGATGCAGACGGCGAAGAGATCACCGCCCAGAACGGCCGCTTCGGCCCGTATCTGAAGAAGGGCTCGGACTCCCGCTCGCTGGAGACCGAGGAGCAGATGTTCACCATCACCCTGGACGAGGCGAAGGCGATCTACGCCCAGCCCAAGCAGCGTGGACGCCGGGCAGCGGTTCCCCCGCTGGCCGAGTTCGGCGCCGATCCCACCTCGGAGAAGCAGGTGGTGGTCAAGGACGGCCGCTTCGGCCCCTACGTCACCGATGGTGAGACCAATGTGACAGTGCCCCGCAGCGTCTCGCTGGAGACGCTGACCAAGGAGCACGCATACTCGCTGCTGGCGGAGAAGCGCGCCGCCGGACCGAAGAAGCCCGGTGCGCCCAAGCGGGCCGCCAAGAGCACGGCGAAGAAGGCTCCGGCCAAGAAGCCCGCCGCGAAGAAGGCTCCAGCCAAGAAGACCACCGCGAAGACCGGATCCTAGTCAAGGAGTCACCTGATGCGTCTGGGCGTGCTGGATATCGGTTCGAACACCGTGCACCTGTTATTGGTGGATGCTCATCTCGGGGCCAAACCCGAGGCGTTCGCCTCCCATAAGCGACCGCTGTCCCTGGTCAGACACCTCGATGAGCACGGGGCGATCACCGAGGACGGTCAGCTCGAGCTCATCGGCTTCATCGCCGAGGCCGCCCGGTTCGCCGCGCGGCACCGGGCCGAGGATCTGCTCTCCTTCTGCACCTCAGCGCTGCGCGAGGCCGCCAACGGAGCGGCGGTCCTGCAACGGGTCGTCGCCGAGACCGGGGTGGAGCTCACCGAGCTCACCGGCGCCCAGGAATCGGCGATGACCTTCTTCGCCGCCCGGCGCTGGCGCGGCTGGAGCGCCGGGGACATCTTGAACTTCGACATCGGCGGCGGCTCCTTCGAGATCGCCTATGGGCGCGACGAGCTGCCCGCCACCGCGGTCTCGCTTCCGCTCGGCGCCGGCCGGCTCACCCGTGACTGGCTGGGCGAGGACCCGCCCAGCAAGGACCAGGTGAAGGCGCTCAAGAGCTATGTGCGTGAGGAGCTGGAGGCGGCGCGGCGCGAGTTCCCGGTCCTGAGCGGACACATCGAGGTGCTCGCCACGTCCAAGACCTTCCGCTCGCTGGCGCGGATGACCGGCGCCGCGCCCTCCGCAGAGGGTCCCTATGTTCCGCGCAGCCTGGCCCATGCCGAGCTGAAGCCGCTGGTGAAGAACCTGGCGACGATGACCGCGGCCGAGCGGGCCGAGCTGCCCGGCGTCTCCACCCTGCGTGCCCGGCAGGTCTTCGCCGGCGCACTGGTCGCTGAGCAGGCGATGAAGGTCTTCGGCATCGAGACGCTGCAGATCTGCCCCTGGGCGCTGCGTGAGGGCCTGATCCTGCGCCGGCTGGACTCCCTGGTCCGCGACGGCGCGGTGGCCGTGCCCGCCGCTCCCGGCGTCGGGCACGTCAACCTCGGCCGCGAGCTGCGCAAGCCCTCCCGCGGTGAGATCCCCGGCGGTCGCACCCTGGCGACGGCGGCGGTTGAACATGCCCACTGAGGAAGTCCAGCCGCGCCCGCCTCATAAGCTTCCGCGGATCCCCGTGGCGCTCTCCACCTCTTCGGTGTACCCGATGGGGGTCGCCGAAGGCTTCTCCATCGCTGAGGACCTCGGCTATGACGGCATGGAGGTCATGGTCACCCACCGCGGGGAGTCCCAGCAGGCCTCCACGCTGAACGAGCTCTCCTGGCGCTTCGGCCTGCCGGTCATGGCCATCCACGCCCCCACTCTGCTGCTCACCCAGCAGGTCTGGGGCTCCGCCTGGGACAAGCTCAAGCGCAGCGCCGCCCTCGCCCACGAGGTGGGCGCCGGCGTGGTCGTCGCGCACCCGCCCTTCCGCTGGCAGGTCGGCTACGCCGAAGGCTTCGCCGAGGGGATCAAGGATCTGGAGGAGGAGACCGGAGTGCTCTTCGCCGTCGAGAACATGTACCCCTGGCGGGCCGGTGGTCGCGAGGCCACCATGTACCTGCCGCACTGGGACCCGGTGGATCAGCCCTACCCGCACGTCACCTGGGACTTCTCCCATGCCGCCACGGCAGAGGCCGACTCGCTCGAGGCCGTCGAGGCACTGGGGCAGCGCCTGCGCCACGTGCACCTGACCGACGGCTGGTCCAACGGGTTCAAAGACGATCACCTCATCCCCGGTCAGGGGGAGCAGCGCGTGGCCGAGGCGATGGAGATGCTCGGCCGGACCGATTTCGCCGAGACCGGGTTCAACGGCGTCGTCGCTGTCGAGGTCGCCACCCGCACCGCCCGCAACGTCGGAGACCGGGAGCGCTGGCTCGCCGAGTCCCTGGCCTTCGCCCGCAGACACCTCGGTCAGGAGTGACGATGTCCACCAGCACCAGCACCAGCACCAGCACCAGCACTCCCACCGCGCCGCGGATAGCGATGCTCGGCCTCGGCTCGATGAACGGCGCGATCCTCGCGGGTCTGCTGGACTCCTCGGTGGCCCCGGAGCAGGTCCAGGCCACCACACGCAGCGCCGCCACCGCCGAACAGCGCGCGACGCAGTTCGGGATCAGCGTGCTCGCCGAGCAGGACGACGCCGAGGCCAACCGCAGCGCCGCCGGGAAGGCCGACATCATCTTCCTCGGGGTCAAGCCCCATGGCATCGTCGCTCTGGCCGCAGAGATCGCGAGCACCGTGAAGCCAGGGGCCGTGGTGGTCTCCGTGGCGGCCGCGATCAGCGTGGACATGATCGAGGCGGCACTGCCCCAGGGCCAACCTGTCATCCGGTCCATGCCGAACACCCCGCTCTCGGTGGGCCTCGGCGTGGTCGGGCTGGTCCCGGGCACCCACGTGAGCCCGCAGGACACCGAGACCGTGGCCCAGCTGCTGGGCGCCAGCGGCGCCGTCCACGTGATCGATGAGTCCCAGATCGACGCCCTCACCGGGATCTCCGGATCCGGTCCCGCCTACGCCTTCTATCTCGCCGAGGCGATGGCAGAGGCCGGCGTGGAGCTGGGCCTGGACCGGGCGCTGGCGGCTGATCTGGCGGCGCAGACCATCTATGGCGCCGGCAAGATGCTGGTCGAGCACCAGGCTGCGGGCACCGCCGACGCCGCCGGACTGCGCCGCGCGGTCTGCTCGCCCAACGGCACCACCGAGCGTGCCATCAACGCCTTCGACGAACACGACCTGCCCGCCGCCGTGCGCGCCGCCGTCAACGCCAGCGCGCACCGGTCAGCGGAGATCACCGATGAGCTCCGCAGCGCAGACTGAGCACGGCAGGGGCCGCCGGACCGGACCTCGGCTCTACCTGAAGCGGTGGATGGGGCGGCTGACCCGCACCTCGCCGGCACGTGCGGCGATGCTGATCTTCGGGGTGACCATCGCGGTGTTCGCCTCACTGCTGAACATGCCCTGGGCCACCGCCTCCGGCTCCTCCGCCGCCTTCCACGAGGCGCTCTTCGTCGCCACCTCTGCGGTCACCGTCACCGGCCTGACCCCGGTGAACACCGCTGACCACTGGTCCTTCGCCGGTGAAGTGGTGATCCTGATCGGCATCCAGGTCGGTGGACTGGGCATCATCACGATCGCTGCGCTGCTGGCCATCTCGGTGACCCGCAACCTCGGGGTGCGCACCCGGCTGGTCGCGCAGGAGGGCGGAATCTCCACCGGTTCGATGGGCGAGACCGGCCAGGTGATCCGGACCGTGGTGATCGTCTCCGCGGTGGTGGAGGCGCTGCTGGCGATGGTGCTGATCCCGCGCTTCATCCATCTCAACGGCGACGTCGCCAGCGGTCTCTGGGACGGCACGTTCTATGCCATCTCGGCGTTCAACAACGCCGGCTTCGTGGCGCACTCCGAAGGTCTCGCCGGCTTCGACAACGACCCGGTGGTCATCTGGACCATCATGGTCGGGGTCTTCCTGGGCAGCCTGGGCTTCCCGGTGCTGTTCATGCTCTGGCGCAACCGCTGGCACGTGCGTCGCTGGAGCCTGCACACCAAGCTCACCCTGGAGGTGACGCTGCTGCTCATGGTCATCGGTGCGGTGCTCTACGGGATCATGGAGTGGTCCAACAGCTCCACCATCGGCGACATGAGCATCGGGGAGAAGCTGCAGAACTCGCTCTTCGCCTCGGTGAACATGCGCTCCGGCGGCTTCTCGGTGGTGGAGTCGAATCTGCAGAACGCCGAGACCATGCTCGTCTCCGATGCGCTGATGTTCGCCGGCGGCGGTTCAGCCTCCACCGCCGGAGGCATCAAGGTCACCACCATCGCGGTGATCTGGCTGGCCTTCCTCGCCGAGGCCCGCGGCGACGCCGAGTCCACTGCCCACGGCCGCACCATCCCGCCGTCCGCCGTGCGGGTGGCGGTCTCGGTGGTCGCCATGGGCGCGACGCTGGTGCTGATCTCCACCGTCTGGCTGATGTACATCACCGGCCTGGACATGGGCCGTCCGCTGTATGAGTCCATCTCCGCCTTCGCGACCGTCGGGCTCACCAGCGGTCTCACCGAGGACCTGCCGCCGGAAGGGCTCTATGTGCTCGCAGCGCTGATGTTCGCCGGTCGGGTCGGGATCATCACCTTCGCCGCCTCGCTGACCGTGCGTCAGCGCAGCCGGGTCCGCTACCGCTACCCCGAAGGCCGTCCGATGATCGGCTGACCCGCTCGCCGGCTGACCCGCTGACCAGAAGGGGTCTACCCTGGAGTCAGCACTTCACGACTCGGCCCTTCCTGGCCGAGCACGTTTCTTCGCGGAAAAGGACGCATTCGTGCCCAAGCTGAACCCCCAGAGCAACAAACCGGTCCTCGTCGTGGGACTGGGACGCTTCGGCATCGCGCTGAGCAACCAGCTGGTCAGCCAGAACAAAGAGGTTCTCGCGGTGGAGCAGAACCGCGGCCTGGTCCAGAAGTACGCCGATATGCTCACCCATGTGGTGGAGGCCGACGCCACCGACATCGAGGCGCTGCGACAGGTCGGCGCCCAGGAGTTCGACGCCGCCGTCGTCGGAGTCGGCACCTCCATCGAGTCCTCCGTGCTGATCGCAGCGAACCTGGTGGACCTCGGGGTCCACCAGGTCTGGGCCAAGGCCATCAACCCGACCCACGGCAAGATCCTGACCAGGATCGGGTGTCACCACGTGATCTACCCCGAGCACGACGCCGGCGTCCGGGCCGCGCATCTGGTCTCGGGTCAGATGCTGGACTTCATCAAGTTCGACGACGACTTCGCGATCGTGAAGATGCGCCCGCCGCGCGAGCTGCACGGCAAGACCATCGACCAGTGCCAGCCGCGCAGCCGGCACAAGGTCAACGTGGTGGGCGTGAAATCGCCGGGCAAGGACTTCGTCTATGCCCAGCCAGACACCCTCGTCTCCGCCGGAGACACCATCATCGTCTCCGGGGACGTCTCCCAGCTGGAGTACTTCGCCGACCACGCCTGAGGAGGCCACCGTGGGAGAACTTCCCGCCGCCGTCGTCTGGGACGAGGCGCTGCTCGAGTACCGCTTCAACTCCAACCACCCCATGGATCCCGTGCGGCTGGAGCTCACCGCGAAGCTCTGCGACGAGTTCGGACTGTTCAGCGGCTCACATGTGCGGCAGCTGAAGACCGGGATCGCCTCGGACACCGTGCTGGGCACGGTCCACTCCGCCGACTACATCACCGCTGTGAAGAACGCCGCCGAGCATGGACACGCCTCCGATGACCACGGGCTCGGCACCGAGGACACCCCGGTGTTCAGCGAGATCCACCTCGGCGCCGCCCGGATCGTCGACGGCACCCGCCAGTGCGCCCAGGCGCTGCTCGACGGCACCGCGGTCCGGGCGCTGAACTTCTCCGGCGGGATGCACCATGCCGCGAGATCCCGCGCGGGCGGCTTCTGCGTCTACAACGACTCCGCGGTCGCCATCCAGCTGCTGCTGGATCAGGGCACCCGTCGAGTGGTCTACATCGACGTGGACGCCCACCACGGGGACGGCACCCAGGACATCTTCTACGACGACCCGCGGGTGATGACCATCTCGATCCACCAGACCGGGGTCGCGCTCTACCCGGGCACCGGATTCCCCAACGAGGCCGGCGGTCCGGGGGCCGAGGGTTCGGCGGTGAACATCGCGCTGCCCGAGACCACCGGCGACGCCGGCTGGCTGCGTGCCTTCCACGCCGTCATACCTCAGCTGGTGGCCGCCTTCGAACCCGAGGTCATCGTCTCCCAGCACGGCTGTGACTCGCACCGGGACGACCCGCTCTCGGACCTGCAGCTCAGCGTGGACGCGCAGCGGCAGAGTGCCCTGGACATCGCCCACCTCGCCGACGAGCACTGTGAAGGACGCTGGATCGCCACCGGGGGAGGCGGCTACGCGGTGCACACCGTGGTCCCGCGCAGCTGGACGCACCTGACCGGCGTCATCGTCGGGGCCCCGCTGTCGCTCAAGACCGTGGTGCCCCGCTCCTGGCGGGACCATGTGCGCGAGCGGTACCAGGTCTGCGCACCCGAGACCATGGGTGATGACGCGGAGCTGTGGTGGCGCTCCTGGGAGCTCGGCTACGACCCTTCGGACGCAGTGGATCGCGCGGTGATGCAGACCCGCAAAGAGATCTTCCCGCTCTACGGACTGGACCCCTGGTTCGACTGAGGTCTGGAGTGACTGGGACCCTGTGGTCCGATCGCGACCCGGAGGGGGCGTCGATTCTGTGCCAGCACTGCGTTGCGGCTACACTGTTCCGAGACCTTTTTCTCGTTGTTTACCTACAGACAAGGACTGCACCCCATGGGCTCAGTGATCAAGAAGCGCCGCAAGCGCATGGCGAAGAAGAAGCACCGTAAACGTCTGCGGAAGACTCGTCATCAGCGCCGCAACAAGAAATAAGACTTCTTGGAAGCGCGAAGAAACCCCGGCAGCCAGCAGGCGGCCGGGGTTTCTTCGTCCCACCAGGAAGTCCTGAGAGGAGAGGGGGGTTCGTGAGCCGATCAGTCGAGGTCGAGGTGCTCACCAAGCAGGGATGCCATCTGTGCATGGACGCCGTGGCAGTCGCCCGCGAGGCTTGCGCGGAGTTCTCCGTGGAGCTCATCGAACGTGACATCACCACCGAGAAGGAGCTGCTCGCCAGCTTCGCCGAGGAGATCCCGGTGCTGCGCATCAACGGTCAGGTCAAGGACTTCTGGCGCATCGATCCGCAGCGCCTGCGCCGACTGCTGCGGGAAGCGACCGCAGAATCCTAGCGGGATTCCGCGCCCAGATCCGAGGAACGGGCCTGGATGAACAGAGAGGGCCCGCTTCAGAAGAAGCGGGCCCTCTCTGTTCGGGAAGCTCCAGTGCTCGCTGCGGCCCGGGGCCGCGGCGGCAAGTGGTCTCTAGTGGCCGGCGTCGTCTTCGTCGTGGTGGGCCGCGCCGCTGCCCCAGGTGTCAGGACCGTGTACGAGGTGCTCGGCCATGGACTCGTCGAAGCCGTCGGGGAGCAGGTGGCGGTACTCCGGCAGAACGCCGTCGAAGACCGAGGCGAGGATCTGCTTGGACTCGCCGTCGACGCTGACGGTGATCTCGTGCATCGCGCCGGGCTCGCCCTGGAAGGACTCCACGACGAGCTCCTCGTCGAGCTCCAGCGAGATCTTCTCCCCAGCCGGGACCGTGGTGGAGAAGGTCTCGCCGTCGGCGGTGACCTCCACCTCGGCGTCCTCGGTGCCGGTGTTGATGATCGAACCCATGGCCCGAGCGGGGTTGCCGGCCTCGTCGGTGATGAACGCCATGTGCCGGAACTTCACGTCCTCGACGTCGGCGCGGGTGCCGTCGGAGGCGGCGTACTGCTGTGTGGTGGCCTGGTAGTTGACGGCGCTGCAGCCGCTGGCGCCCAGAAGTGCGGCGGCGGCCACGGAGACCGCTGCCATGCGGCGGGTCTTATCAGCTGAGAACTTCACGTGGAGAGTCTCCTCACGGGCTTGGAGCGATACAGATCAGCTCCAGGGTACGCGGTCTTGGACCCCGGAGATTGGCGTGCGGCGCAGATGTCGTCCACGTCAGCGGAGAATCCTCTGCCCACGTGATGGTCTGGTCTGGCCCAATTCTACAGGATGTCGAAATCATTCGGCGGCGAACCCTATGTGGTGACGCGGGAGGGAATCCGGAGCGACACGCGGAGCCAATTGTGACGCGTGATAAACTTGAGTCCGGGAAAGGGGAATCATTACATGAATTTTGAGGTCGGCGAGACGGTCGTATATCCGCACCACGGTGCGGCGACGATCGAAGAAGTGAAGACCCGCACCATTCGCGGCGAAGAGAAGATGTACCTGAAGCTCCGGGTGTCTCAGGGAGACCTGACCATCGAGGTGCCAGCAGACAACGTCGACCTGGTCGGCGTGCGTGATGTCGTCGGTGCGGAGGGCCTGGAGCATGTCTTCGACGTGCTCCGTGCCGAGTACACCGAAGAGCCCACCAACTGGTCACGCCGGTACAAGGCGAACCTTGAGAAGCTCGCCTCCGGCGACGTGAACAAGGTCGCCGAGGTCGTACGTGACCTGTGGCGGCGCGAGAACGACCGCGGTCTCTCCGCGGGCGAGAAGCGCATGCTCGCCAAGGCCCGGCAGATTCTGGTCTCGGAGCTGGCTCTTGCGAAGAAGCTCGACGAGGAAGAGGCTGCGAAGCTTCTCGACGAGATCCTCGATCAGGCCCCGACTCCGGCAGAGCCAGAGAAGGTCGCAGAGTAGAGATGAGCCAGGTGGGACCACAGGTCGCACCGGCAGCCACGGTCGCTCCCGCAGGAGCGCCATCGATGAGTCGCCCGGACGCCGGGACGGGGAAACCTGTCACAGCGCGCCGGGCGCTCATCGTTGTGGCCGCCGGCAGCGGAGAGCGGCTCGGACACGGAATACCCAAGGCCTGCGTGGATCTGGGTGGTCGACCGATCCTTGCCCAGGTGCTGCAGCGCCTCCACGGGCTGAGCAGCGGTGGGCTGACGCCGGGCCGGCTGAGCCACGGGTTGGACGCCGTGGTGCTGGTGCTTCCACCGGACCGGGCCAGCTATGACCAGCTGGCCGCAGTGGGCGAGCAGTTCAGCGCCGCTGCGGGAGTCCCGGTGTTCTCCACCCGCGGGGGAGGCAGCAGGTCCTCCTCGGTGCGCGCCGGGGTGAACCATCTGCTCAGCGCCGCGGCGGCGGACTGGGACCCCGCCACCACCACGGTGCTGATCCAGGACGCCGCCCGCGCCATGACCCCGGAGCAGGTCTACGCCCGGGTCTTCGCAGCGGTGGAGGCCGGCGCCGCCGCCGTCGTCCCTGCCCTGCCGGTGACCGACACCATCAAGCGCGTGCATCCGGAGCCGGCCGCGGACAGCGGCGTCGAACGGGTGGCCGAGACCGTGCCGCGGTCTTCGCTGCGCGCGGTGCAGACCCCGCAGGGCTTCACGCTCGCGCTGCTCCAGCAGGCTTTCGAGTTCATCGGAGATCTCCCCGACGCGGAGGCGGAGGGGCTGACCGATGAGGCCATGATCGCCGAAGCGATGGGCATCGCGGTCGCCGTCGTGCCTGGCTCGGAGAGCGCCCTGAAGATCACTACTCAAGCCGATCTCGCTGCGGCGCAGGCTCTGCTGGCGAGCATCCACACCCCCGAGCAGACGAAGCCTGTGCTGCCGCGGGTGGGAATCGGCCACGATGTCCACGCCTTCGCCCCCGCCGAGGAACCACGTGACCTCTGGCTGGCCGGACTGTTCTGGCCCGGCCAGCAGGGCCTGACCGGACACTCCGACGGCGACGCAGTGGCACACGCCTGCTGCGACGCGCTGTTCAGCGCCGCAGGGCTTGGAGATCTGGGGGTGCACTTCGGCGCCGACACCATCGGCACGGCTCGACCTGAGCTCGAGGGAGCCTCCGGGGCACAGCTGCTGGCCGAGGCTGCGCGGATCCTGGCGGGGGAAGGCTTCGGGATCGGCTCCATCGCCGTGCAGTTCGTGGGCAAGCGACCCAAGTTCGGTCCACGCCGCGAGGAGGCCCAACAGGTGCTCAGCGCGGCAGCCGGAGCGCCGGTCGCGATCAGCGCCACGACCTCCGACGGACTGGGCTTCACCGGCCGCGGCGAAGGAATCCTGGCCACTGCCACCGCGGTGATCTACACGCTCTGAACCGAGGACCGGATAGGCTGACCGCGTGGCACTGCGACTTTATGACACCAAGACGGCGACCGTGCGAGATTTCGAGCCCCTTGAGCCGGGCCGGGTGTCTCTGTACTACTGCGGCGCCACCGTGCAGGGGCGCCCCCATGTGGGCCATGTGCGATCGGCCGTGGCCTTCGACATCCTGATCCGCTGGCTCGAGCACAGCGGCCTCGACGTGCTCAGCGTCCGCAACGTCACCGACATCGACGACAAGATCCTGGAGAAGTCGACGCTCTCCTACCAGCCCGAGCACACTCCCAGCGCGGAGTACCCGGCGCAGGAGCCCTGGTTCGCCCTCGCCTACCGCTTCGAGCAGGCCTTCCATCAGGCCTATGACGCCCTCGGGGTGAAGCGCCCGCGCTACGAGCCGCGCGCCACCGGGCATATGACCGAGATGTTCGCGCTGATCCAACGACTCATCGACGCCGACCACGCCTACCCCGCCCAGGACGGCTCCGGCGACGTCTACTTCGACGTCCGCTCCTGGCCCCGGTACGGGGAACTCACCCACCAGCGGGCCGAAGACATGCAGGACGCCGCTGACGCAGACGCCCGCGGCAAACGCGACCCGCGCGACTTCGCGCTGTGGAAGGGCCACAAGGAGACCGACCCGGAGACCGCCCGCTGGAACGCCCCCTGGGGCGCCGGACGGCCGGGCTGGCACGTCGAGTGCTCGGCGATGGCCACCAAGTACCTGGGCAGCACCTTCGACATCCACGGAGGGGGGCTGGACCTTCGCTTCCCCCACCACGAGAACGAGCTGGCCCAGTCGGCCGCCGCCGGTGACGGCTTCGCGCGCTTCTGGCTGCACAACGGGATGGTCACCTACGCCGGGGAGAAGATGTCCAAATCCGTGGGCAACACCATCGCCCCGGAGGAGATGCTCGCCGCAGCCAGACCCCGCGCTGTGCGCTACTTCCTGGGACAGGCGCACTACCGTTCCCAGCTGGACTACCGCCCGACCTCGTTGGACGAGGCGCAGGCCGCCGTCGAACGCATCGAGACCTTCCTGGCCCGCGCAGCCGAGAGCCTCTCCGGCCAGCAGCTGAGCGCCGACCATGGTGTTCCCGAGGCGTTCAGGGCGGCGATGAACGATGACCTCAACGTCCCGCAGGCGCTGGCGGTGCTGCATGAGACCGTGCGCGCGGGCAATATCGCGCTCGACGCCGAAGACGCCGCGCTCCTCGCCCGCAGCGCCGGGGCCGTGACCACCATGGTGGCGGTGCTCGGTCTCAGCGATGTCCCCGAATCAGGAGACGCTGGCGGCTCCCACGCGGAGACCGCCCTGAGTGAGCTGATCGAAGCCCTGCTCCACGACCGCGTAGAGGCGAAGTCCGCCAAGGACTACGCCCGCGCCGATGCTGTCCGCGACCGGCTCAGCGCAGCCGGGATCGCACTGGAAGACTCCAAAGATGGAACTCGTTGGGCGCTTGCCCGGTCGAGTTCGACCACCAGCCCCGCCACCGGGGCCAGGAAAGGCTGAACATGGCGAAAGACTCACGGCCGAAATCGGCCGCGATCCGCAGAGAGAAGAAGGGCCCCCAGACTGGTTCCGGGGGTCAGGGACGACGCGCGCTGCGCGGCAAGGGACCGACGCCGAAGGCGGAGGACCGGGTCTATCACAAGGCACACCGGCAGAAGATGCTCGCCGATCGGGCTGCCACCAAGACCAGCAGCAGCCAGCCGCGCCAGCGCGGCTCCGGCTTCGGTGCCGAAGACATGGTCGCCGGACGGAACTCCGTGCTCGAGGCGCTGCGCGAACGAGTTCCCGCCAAAGAGCTGCACGTCGCCACCGATGTGGAATCCGACGGCCGCGTCCGCGAGGCGCTGCAGTTCGCCGCCGAAGCCGGGGTCCGGGTCCGGGAGGTCACCCGCCGGCACCTGGACAACTCCACCGGCGGCGCGGTCCACCAGGGGCTGGCCCTGCTGCTGGAGCCCTACGACTACGTCGACGTGCTGGACCTGGCAGAGAACGAGCTGGAGCGCGCGGCCAAGGGCCACATCCCGCACCAGCCGCTGTTCCTGGCCTGCGACTCGATCACCGATCCGCGCAACCTCGGCGCGATGCTGCGTGCTGCCTCGGCCTTCGGCGCCCACGGCGTGCTGATCCCCGAACGGCGCAGCGCCGGCGTCACCGCCACCACGTGGAAGACCTCGGCCGGGGCCGCGGCGAGGATCCCGGTGGCACGGGCGAAGAACCTCACCCAGGCGCTCAAGGAGGCGAAGCAGCTGGGCTTCTTCGTGCTCGGACTCGACGGAGACGGAGACATCTCCCTGCAGAACATCGAACTCGCCCAGGAACCGGTGATCATCGTGGTCGGCTCCGAGGGCAAGGGGCTGTCCCGGCTGGTCCGGGAGACCTGCGACCAGATCGTCTCGATCCCGATCACCTCCGCGACCGAATCCCTCAACGCCTCCATGGCCGTGGGCATCAGCCTCTACGAGATCGCGATGCGGCGCCAGGGGGCACGTCAGTAAATGGTGAGCTTCCGAGGTGAGGAACAGTCAGGATTCCTGGATCTGGTCGGAACGTGGCTGTCCCAGCAGTCGTGGTTCCAGGCCGCACCAGGTCGCCGTGTCATCACCCGTGTCGGTGGTCTGCGGCTGCCCGCCTCGCACGGCGACCCCGACCAGGGCCTGCACCTTGAACTGCACATCTTGACCGTCGACCATTCCGCCGGGCAGGCACGCGTGGCGGTGCCGATGGCGCTGCGCACCAGACCATCGGCGCTGGCCGGCAAGACCGCCTTCATCGGACGACTCGCCACCCCCGCAGGTGACCTCTGGGTCTACGACGGGGCCAGGGATCGGGCCTTCCTCGCCGCCTGGCACGAGATGGCCCGCCGCCAGCAGGGCAGCCGCAACGGCCGTTCGAGAGGCGAGGCCTTCGCCGAGTTCGACACCTGGCCAGCCTTCACTGCCAAGCTGCAGCGCACGCCGTTGGACGCGCCGACGCCTGCCGTGGTCCGCACCGCGGTCACCATCGAGGGTGAAGTCGGCGAGACAGGCAGGACTGTCGTGGACTTCATCCGCCGACCTGACCCGCAGCGCTCAGCACCGCTGGACACGGTGCTTCGGATGACCAGGAGCGGCAGCCGCACCATGGCAGGGGTCCTGGGCGTGGTCACCGGAAGCTGGCCAGAGTCGAACCCGACCACCGGGGAGAACCGGTGGGTCACCGGCGATCTGGGTATCATCCGCGAAGCCTCAATCGCAGCCGCACCGGCCTCAGCGCTGGTCCGCACCGCCCTGCACGATGAATCAGACTTCCTCACCGAGGCCACTCGGCTGGGTCGTAGCCTGGGTGACTTCCACGCTGATCTGGCCGGAAACTTCGGGGCATACCCGCAGACGTCCCTGCAGCTGGAGATCATGAATGGCCGTGCCGCCGACGCGCTGGACCAGGCGTGGGGGCAGGTGCGCGAAGACTTCGAGGAGTCCGAGGCGACGGACCTTGCCGAGGTTGTGGAGCTCCTGACCCGAGAGCTCCGAGATGCCGAGCAGGTGATGAGCCTGCAGAAGATCCACGGTGCTCTGAGCGTGGATCGAATCCGACAGGCAGACCACGATGCAGGGTGGATCATCGACGAGGACGGCGGCATGGTCGATCACGCCCTGCCTCTGCGCGACGTGGTCTCCGTGCTCATCTCCTTGGCGGAGCTGGTGATGGAGACCTCCCAGGAGGATGCTCGCCCAGCGGCAGCCCCAGCCGACACAGCCAAGCTCGACCTTGGCCTCTGGTACGAACAAGTCACCGACGCAGTGCTGGAGGGGTACCGGAGCAGCGATGCACCACGTGCCGGAATCGAATCGGACGCCTTCCGCGCCGCGATGCTCACCGAAGCACTCGAGCTCTTCCACCGCTCGGCCGCCCGCTGGGTCTTCCAGCCATCCATGTTGCGGCCAAGCAGGACCTGAGCCTGTGACCGCGCTGGTCCGTCGGGGATGAGTCCGGGTTCGATGTGAAAACCGCCAGGTCACGGGGATCCAGGGGTGTGATGCAGGTCGCACTGGTTTTGGTTTGCGGACTCGGCGGGGCGTGTGTAAAGTTCTATCTCGTGCTCAAGGGGGCACGGCGGGAAGCTGAGGCGGACCGTGAAGATCCCCGGATTTGATAACCACATAGCTTCTCCCCACACAGGATCTGTTCCTTGTTGCGGTGCGCTGGCCCTCTGGGGTTGGTCATCGGCTCAAGCGAGGTGTTCCCGGGGGGTTCGAGACCACGGTTTGTGTGGTGTTCATGCAGAGTTGACCTCGAGTTGACGAAGACGAACGCCGCGACGTAGAGTTGAGAACCGCGCAGACGACGAGTTCGAGTCGTTCGCAGCGAGTATTCGCTGGGAATGATTCATTCGAAGTCGGGTCAGGACGGCGGAAACGCTGAATTGACGAAGCGGGAGCTTGTTGGTAAGCTTACAAAGTTGCTTCGGAGCGATTCAGAGAAAAACTTCTGATGGTGCCGGTAGCGGTTGTTGTTTGAGAACTCAATAGTGTGCCAAGTTTGT
>NZ_JAJOYV010000008.1:0-110879 GCF_022565855.1 Nesterenkonia sp. AY15 | reverse complement strand
GCGATATTCACTCTGCGCACCCGTAAGACCACCAGGACCATGCGTCATCGGCTGCTCGATGTCGTCACCGAGCTCTCGGCCGGGCTTGGCATGGCTCCGAAGGTGACCTTCACGGGTCAGATCGATGGGTTCATCAAGGGTGAGCTCGCAGATGATGTCGTCGCGGTCCTGCGTGAGACGGTCACCAACGTGACCCGCCATGCCCAGGCGACTGCGGTCTCGATCGAGGTCCAGGCAGACTCCGCCGGAGTCACGGTCACGGTCGGTGACGACGGGGTCGGCCTGGCTGCCGGTGACAAGACCGCGAGCGGCACGGCGAACCTGCGGGCCAGGGCGCGTGCTCGGGGTGGTGCCTTTGGGCTGACCCCGGGGGAGAACGGCGGGGTGCGGGCGCGCTGGCACGTCCCGGTCCATGGTCAGGACGTCCCATGATCAGGGTCTTCCTCGTCGATGATCATGAGATCGTCCGACGCGGCATTGCGCGGCTCGTCGACGTCGAACCAGAGCTGGAGGTCGTGGGGGAGTCGGCGACGGTGCGCGGGACGCTCGACCGGGTTCAGGTCACGCATCCTGATGTGGTCGTGCTGGATCTGCACCTGCCCGACGGGACCGGGATCGATCTGTGTCGCAGCATCCGTTCTGCGCACCCGGCGATCCGCTGCCTGATCCTGACCGCCGATGATGACGAGAGCGCCCGCGTCGCCGCAGTCATCGCCGGCGCCTCGGGACATGTGCTCAAGAGCATCCGCGGGGGACGTCTGGTCGAGGCAATCCTGCGGATCGCCCGGGGTGAGAGTCTGATCCCCGAGAATCTGGCGGAGCGAGTGCACAGAGACCTCTCTGCCCAGGCGCTCCACGCCCGGCGGCCGCGCGTGAGCCTCACCCTGCGCGAGCAGCAGGTGCTGAAGCTGATCACTGAGGGACTGACGAACCGGCAGATCGGGCAGCGGCTGGGTCTCGCGGAGAAGACCGTGAAGAACTACGTCTCCGGGCTGCTGGCCAAGCTCGGCATGGAGCGCAGGACTCAGGTAGCCGCCTACGGCGCCGCCACCCAAGACAGTGATATCCACAGCTGACGCACCTGTCTGGCGCCCACCCGACGCCTCTGGTAGGACCTATGGCCCTACATGGGCCCGACCCTGATGCGAGAGGCTGGACCCAGCTCGCAGGACTGCGGGCGGGGAGAAGGGAATCCACCTGTGATCATCGCGACAAGAACCCGATCAGACAACAAGATCCACTCTCTGGTTCTCGCCGAACTCGAGTGGACGCCGGAGATCGACGCCTCAGAGGTCGAGGTCGAGGTCGAAGCCGGAGTCGTCACCTTGTCGGGTGAAGTGGGGGACTATTTCGAATACCTCGCCGCCTCGCGTGCCATGCGACGCGTGCACGGCATCGCTGGGGTTCTGAATCGGCTGACCGTGCTTCCTCGCTCGGCGAGATGGGTCACCGACACGGACATCGGCCGCGTCGCGGAACGTGTCCTGACCTGGTCCGCGAACATCCCAGGGACGGTGCGGTCGCGGGTCGAGGGCGGGTGCGTGACGCTCACCGGGCAGGTCGACTGGCACTTTCAGCGGGAAGCGGCCGAGCGGGCGGTGGAGAACATCCGGGGAGTGCACACGGTGCGCAACGAGGTCACGCTGATCCCCCGCCCCGTCTCCGAGGAAGCCGCCGAACGGATCAGGAGTGCCCTGTTCCGCGATCCCCAGGTCGACGCCGGCCGCATCAGCGTCTCAGTCGTGGGCAACACTGCGGTCCTCACCGGATACGTGAAGTCGCTGATGGAGAAGACCCAGGCAGGTGAGGCTGCCTGGTCCTCACCTGACGTCACCACGCTCGACAATCGCCTCGACGTGCGCCCCTACTGAGGCGCACGCACTGATCGAAGCACACTTCCGGTCCCGTGATGCGCTGGGCCCAGCTCGACGTTGCTTCGAAGTCCACCCGACCTGAATCACCCGTCCCACGAGAGGAAGGGACCATGACAGATCATGTTTCTCGCTTCGATTCGCTGGCAGGGTTGGTGAGTCTTCGCCACAACTTGTTCGACGAAGGGATGCGCGGAACGCCGAGCACCGACGTCTACACCAGGGATGAGAAGGAACTGGTCGTGGAGGCGCATCTGTCGAATTTCGCGGACACCGACATCACCGTCAGCGTCGACGATCGAACGCTCGTGATCCAGGCGGAGCGGCGCGAACGCGAGGAGGACAAGGGCAAGCGGTACCTGCTCCGCGAGAGCACCAGCAGCTTTCGGCGCAGCGTCGATCTACCGGAGCAGGCGAAGGACCGGCAGATCAGGGCGGTCTTCGACCACGGGGTTCTGACGGTGTCCGTTCCGCTGGAGGAATCGACCACGCTCAAGTGGATACCGATCGACAACGGACACTCGAACAACTGACTCCGGCAAGACCGGAGTCTGCAAAGACTAAGGGGGCGTGATGTTCGACTGGCTCTATTTCTGGAACCTCATCTGGTCCTTCTTCACGCTGCTCTCGCTCGTCTTCGTTCCGGTCTTCATCGTGATGATCTACTTCGTCACGCGGACACCCAGGGCTCGGGCACCTGGAGCTCGTCCTGGGGCCTCGTCGAGGTTTGCCCGCTCGGACGGTGCGGTGCCCGGGCCCGTGGGTGAGAGTCACACGAAGAAGGCCGCGTGAGCTCCGGATCGTCCCCCAGGGCCACCCGGCCCTCGCCGAATGGTGCGCACGGGTGTCATCCGCGGCTGGAGATCCAGGCGCTGACCTCGCGGGCCTGCAGATCCACGAACTTGCGCATATAGGGCTCGGCGGCCGCCTTGATCTTCTTGCCGATGATCGGAATGTTGACGTTGACGTCGCCCCGGACCGTGGAGAGCGTCTCGGTGGCCCCGCGCACGTGCAGGTTCTGCGCGGACTGCGCCGAGACCGGAGCCGAGGCGATCTTCACCGCGGTGTCCGCGCGGCGTGACCCGGCCCCGTCGGGTGCGCCCCAGGAATGGGTGACGTGCACGGTGACCTCACCCTTGATGACCTTCTTGGCGATCTCCGGGAGCTTGTCCGCGGGCATGGACTGCTCGGTGACGATCTCGAAGGGACCGTCCAGCGGGCCGAGGACCTCGAAGCTCAGCAGCTTCGCGCCGACCTTCTTGGACAGGTGCTCATTGAATTCTCGGTCCGCGTAGGCCTCGATGATGTCCTGCGCGCTGTGCGGAATCATGAGCTCTGTTTCAAGTGCCACTGATGGTCTCCTCGTTGACGTCTTGGTGAAGGCATTCTGCGACGGCGGTCACGGAACCTACCCATTGTAAAGTTGTCCCAGTGACCATCATGACTCTTCTCCTGCTCCTCGGCGGTTTCGTCCTGCTCGTCGGCGGCGGCGAGGCCCTGGTCCGAGGCGCCGCCTCCCTGGGTCGCACGGTGGGCCTGTCCTCGCTGATCATCGGACTCACCGTGGTGTCCTTCGCGACCTCAGCCCCGGAGCTGGCCGTCAGCACCGGCGCCGCGCTGAGCGGCTCACCCGGCCTGGCGGTGGGCAATGTGGTGGGCAGCAACATCGCCAACATCCTCTTCGTCATGGGCCTCACCGCGATCTTCGGCGCGCTGTTCGTGAAGATCCAGCTGATCAAGGCCGACATCCCGATCATGATCGGACTCTCGGTGCTCGCCCTGCTGATGGCGCTTGACGGCGGCTACAGCCTCCTCGACGGCATCGTGCTGCTGGGTCTGCTGCTGGCCTACCTGGTGGTCACCCTCGTGATGGCCCGTCGGCAGACGCGCCGGGAAGCCCGTGAGGAGGCGGAACGGCTCGATGTGGACACGGTTCTCGCCGGCGGCTCGGTGCGACTGACCAAGGGTCTGCGCACCTCGAAGCTGCGAGCCGTGCTGATCGACGTGCTCCTGGTGCTCGGCGGGGTGGCGCTGCTGGTCGTCGGTGCTCAGATGCTGGTCACCGCGTCCACCACCATTGCGATGGTGCTCGGGGTCAGTGATCTGATCATCGGTCTGACCATCGTGGCCATCGGCACCTCGCTGCCGGAACTCGCCACCAGCATCATCGCCGCCCTGCGCGGCGAGCGGGACATGGCGGTGGGCAACCTGGTGGGCAGCAACATCTTCAACATTGGCGCGGTCCTCGGGATCACCGCGATCATCGCCCCGGACGGCGTCGAGGTCGCCTCGGCCGCCGTCAACTTCGACCTGCCGGTGATGATCGCGGTCGCCCTGGTCCTGCTCCCGCTGGCGTTCACCGCCCAAGCAATCGGACGCTGGGAGGGACTGGTGCTGGTGGCGCTCTACAGCGCCTATGTCGTCTATCTGGTGCTCTACGCGGCTGGGCATTCAGCGCTGCAGCCCTTCAGCTCGGCGATGCTATGGTTCGTGCTGCCGATCACCGCGCTCTGGATCGCGGCTCTGGTCGGATACGAGGTCGGGGTGCTGCGCACCCGCCGGGCGGCCCGGGCCGGGGCGTCATAGCCGGATCAGCGAGTATCCTGTGTGAGGCCCGAAACTCACGATTCTCCCACCGCGCCGAAACACCACCGCGGATCTCCGGCATCGATCTGTATGCGAAACGAGGCGTCACTCTCCCATGGCTCTGTCAGGTCTGCGCACAGCGCTCACGGCGAACCCCTCCTATCGGCGCGTCGCCTCGGCCGCCGCCCATCCCGCGGGGGAACGCACCGACGAGCTGCAGATCTCCTCGACCACCGGACTTCGACCTGCGCTGATCGCCGAGATCGCGACCCAGCTGCGCGGCACGAGCCCCACCGGCACGCTGCTGGCGGTGACCGCCACCGACCGCGAGGCCGACGAGCTGGCCACCTCGCTCGCCGCATACGCCCCGGAGGCCGCGGTGGCGCACTTCCCCTCCTGGGAGACCCTGCCGCATGAGCGGCTCTCTCCACGCTCGGACACTGTGGGACGTCGGCTCGGGGTGCTGCGCCGACTCGCCCACCCGGACGAGGCCGGAGGCGTGCTCGACGTCGTCGTCGCTCCGGTCCGGGCCGTGGTGCAGCCGCTGGTCGCCGGGCTGGGGGATCTCGCACCGGTGCGGCTGAAGGTCGGCGAGTTCGCCGACTTCGACCAGACCGTCGCGCAGCTCGCCGATGCCGCCTATTCCCGGGTGGACATGGTCACCCGGCGCGGCGAGTTCGCCGTGCGCGGCGGCATCCTCGACATCTTCCCGCCCACCGAGCCGCACCCGGTGCGCATCGAGTTCTTCGGCGACGAGGTTGAGCAGATGCGCTGGTTCGCCGTGTCCGATCAGCGTTCGCTCGACACCGAGTCCACCGAACACCCGGAGGTGCTCGACGCCGCGCCCTGCCGCGAGCTGCTGATCACCGACGCCGTGATGGCCCGCGCCAAGGAGCTGATCATTCAGATGCCGCACGCGGCGGATCTGCTCACCAAGCTCGCCGAGGGCATCGCCGCCGAGGGCATGGAGTCCCTGGCCCCGGTCCTGGTGCCCGAGATGGTGCCCTTCGTGGACCAGCTGCCCGCCGGCTCGCTCACCGTGGTGATCGAGCCGGAGAAGACCCGTGGGCGCGCCCACGACCTGGCCGCCACCAACGAGGAGTTCCTCGCCGCCGCCTGGTCCGCCGCCCCAGACGGCGCGGCCGCACCGCTGGACATCAGCGGAGCGCAGATCGGCAGCGAACAGCAGGGCCTGTCCGCAGGCGGCTTCGCCAGCCTCGCCGAGACCCGCGAAGCCTCCATCGCCCACGGCGCCGGCTGGTGGTCGATGACCTCCCTGGGCCTCGATGAGGAGCTGGAGCAGGACGCCGACATCGTCTCGATCGCCTCCCGTGAGCCGATCGGCTACCGCGGCAGCGTCGAAGACGTGATGACCTTCCTCGCCGAGCGCGCCAAGGCGAACTGGTCCGTGGTGGTCACCACCGCCGCCTCCGGCTCCGCCCAGCGGGTCCATGAGCTGCTCACCGAACACGACGTTCCCTGCGTCCGGGTGGACACCCTCGAGGAGACCCCTGCCCCGGGCAAGATCACGATCTCCACCGCCAACGTCTCTGAGGGCTTCGCAGTGGACCCGCTGCAGCTGGCGCTGCTGACCGAGTCCGAGATGCTCGGCCGCGCCATCCGGCAGGACTCCGGCTCCGCACGGAAGGTGCCGGCCCGGCGTCGTCGCCATGTGGTGGACCCGCTGGCGCTGAAGCCGGGGGACTATGTGGTCCACGAGCAGCACGGCATCGGCCAGTTCGTGGAGCTGATCCAGCGCAAGGTCGGCTCCCCGCAGGCCATCAAGGCCGGCACCGCGGGCATCCGGGAGTACCTGGTCCTGGAGTACGCCGCCTCCAAGCGCGGCGGCGCGAAGGACCGGCTGATGGTCCCCACCGACCAGCTGGATCAGGTCTCCCAGTACGTGGGCGGCGAGGCGCCGTCGCTGTCGAAGATGGGCGGCAGTGACTGGTCCCAGACCAAGCGCAAGGCCAAGAAGGCGGTCAAGGAGATCGCCGGGGAGCTGATCAGGCTCTATGCGGCACGCATGGCTTCGCGCGGGTTCTCCTTCGGCCCCGACACTCCCTGGCAGGGGGAGCTCGAGGACGCCTTCCCCTACGCCGAGACCCCGGACCAGCTCACCGCCACCGATGAGGTCAAGGCGGACATGCAGCGCGAGATTCCGATGGACCGACTGATCTCCGGAGACGTCGGCTACGGCAAGACCGAGATCGCCATCCGCGCCGCCTTCAAGGCCGTGCAGGACGGCAAGCAGGTCGCCGTGCTGGTGCCCACCACGCTGCTGGTCTCCCAGCACTATGAGACCTTCACCGAGCGCTACGCCGGGTTCCCGGTGCGGGTGGCGCCGCTCTCACGGTTCCAGACCGCCAAGGAGTCCAAGGAGACGATGGCCGGTCTGCGCGAGGGCAGTGTGGACATCGTCATCGGGACCCACCGGCTGCTGTCCAAGGAGGTCGACTTCCACGACCTGGGCCTGGTGATCATCGATGAGGAGCAGCGCTTCGGCGTCGAGCACAAGGAACAGCTCAAGAAGATGCGCACCAATGTGGACGTGCTCGCCATGTCCGCCACCCCTATCCCGCGCACCCTGGAGATGTCCATGGCCGGGATCCGGGAGACCTCCACGCTGGCCACACCGCCGGAGGAGCGGCACCCGGTGCTCACCTACGTGGGCCCCTACACCGATAAGCAGGTCTCCGCCGCGATCCGCCGCGAGCTGATGCGCGAGGGACAGGTGTTCTTCGTGCACAACCGGGTCTCCTCGATCGACGCGACCGCCGCCCGGATCCGGGAGCTGGTCCCCGAGGCGCGGGTGGAGGTCGCCCACGGGCAGATGAGCGAGACCCGGCTCGAGCAGATCATCCAGGACTTCTGGGAGAAGCGCTTCGACGTGCTGGTCTCCACCACGATCATCGAGACCGGGCTGGACATCTCCAACGCCAACACCCTGATCGTGGATCGGGCCTCGACCTACGGGCTCTCCCAGCTGCACCAGCTGCGCGGACGCGTGGGACGTTCCCGGGAGCGCGCCTACGCCTACTTCCTCTACCCGGCCGAGAAGCCGCTGGGCGAGGTCGCCCTGGAGCGGCTGCGCGCGGTGGCGGCGAACAACGAGCTCGGCGCCGGCCTGCAGCTGGCCATGAAGGATCTGGAGATCCGCGGCGCCGGCAACATGCTCGGCGGGGAGCAGTCCGGGCACATCGCAGGGGTCGGCTTCGACCTGTACCTGCGCCTGGTCGGCGAGGCTGTGGCCGATTACCGCGGGGACACCGAGGAGACCTTCACCGAGGTCAAGATCGAGCTGCCGATCAACGCCCACCTCCCGCATGACTACGTCCCGGGGGAGCGGCTGCGCCTGGAGGGCTACCGCAAGCTCGCCGCCGCGGACACCCAGGAGAAGATCGCCGAGGTCATCACCGAATGGCAGGACCGCTACGGGGACCTGCCCGACCCGGTGACCAACATCGTGGAGGTGGCCCGGTTCCGCAACCGCGCCCGGGCAGCGGGGATCCACGACGTCGGCACCCAGGGTCAGTTCATCAGGTTCGGCCCGGTGACCGAGCTGGCGGAGTCCAAGGCGATGCGCCTGGAACGGATGTACCCGGGCAGCCAGCACAAGGTCACCATGAAGCAGGTGCTGATCCCGAAGCCGAAGACCCGCGGCGTCACCGGGGTGGAGCTCACCGATTCAGAGCTGCTGGCCTGGCTCAATCAGGTGTTCGAGGCGATCTTCCCGCCGGTCTGATCCGCCGCCGGTCGGCGCAGCGCGGAACGGGGCAGCCCGTTCAGCGGCAGCGACAGCGGGCTGCGGTTCACGAGCATGCCCAGGCCCCAGCACAGAAGCAGGGCCGCCAGGGTGCGCAGCGGCGGGTTCTCCAGCGCGAAGAGGCGCAGCAACAGGTACAGGATGATCGCGTGGGCGAAGACCACGAAGGTCGCGGTCTGCACCAGTTCCGAGATGACGACGCCGAGGATCCGCCCGCGCCGCGGCTGGGTCAGCACGGTCGAATCGTCACCGTCCGCAGAGCTCGTGCTGGTCCGTTGCGGGCGCGGCCCGCCGAGCAGCGCGTTGACGGCGCTGGAGAAGACCAGCACCAGGCCGATGCTGATCAGCACCGAGACGGCCGGCGAGAGCAGGAACGTCCCGAAGCCTGAGTACTTGATGTTCATCGTCCGGACGCCAGCGGCCACGGCGCCGAAGCCGACACTCAAGCAGAGCAGCCCGAGCCACGGCCTGGCCGGCAGGCTCAGTCCGCGCGGGGAGCGCATGAAGCGGCCGAACCAGTGCCCGGCCAGCATGAACGCCATGCAGGCCGGTGCCAGACCGATCCCCAAGGGGGTATAGCCCATGACAGATCCTGGGATCTGCGCCACCGCGAGGCCGCCGACCGCCACCGCGACGCCGACCCACCAGGGCTGGCTGAGCACCGCGCGCAGCAGCAGCGCGGCGAAGAAGAGCACGGAGATGAACCAGAAGACCAGGAAGGGCATGTTCGTCATGGCGCCGCCGAAGAGCGCCTGGGGAACGGTCATCGGGTCGAACGGCCACGGGGTGGGGACCATCGCCAGCACCGCGACGCTGAGCAGCACGAACCAGACCAGATAGGGCAGGGCCAGGCTGCGGCTGCGGGCGAGGAACTCCTCACGCACGGTCCGCGAGGTGGAGAAGAAGAACCCGGCCAGGAAGAAGAACAGCGGCATCCGCCAGATCTGCAGGTACTCCGCCCCCGGCATCCCGGCCCAGGCGTGGCCGAGGACCACGGCGGCCACCGAGATGACCCGCAGCAGGTCGATGCCGAGATTCCGGGCGCGCACAGGTCGCGGCGCCGGAGCGGTCATGTCAGCTGAAGGTCGAAGCGAGGTCAGCGGACGTGTGGCTCCGCCGCCGACTCTCGCGAAGAGCTGGCGCGGGAGGCCATGGCGTCGAGCGGCTCACCGTGCTCACCGTGGAGGTCCTGCTGCTCCAGGGAGTCCGAGCGGCCGATGACCTCCTTGGCGACGAGGAACGAGCCGCAGTACAGGACGATGAAGATCATCCCGGGCAGCCAGACCTGATCCAGATCCCAGAAGTACAATGCGACGATCGAGCCGACGAGCATGAAGAAGACGAAGAGGAACGCGACGAAGTTCCCTACAAAATTGCCCTGGCCCGAATAGGCCTTGACCTTACCGTTGCTGATCATGTGCTCCCCTTAGGATGCGGTGCGGTCTGCTGGACGCCCATCTCAGTAGCTCCCGGCAGCACCCGATGTGCTGGAATCTCTAGGCTCCACGATATCAAGAGAGGAGCTCGCTCCGATGCGTGTGGCGCCGGCGGACACCATCGCGACGGCGTCGTCATAGCTGCGCACTCCGCCGGAGGCCTTGATGCCCAGCCGGCCACCGACCAGGGAGTGCATCAGGGTGATGTCGGCGAGGGTGGCTCCGCCGCCGGCGAACCCGGTGGAGGTCTTCACGAAGTCAGCCCCGGCCGCTTCCGCGGCCCGGCATACCAGCTCCTTCGCTGACTCGCCGAGCAGCACCGTCTCCAGGATCACCTTGAGGATCGCGCCGCCTGCGTGGGCGGCGTCGGCCAGCGCACGGATCTGCGCCTCGACGTAGCTGTGGTCACCGGCATTCGCGGCGGCGATGTCCACCACCATGTCCACCTCCTGGGCGCCGAGCTGAACCGCCTCCACGGTCTCCGCCAGCTTCGACGCGGTGGTCGAGGCTCCCAGCGGGAAGCCGACCACGGTGCAGGTCTTGACCTCGGTGCCGGTGAGCTCCGCGGCGACCAGCGGCACCCAGCGCGGGTTGATGCAGACCGCGGCGAAGGAATGGGTGCGCGCCTCGGTGACGATCCGCCGGATGGTGGCCTCATCGGTGTCAGGCTTCAGGGCGGTGTGATCGATCAGCGGTGCCATCTCGGCGGGGGTGGGGGTATGTGACATGGGCGTGCTCCTGGAGGGTCAGTGGGAGGGGCAGGTGGGGCTGGACGGCGGGCTGGTCAGCCCAGCAGGGACTCCATCGAGGTGCGCAGCTGTTCCAGGCGCTTGGCCGCCTGGGCGCGGGCCGCGCCGATGGCCTCGGGGTCGGCGTTGATTCCGGGGGTGTCCGCCACGGCTTCGAGGTAGCACTTGACCTTCGGCTCGGTGCCGGAGGGCCGGACGATCACCCGGTCCCCAGCCTCGGTGAGGTAGATCAGAGCATCGGTCTTGGTCGCCTCGCTCAGCTCCGTGCCGGGCAGCGGATCCCGGGTCAGGTCCAGGGACTCGACCACGGGGGAGCCGGCGATCTCCACTGGAGCCTGTGCGCGCAGCGCCGCGGTGACCTTGCCCAGCTCGGAGAGGTCGTTGACCCGGATGGTGACCTGGCCGGTGACGAAGACTCCGGCCTCGGCGGCGATCTCGTCCAGGGCGGCGATCAGGCTGGTGCCGCGGGCCTTCAGCGAAGCGGTCATCTCCGCGAAGATCAGCGCGGCAGAGACGCCGTCCTTGTCCTTGACGTGTTCGGGGTCCACGTTGAAGCCGATGGCCTCCTCGTAGCCGAAGCTCATGTGCTGGACCCGGGCCAGCCATTTGAACCCGGTCAGCGTCGCGGCATGTTCGACGCCGCGGACCTCGCACAGCCGCGCGAGCAGCCGGGAGGAGACGATCGAGTTCGCCAGCACCGGGGCGCTGCCGTCGGCCTGGGGGCGCAGCGGTCCGCGTTCGAGCAGGTGGCGGCCCAGCAGGGCCCCGATCTCATCACCGGAGAGCTGGCGCCAGGCGCCGGCCGACACGTCATAGACCGCCGCGGAGAGCCGATCAGCGTCGGGGTCATTGGCCAGCACCAGGTCTGCCTGCTCGGCCTCGGCGGCCTTCAGTGCGAGGTCCAGGGCGCCGGGCTCCTCAGGATTGGGGAAGTCGGCCGTGGGGAAGTCGGGATCCGGTTCGAACTGCTCGGCCACCGGGGTCACGGTGAACCCGCCGGCACGCAGCAGCGAGGTGACCATCTCCCCGCCGACGCCGTGCATCGCGGTGTAGACCACGTGCAGGTCGCGCTGCGGGTAGGTCTCCGGATCCAGCAGCTCCAGGGCCTCGCGCTCGTAGCTGCTGCGGGCCTCATCGGTGACGGGGTGCGGCTCAGCGTCGCCGGCGGAGGCGCCGGCGCCGTCAGCGGCCCCAGCGCCGACCTCCGCGGCGGGTGCGGGTGTGTCCGCCAGTTCGGCGATCCTTGCCGCGATGTCCTGATCCACCGGTGGCACGATCTGCGCACCGACCCCATGGCCGTGGGGTTCCAGGAAGCGGGAGAGCTCCCCGCCGAGGTAGACCTTGTACCCGTTGTCCTGGGGCGGATTGTGGCTCGCGGTGACCATCACACCGATCTCGGCGTCGAGCACCAGCACCTGGCGGGCCAGCAGCGGGGTGGGTCCCGGGCGGGTGAAGAGGTGGACCTCCCAGCCGGCGGCGGAGAAGATCTCGGCGGTGTCGGCGGCGAACTCGTCGGACTGGTGGCGGGCGTCGTAGCCGATCACGATCTTGCGCGCCCCGCTGCGCATCAGGTCCTGCGGGTTGTCCGCCTGCTGCTGGGCCTTGGCCAGCTGCTCCTCGGCGTAGCTGAGCATCCCCGCCGCCGTCTGGCGGACCACCAGGCGGTTCATCCGCAGCGGTCCCGGACCCAGCTCCGCGCGCAGCCCGGCGGTGCCGAAGGCGAGCCGACCGGCGAAGAGCCGTTGAAGCTCTGCGGTCGCCGAGGCGTCCGAGTCCTCGGCGCGCTGCAGCAGCTGCTGCAGCCTGGACCGGGTGCCGGCGTCCGGGTCCTGGTCGATCCAGCGGCGAACGGCAAAGATCAGCTTCTCGGTCATGGCGGTCTGCTCCCTCATCTCGGTCGGGGTATCGGGTCTGGGTCGGTCGGTCATCGGTGCAGGACAGAAGTGGAGAGCGACGGGCTCGGCGCGTGAGGCTCGTCAGAGGTCACGCTGATCAGGGCGCCAGGATGCGCCCGATGACCTCTGCCAGCAGGGCGGATATCCGCGGGGCGGCCTGGCGTCCGGCGTCGAGGACCTCGCTGTGGCTCAGCGGCTCCGGGGAGATGCCGGCGGCCTGGTTGGTGACCAGGGAGATGCCGAAGACCTCCATGCCGGCGGCGCGGGCGGCGATCGCCTCCAGCGCGGTGGACATCCCCACCAGATCGGCGCCCAGTGTTCCGGCCATCCTGACCTCGGCGGGAGTCTCGTAGTGCGGGCCGGGGAACTGCGCGTAGACACCCTCGGGCAGATCGGGATCGACTTCCCGAGCCGCTGCACGCAGCCGGCTGGAATAGAGGTCGGTCATGTCCACGAAGTGCGCGCCGCGCAGGGAGGAGGTGCCGGTGAGGTTGAGGTGATCGGAGATCAGCACCGGGGTGCCGGGCTTCCACTGCGGGTTCAGCCCGCCGCACCCGTTGGTCAGCACCATGGTCGCCGCACCCGCAGCGGCGGCGGTGCGCACCCCGTGGGCGACGGCGTCGACTCCGCGGCCCTCGTAGTAATGGGTGCGCGCGCCGATCACGAGCACATGCGCGCCCGAGGGGGTGCGCAGGACCTTCAGCGTGCCGCTGTGGCCGGAGACGCCCGAGGCATGGAAGCCGGGAACCTGTTCGGCGTCGACCTCCGCGATGAGCTCTCCAAGCCTGGCGGCGGCCTCACCCCATCCTGAGCCCAGGGTGCAGGCCAGGTCGATCGAGTCGACGCCGGCCTGGTGCAGCAGCTCTCGCGCGGCCTCTTCGGCGCGCAGGTTCGCCGGGGCGGTCGGGTCATTGGTGGAGGTCAGCTCCGCAGGCGCGCCGAGTGGGTCGCCGAGCGGGGCGCTGGTGGGGGCACTGTGCTGGGTCTGGACTCTGTCGTGGCTCACATGGGTCAATCTACAGTCTGGGTGAGACACAGCGGCAGGCTGACGCGACGGATCTGGCTCCACCGACGCGCCGCAGCGGCTCTCGAATCGCCGCGAGCTGACGGACCGGTCAGGTCGAGTCTTCGAGCTTGCGATGTCACATCCCTGTGTGGCGTATGACATTGCTGTCTCAACTGGGCAGAATGGGGCGGTGACTCCAACTAATATGCAACGACGCTTCGCCCCTGACCGCATCGCCATCCTCGGCGGAGGCCCGGGAGGCTATGAAGCCGCTATGGTCGCCGCCGACGCCGGCGCGGAGGTCACCATCATCGAGGAGAAGGGCCTCGGCGGCTCCGCGGTGCTCACCGACGTGGTTCCGTCCAAGACGCTGATCGCCACCGCCGACGCGATGCGCCGGGTCAACATCTCCACCGCCTTCGGCGTGCGCTTCGGTGAACATGCCAGCGGCACCGAGGGTGCGGCCGGCGACGAGGCCAAAGAGGCAGAGGCCTGGGCCGACTTCTCCAAGGTCAACGAGCGCCTGCTCAAGCTCGCGCACAGCCAGTCCCGCGACATCCACGCCACTCTGGAGTCCTATGGGGTGAGGGTGATCATCGGGCGCGGCAAGCTCGTGCCGCCGCACAGCATCGAGGTCACCTCTGGGGAACATGTCGGTGACGTGGTCGTCGCCGACGCGATCATCGTGGCGACCGGAGCTCACCCGCGCGAACTCGGCTCCGCAAAGCCGGACGGCGAACGGATCCTCAACTGGACCCAGGCCTACAACCTCACCGAGGTCCCGGAACACATGATCGTCGTCGGCTCCGGCGTCACCGGCGCCGAGTTCGCCTCGGCCTACCGTCGGCTCGGCGCCGAGGTCACGCTGGTCTCCTCCCGCGACCAGGTCCTGCCCGGGGAGGACGCCGACGCCGCCACGGTGCTGGAGAACTCCTTCAAACGCGTCGGAGTCCACGTCGCGTCACGGACCCGCGCCGAGTCCGTGGAGCGCACCGAGGACGGGGTCGATGTCCGGCTCACCAACGGTGAGGTGCTGCACGGCTCGCACTGCCTGATGGCGGTGGGCGGGATCCCGAACACCGCCGACCTCGGGCTCGAGGAGGCCGGGGTCGAGATCTCCGAATCCGGCCACGTCCAGGTGGACACCGTCTCGCGCACCACGGCCAACAACATCTACGCCGCAGGGGACTGCACCGGGGTGATGCCGCTGGCCTCCGTCGCGGCGATGCAGGGCCGTGTGGCCGTGGCCCATATGCAGGGCGAGAGCGTGAAGCCGCTGAAGCTCCACCAGGTCGCCTCAAACGTGTTCACCTCCCCGGAGATCGCCACGGTCGGGGTCACCCAGGAACAGGTCGACTCCGGAAAGTACCAGGCCGACGTGATCAAGCTCGACCTGGCCACCAACGCCCGGGCCAAGATGATGAACATCCGTGAAGGCTTCGTGAAGATCTTCTCGCGCAAGGGCTCCGGCACCGTGATCGGTGCCGTCGTCGTCGCCCCGCGCGCCTCCGAGCTGATCTTCCCGCTCGCGCTGGCCGTGACGCACAAGCTGCACGTCGACGACGTCGCCACCACCTTCACCGTCTACCCCTCGCTGACCGGCTCGATCTCCGAAGCCGCCCGCCGACTCCACCTTCACGTCACCGACCCGGAGGACTGACCCGCATGAGCAGCCCCACGCCCCCCGAACCGGTGAAGCCGGGAAACGCGACGCCGCGCACCCCGACCGCGGTGGATGCCTTCGCCGAGGACTACTTCGAGCGGCTGCTCGCCCTGGACCCGGAGGAGGCCACGGTGCTGGGCCGCCCCGGCGTGGAGACCGAGTACGCCGACTACTCCCCGGCCGGACGCGAAGAAGTCGCGCAGCTGCAGCGCGAGACGCTGACCCGGCTGGCCGGGCTGACGCCAGCGGACCGCATCGACGAGGTGACCCTGCATGCGATGGCCGAGCGGATCGGGCTTGACGTCGCGCTGCACGATTCCGGGCGGACCGAGCTGAACAACCTGGCATCGGCACCGCAGGGAGTGCGGATGGTCCTGGAGCTGATGCCCGCGCAGACCGAGCAGGACTTCCTCCACATCGCCGGGCGGCTGCACAACCTGCCTGCCGCGCTCGAAGGCTACTGGGCCTCGCTCCAAGCCTCCGCCGAGCGAGGCCAGGTCCCCGCCGTACGCCAGGTCCAGGCGGTGGCGCAGCAGTGCCGCAGCTACGCCCGCGACGACGGCGCGCTCGCCGGCTACCTGCACAGCGGCCAGCAGGCCCAGGTCAGCGCGACCACGCAGGACGCCCTGGCCGCCGGCACCGCCGCCGCGCAGCAGGCCTACCGGCTGCTGGCGCGGCGCCTCGAGGAGGAGCTGCTGCCCCAGGCTCCGGCGGCCGACGCGGTGGGGATCGAGACGTACCGGCTGGCCAGCCGGTACTTCACCGGCACCGCGCTGGACCTCCAGGAGACCTACCGGTGGGGCCTGGAGGAGCTCGCCCGGCTCGTCGCCGCTCAGGAGGAGGTCGCCCAGCAGATCAGCCCCGGCGCCTCCGTGGAGGACGCCAAGGCGATCCTTGACGCGGATCCCACCCGGCAGCTCTCCGGGACGGCTGCGCTGCAGGAATGGATGCAGCGGCTCTCGGACGAGGCGATGGCGGCCCTGAAGGACGTGCACTTCGACATTCCGTCTCCCATGGACGCCCTGGAATGCATGATCGCGCCGACCCAGGACGGCGGGGTCTATTACACCGGACCCAGTGACGACTTCTCCCGGCCGGGCCGGATGTGGTGGTCGGTGCCTGAAGCGGACGAGCGCTTCACCACCTGGGCGGAGACCACCACCGTCTACCACGAGGGGGTCCCGGGGCATCATCTGCAGATCGCCACCGCCACCCTGGTGAAGGACCGGCTGAACTCGTGGCGGCGCCACGGCAGCTTCGTCTCCGGCTTCGCCGAGGGGTGGGCGCTCTACGCAGAGCAGCTCATGGCCGAACTGGGATTCCTCGCAGACCCCGGAGACCTGATGGGGATGTATGACATGCAGCGGATGCGCGCGGCCCGCGTGGTCTTCGACATCGGGGTTCACTGCGGCTTCGACGCCCCAGCAGAATGGGGCGGGAAGCCCTGGACCCCTGAGCAGGGCAAGGAGTTTCTGCGCGCCCACCTTCCGATCTCGCCGGCGCAGCTGGACTTCGAGTTCACCCGCTATCTCGGCTGGCCCGGTCAGGCGCCGTCGTACAAGGTCGGACAGCGTGTCTTCGAGCAGATCCGCGCCGAGCGTGAGGCGGTCGCCCGGGCAGCCGAGGAGCCATTCGACCTGCGTGCCTTCCACACCGAGCTGCTGGGACTCGGCATGATCGGGCTGGACACGATGCGATTCGCGATGCGGCCATGAGACTGCGCCCCGGCCGGAACCGTGACTGGCCGGTGAGCCCTGCGGTGCAGACCTCCGCCGGGCGGGTGGAGCTGCGCCCCCTGCGGCCCGAGGACGAGCATCGCTTCATGGCGCTGCGCGTGCTCAACAGCGAGTGGCTGCAGCCCTGGGACGCCACCACCCCCGAGAATCCCGATCCCCGCGATTCCGCCGCCAGCTTCCGGCAGATGGCTCGCCACCTGACCCGCAGCGCCCGGACCGGCACGCACCTGCCCTGGCTGATCTGGTTCACCGCCGACGGCGGAGCGCCCCGGCTGGTCGGTCAGCTGACGGTGGGCCCGATCATCGCCGGCTCCGCGCAGACCACCTCCCTGGGCTACTGGCTCGACGAGGGACATGCCGGGCGGGGGATCACCCCGATGGCCGTGGCGCTCGCGGTCGACCACCTCTTCTTCGAACGCGGACTGCACCGGGTGGAGATCGCCGTTCGTCCGGAGAACGCAGCGAGTCTGCGGGTGGTGGAGAAGCTGGGATTCCGGGAGGAAGGAATGCGCCTGCGGTTCCTGCACATCCACGGGGCCTGGCGCGACCACAGGTGCTTCGCGCTGACCCGGGAAGAGATCGGCGACGGTCTTGTGGCGCGTTGCCGCGGATCACAATCCGGTGTCGGATAGGCTCACCCTGTACTTCATGAAGGGCAAGGGGGCCAGAGATGCTGGGCATGGAACACACCGAGAGCGGTTTCCTCTCCGCTGTGCAGGGCCTGCCCATCCCCTCCTCCGCGCTCATCGCCCTGATCGCCGTGCTCTTCCTGGGCGCCCTGGTCCTGCGCGGACGGCGCCAGGCCAGCAGCTTCACCGAGGCCGCGCCCACGGTTCAGGACGGCCCGACGATCACTCGGGAAACCTCCCTGCGGACGCTGCCGGCCTCCACCGAGCCGATGACCAGCACCACCGCCCACCCCGACACCCACCGAGGGGCGACAATGTCTTCCACCACTGAGTCCTCAGCCACCGCGTCTTCCACCACCGAGTCTTCCACCACCGAGTCTTCACGCTCGGCCTCCGGGTTCCAGCTGCACTGGGGTCGCACCCTGGTGGCGCTGCTCGGAGTGCTCGCTCTGCTCACCGCCGTCATTACCGGGATCCTCGCGCCGCTCACCGCGGTGCCCGCAGCGCTGCCGCTCAGCGCCGCTGGCGTGTTCCTGCTCGCACTGGTGGCCATGAGGACCATGGCGGTGCTGCGCCGACGCAGCCGGCGTCGAGCGCGCGTGCAGTCCGCCATCGAAGAAGCGATGAATCCGCTGCAGTCCAGCCCCTGGGTGAATCCGGCCGACGCCGGGCTCTTCGACGCGCTGAGCGCCGACGACCGTGGCGCCGGGGGCCCGAACTCCTTGCAGCAGATCGACGAGGACGGACTTCCCGTGGGACTGGAACGCACCTTCGGGGCTGAGGTGCAGACCGCGGGCCCGGTCCTGGGCGATGCCGCTGAGCCGGTCGGCCCCTGGCAGCCGCGTCCCGTGCCGCGACCGAAATACCTGGACCTGGACAAGGCCGAGCGGATCGAGCCGGAGGCGCTCGCGGTGCAGACCCCCGTGCCGCGCAGCGACGTCAAGCTCACCCAGCGCCGCTTCCTGGACACGTCGGCCCCCGCTGAGCAGACCCCGGCGGCCCAGCAGAGCTCCACAGAGCAGAACCCCCCGGTGGACCAGATCAAGGCCCCGAAGCATGATTCGATGAACCTCGACGAAGTACTCAAGCGCCGGCGCGCCTGATGTCGCGAGGCATGACCCCAGCAGAGCTGGAGGCCAGGCAGCTGGCATTCATGGAGTCCTTCGACGCGCACCCGCCGATCGCGGAGGCGATTCAGCACACCGGCGTCTACGCCACCAGCGTGCACCTGGAATCGTTGCAGCACCGCCCGGGAGCGGGGGTGACCGGGGTCTACCGGGTGGCGACCGGACGCCCCGTGATGCCGCGCGGCGGACCTGCGGGGGCCTATACCGAGACCTCTGACCACGTGGACGAGCTCTATGTGGGCATGACCACCGAGCCGGTGCCCGCCGACGCTGACGGTGTCGTCCAGTCACACAGCCCCTATGGCCGGCTCTCGATCTGGCAGCACCCGCTGGACCCCTCGCTGCCAGGGCTGCGCATCGCGACCGACCCAGACTCGGTCCGCAATGTCTGGGGGGCAGGCCGGGACCTGGTCAGCTTGGAGACCATCAGCTATCGGCCGCTGCGTCGGGCCGTGATCGCCGCGGAGTTCGACGACGGCACCCGGCTGTTCCTGAAGGTCCTGCGTGAGCGTCGCGCCCATCATCTGCACACCCGGCACCAGCTGCTGCTCGACGCCGGGATCCCCGCCGCCGTGCCGGTGCGTGAGCCGGTGCTCGACGTCGTCGCCCTGCAGGAAGGCTCGGGGGAGTCCCTGGCAGAGTATTTCCTCGCCGACGGCGCCGCCGCCGCCGCGCCGGAGCAGTTCATCGATCTGCTCGAGAAGCTGCCCGCGGAGGTCATGACGCTTCCGGCACGAGAGGCCTGGACCGATCGGCTCTCGGCATACGCCTCGGCGGCCTCCTCGGCTCTGCCCGAGGCGGAGGACCGGATCCGCGCACTGGTGGAACACATCAGCGCTGCGCTCCCGCTGACCGATCGTGGCCCGGTGGTGCCCACCCACGGTGACTTCTATGAGGCCAATCTGCTGATGCGCGGCGGAGAGGTCTCGGCGCTGTTGGACGTGGATTCTCTGGGGCCGGGTCACCGGGTGGATGATCTCGCCTGTTTCCTGGGCCACCTTGCGGTGCTGCCCGCCGTGGACCCGCGCTATGTCCACGTCCCTGCCGCGTTCGAGCGCTTCGCTTCCGGATTCGCCGCCACCGTCGATGCGCAGGGGCTGCGGGTGCGCACCGCCTCCGTGGCGCTGTCCCTGGTGGCCGGTGCGCGCGACACCCGTCGGCGGCAGTGGCAGGCGCAGGCCGAGCATCGGCTCAGCTGTGCGGAGGCCGTGGTCGGTCTGCGCCCCGCGGGCCCGGCGCTGCCGGAGTGGCCGAGGCTCTAGAACTGAACGATCACGCCGTCGGCCAGCAGATCTGGGTGTGCCACTTCTCAGGATCAGGCTCGGCCCCTGGATCCGTGAGGTAGCTCTCCCACATCACGTCGCCGGGCGTGACGTCGGCGTCGACGAAGTAGCGTTCCAGCTCGGAGTACGTGCGCTCCAACGTGTCGTATGACCCGATGTGGATCGCTTCGACCACACGGCCACCGGGGAGACTGCCCGGAGCGACGGGTCCGTCCGGTGTGATGGGCGAGTCGACGGGAAATCCTGCCTCGACATCCACCGTGTCTCCCGGGCGACCGTGATATCTGCCGAACGGGGCACCCGTGGGGCTGACGCCCTGGGCTTGCAGCACTCGCATCGTCTCTTCAAACGCCCGAGAGAAGAAGTCGGTCAGTCCCGTCATCGGCACCCGCTCCCTGATGCCGGCGGTGTGCTTCTCGGAGAGCTGGGTGAGTCTGATGTCTGTCATAGGGTGATGCTCGTCGGGGAGACGCGCCACGGGTAGAGCCGAAAGTCCCTGCCGAGGATCCGACGGCCGAGCAGATCAGCTGCGCATCCTGCGCTTCAACCGGGTGAGCTTGCGGCGCAGGTCCGCCGCGGCCTCGGCCTTGCCCTGCCGCATCAGCGCCTCGATCTGACCCTCCAGGGCATCGGCCATCAGCGCAGGGCTGGCCTCGCGCTCGTCGGTGGACATCCGGAAGATCGTCTCGGCCTCATCGGCCCGCCCCATCTCCAGCAGCACCTTGGCCGCGAAGACCTCTGCGTCCCCGGCCGCATCCTCGTCTCCGGCCTCGGCGAACAGGTCAGCGGCTTCCAAGCCGGCGGCCACCGCCTTGGTTCCTTCACCCAGCGCCGTCCATCCGCGTGCCAGTGAATCGGTGATGTCCGCGCGCTGCCAGGTGGTCCCGTGTTCTCTCGCCAGAGCCAGCGCGCGATCCAGATGATCGATTCCAGTCTGGTCCTCGGCGCGGGTGAGCAGGTGCCCCAGAGAGTGGAGCGCCTGCAGCAGCACCAGCGGGTCCAGGTCCTCGCTGTGCTCGACCAGCTCGAGTCCACGTTCGTAGTGGCCGCGGGCCACCTCGAGGCGGTCCAGGGAGGCGGCCAGCGCCCCCGCGGCAAGATGGGCGCGCGCTGCCTCATCGGTCTCCTGGACCTCGCTGAAGAGCGCTGCGGCCTCGTTCCAATGCGACATCGCCTCCAGCGGCCGCTTCAGATGGGTCACCGCGTGGCCGAGCCCCATCAGCGCCCGGGCCCGGGTGGACCGGTCCTCCGCGGAGCCGCCCAGCCGCACGGAGAGGGCATCGAGCACCTTCTCCGCCTCGGGATAGTCGTCCAGTTCCAGGAGCTGCTGGCCCAGCGCCAGGCTCAGCAGTCGCGATTCACGGAACTCTCCGAGCTCGGCCTGCTGCACCGCGACCCGCCAGGCCAGGACCGAAGCCTCGCCGTCGTCTTCTTCTCCGGTGAGCCCAGCCAGCAGCGCGGCAGCTGAGGCGGCGCCCTTGCGCACCCTGGCCGCGGCGTAGAGCTCCACGGAGCGCAGCGCTGACTCGATGGCTTCGAGATTGCGGTCTTCGTGATGGTGGATCGTGGCCTGCAGCATCGCCATGGCGCCGTGCACTGCACGATTCGCCGGCGCGGCGAGGACCAGCCCAGCTGTGGTGAGCGCCTCGGCGATCTCACCGGAGAGCAGCAGGGTGTGCGCCAGGAACATTCTGGCGCCGGCCAGCGCCTCGGGCCGGTCGAGAGCGGTGAGGATCGCACAGGCCTCCTGCACCAGCGGCAGGGTGGGTTCGGGTCCTTCGTCCTGGAGCCTGCGCACGGCCAGGGAGGAGAGCACATCAGCGAGCTCCACGGTGACATTCCCGGACGCCTGGTCCTCCGCGCGCAGATCTTCGGCGACCCGGGACAGGATCTCACCCTCCACCCGGTCAGGTTCGCGCAGCAACATCGCGCCGAGGTCGTCTTCGACCCGGGCCTGCCGGAAGCGGCCCAGCTCGCGCAGCAGGCTCAGCCGCTGGGCGATGAAGGGAGCTGAAGCGGCGGAGTCCCCGCGCATCTCATGGACCCCGGCCAGGATGCGCAGCAGCATCAGCCGGTTCTCGGGATCCTCGCCGCCGGGAGAGCGCAGTCCGGCCTCAGCGGCCTCAGCGGCCGTGCGGAACCGCTCACCGTAGGCACCCTCGTATGCAAGGTCGAGCCAGCCCGCGGCGTCGTCGGCGGGCACAGTCGTCCCACCGGCGGCCTCGAGGAGTGCCGTCAGACGCGGAATCAGCGGACTCGTCATCTGCACCAGAGTAACGCCGATCGAGTGCCGTCGTAGAATGGCGCTCATGACTTCTTCCCCTCCGGCGCCTCGGCGTGTCCGCCGCGTCACGGGGTTCACCGCGATCACCGCCGCTGGGGTCATGGCTCTGACGAGCTGTTCGTCGCCGCCCCCCACGGAGGAGCCCACCGGCCGCGCCGCCGAGGGGGCCTGGACCATCGCAGTCGGGGATCACCCGCTGGATCAGACCATCGCCAATGTCTACGCTCTGGCGCTGAACTCCCGGGACACTCCCGCCGTGGTGGAGACCTCCGATCGCCGCCCCGCTGATGTGGTCGCCGAAGGTGAGACCGATCTGGTCCTCGGGCGATCCCTGACCTTAGCCCGGCAGCTCGATCCCGAGGCGTTCGCCGAGCTGGAGCAGCCGAGCTCGGCCGAGCTGCTCGGCGTGATCGAAGACAGCCTCGATGATCAGGCCCAGCTGCTGGACCCGATCGCTGCGGTGCTCGGCAGCTCCCTGGTGATCACCTCGATCACCGCCGAGCTCAATGACATCGCCACCGAGGGGGAGGTGGATGATCCCGCCTTCGCCGATGCCTGTGACGAGCTGCGCATCGGGGTGCGTCCGGACCTGCCCGCCCCGGAGCCTCTTCTGGCCGAGGTCTATGACTGCGATCCCGCCGAGATCGTCGTCGCGGGGGAGAACGAACTGCTCAACGCGGTGATCACCGCCGAGCTCGACGCCGCGATCGTCACGACCTCGCACCCCGACATCCAGGAGCAGGGGCTCATCGCGCTCACCGATGCTGAGCGCGCCTTCCCGCAGGAGCAGTACGTTCCGGTGGTCTCCGCGGAGATCGCCGAGGAGGTCCCCGGGGTGGCGGTGGAGCTGGCTCAGGCGTTGAACGAGGACGCCCTGGTCACGCTGCGCCGACTCATCGACGGGGATCAGGGGCTGACCCCGCAGGAGGCCGCGGAGTACTGGTTGGTCCAGGAGGGCTTCGTCGCGGAGCCCGAGGACTGGGGCTGACGAGGCTCGTAGCTGAGGGCAGACCGCTGGGTTCGCGCAGCTGTGCGCAACTCGCCGAACGGGTCGAGGCTTGTAACGTCCCGACGCGGACCGTGTCATAGGGCACAATCTGTTCATGGAGGAATTCGAGGACTTCACTCAGGCCCAGAAGCTCCGCAACGTGCGGTACGACGTGCGCGGACCCATCGCAGTGGAAGCCGCGCGACTAGAGCGCGCGGGCCACCGGATCACCAAGCTGAACATCGGCAATATGGCGCCCTTCGGCTTTGACGCGCCGGACTCGATCCTGGTGGACATGATCAAGAACCTTCCCAGCTCCCAGGGCTACTCCGAGTCCCAGGGCATCTACTCGGCCCGCACCGCGGTGGCCCAGTACTACCAGTCCCGCGGCATGCGCGATGCCGAGGTGTCGGACGTGATCCTGGGCAACGGGGTCTCCGAGCTGATCACGATGGTGCTGCAGGCGCTGCTCAACCCCGGCGACGAGGTCCTCATCCCAGCGCCGGACTACCCGCTGTGGACCGCGATCACCACCTTGTGCAGCGGACGCGCCGTCCACTACGTCTGCGACGAGGAGAACCACTGGTGGCCGGACCCGGAAGAGGTCGAGTCCAAGGTCACCGACCGGACCAAGGCCCTGGTGCTGATCAACCCGAACAATCCGACCGGGGCGGTCTACCCGCGCGAGATCCTCGAAGCCATGGTGGACATCGCCCGGCGGCACAATCTCCTGCTGCTCTCCGATGAGATCTACGAGAAGATCACCTTCGACGACGCGGAGATGATCAACGCCTGCACCCTGGCCGACGATGTCTTCACGATCACCTTCTCCGGGCTGTCCAAGACCTGGCGCGTGGCAGGATTCCGCTCGGGCTGGCTCTACATGTCGGGACCCAAGCACCGGGCCAAGAACTACATCGAGGGCCTGAACCTGATGTCGAACCTGCGCATGTGCCCCAACGTCCCGGCCCAGCACGCGATCCAGACCGCGCTCGGCGGCTACCAGTCCGTGGAGGAGTTCATCCGTCCCGGCGGCAGGCTCTACGAGCAGCGCAATGTCGCGCACAAGCTGCTCGCAGAGATCGAAGGCGTCGACGTCCACCAGGCCGACGGCGCGCTCTACCTCTTCCCGCGGCTGGACCCCGAGATCTATCCGATCCAGAACGATGAGACCTTCGTGATGGAGCTGCTGCGCCAGCAGAAGATCCTGGTCTCCCACGGTCGGGCGTTCAACTGGATCGATGACAACCACTTCAGGCTGGTGTCGCTGCCTCCGGTGGAGGAGCTGGAAGAGGCCATCGCCGGGATTGCGGACTTCCTGGCCTCCTACCGAGACGCGTTCGCCCGCACCTGAGCGGCCCGCCGCGAAGAATCGAGCAGGTGACGAGCTGAGCCGGTGACACGCTCAGCATGTGAAACAGGGGGGCTCTTTCGCCCCGGAAGGTGCAGGATAGGACAGTGCGCAACTCCAGGATGCAGGAATTCGAAGACTTCACCCAGTCGCCCAAGCTTCAGGACGTCCGGTACGACGTGCGCGGACCCATCGCGCAGGAGGCCGCCCGGCTGGAGCGCGAAGGGCATGCGATCACCCGGCTGAACATCGGCAACCCCGCGCCCTTCGGCTTCGAGGCGCCGGACTCGATCCGGATGGCGATGATCAGCAACCTCCACGACGCGCAGGGCTACTCCGACTCCCAGGGCATCTACTCGGCCCGGATCGCGGTGGCGCAGTACTACCAGGCGCGCGGGATGACCGAGGCCGATCCCTCAGACATCTACCTGGGCAACGGGGTCTCCGAGCTGATCTCGATGGTGCTCCAGGCGCTGCTCGCCCCCGGTGACGAGGTGCTCATCCCAGCTCCGGACTACCCGCTGTGGACCGGCGCCACGACGCTGGCCGGCGGCCGGGCTGTGCACTACATCTGCGACGAGGACAACAGCTGGTGGCCGGACCCGGAGGAGATCGAGTCCAAGGTCACCGCCCGCACCAAGGCCCTGGTCATCATCAACCCGAACAACCCGACCGGAGCGGTCTACCCGCGCGAGATCCTCGAAGCCATGGTGGACATCGCCCGGCGGCACAACCTGATGCTGCTCTCGGACGAGATCTACGAGAACATCACCTTCGACGACGCCGAGATGATCAACGCCTGCACGCTCTCCGACGACGTCTTCACGATCACCTTCTCCGGACTCTCGAAGACCTGGCGGGTCGCGGGCTTCCGCTCGGGCTGGATCTATGTCTCCGGCCCGACCCACCGTGCGAAGAACTACATGGAGGGGCTGACCCTCCTGATGAACATGCGCATGTGCGCCAATGTGCCGGCACAGCACGCGATCCAGGCGGCTCTGGGCGGGCATCAGTCCATCAAGGACCTGATCGACCCGGGCGGGCGGCTCTTCGAGCAGCGCGAGACCGCGTTCCGGCTGCTGCGTGAGATCGAGGGGGTGCAGGTGCACCAGGCCGACGGCGCGCTGTACCTCTTCCCGCGGCTGGACCCGGAGATCTATCCGATCGAGAACGACGAGAAGTTCGTCATCGAGCTGCTGCGTCAGCAGAAGATCCTGGTCTCCCACGGACGCGCGTTCAACTGGATCGATGACAACCACTTCCGACTGGTGACCCTGCCCGGGGTCGAAGACCTCGAGCACGCCATCGCCGGGATCGCGGAGTTCCTCGCGGACTACCGCGACGCCGCCGTCCGGGCCTGAGCAGTCGCCTCGGGCCGGCCTCGTTGGACGGTGAGACGGTGAGACGGTGAGACGGTGAGACGGTGCCGGCGGAGGCCTGCGCCGGCTGGGCTGCGGTCCATGGTGACCGGCCAGGCCCTCACCGGCCGCCCCGGAGCTCAGCTGTCCTCGGTCAGCTCCGCGCGGACTTCCTCCAGACGGGTCCTGGCGCCGTCGAGCCAGCGCTCGCACCGGTCGGCCAGGGCTTCACCGCGCTGCCACAGCGCCAGTGACTCCTCCAGCGGAGCGCCGCCGGTCTCGAGCTTGGTCACCACAGAGATGAGCTCCTCCCGGGCGCGCTCGTAGCTCATAGTCTCGATGTCCTCGGTCTGCGCGGTGCTGAACTCGGTGGACTTCGAGGTCGGTGCTCCTGTGGTGCTGCCGTCGTCGGTCATTGCGCTGCCTCTCGGTTCTGGATCTGTGCATCGTGTTCGGCCTGAGCGGCCCTGCGGTCTCTGGGGAAGATCTCCTCGGCGCGGGCGGTGAGCTCGCCGGAGGCGACCATGATGCTCAGCCGATCCCCGACGGCCACGGTGCCGGCGTCGCGCAGGACGTCCCAGCCTGCGCCGCCCTGGGTCTGCACCACGGCGTAGCCGCGGTCAAGGGTGGACTGCGGGGAGAGCGACCGGACCCGAGCCCGGGTCTGTGCGACCCAGTCGGTGTCGCGGCGCAACGCGGTCTCCATGCCGAAGAGCGAGCGACGCCGCAGCATCAGCAGCTCTTGGGCGCGCCCGGTGATCATGTCCTGGGGCTGGGCGAGCACCGGCCGGGATCGCAGCGCCTGAAGCCATTCGGTCTCGCGACCGATGAGCCGTTGGACGCCGGCTGACATGCGTTCGCGGGCGTGGGTGAGCTGATCGCGCTCCTGGGCCTCATCGACCACCAGCAGCTTCGCGGCGCCGGTGGGGGTGGAGGCGCGCATATCGGCGACCTCATCGAGCAGCGGGCGGTCCGCCTCGTGTCCGATGGCGGAGACGACCGGTGTGTGGGCCGCCGCCACGGCGCGGATCAGGCGTTCGTCGGAGAAGGGCAGCACCACCTCCTCCAGGGCGCCGCCGCCGCGGGCGATCACGATCACCTCCACCGCTGGGTCGGCGTCGAGTTCGGCCAGGGCCGCCGCGACCTCCTGGGGCGCGCCGGGTCCCTGGGTCGCGACCTCACGGATCTCGAACTGCGCGGCGGCCCAGCGGGCGTGGGTGTTGCGCAGGATGTCCTTCTTCGCGTCGGAGTTCCGGCCGGTGATCAGCCCGATCCGCAGCGGCAGCACCGGCAGCGGCTTCTTCCGATCCAACCGGAAGAGGCCCTCGGCGGCGAGGCGCTGCCTGAGCTGCTCGATCCGGGCCAGCAGGTCACCCAGTCCCACCGGCTTCATCTGCTGGGCCACCAGCGAGAGCCGCCCGGACTTCTCGTAGAGGTTCGGCTTGACCAGGGCCACCACCCGAGAGCCGGGCTGGACGGTCCCGCTGAGGCTGCCGGCGACGGTGCGCCAGGCCACCGTGGAGAACGAGACCTCCTGCTCCAGGTCCCGCAGGGTCATCCAGGCGTTGCCGTTGCGCAGGTTGAACTCCACCAGCTGGCCTTCGACCCAGGTCGGCGGTGCCGCCTCGATATGGGCCTTGAGCTTGCCGGAATAGGTGCTCAGCGCCCACGGCGTCTCCGCCGAGGTGTCCTGCGCCTGTGCCGGCTCGCTCATGTTCTGCCTTCGATCATCGACGGTCTCCCCGGAAGGTTCGCTATGGTGCTTACAGCCTATGCCACCCCCTTGACATGGTTGAAGGAGTTATCCACATGCGCCAGGTGCTCAGTGTCATCTCGCTGCTGCTGGCCGCGGTGCTGGCCGGCTCGGCGCTGGCGGGGTTCCAGGCCGACCAGCTCCTGCGCGAGGACGAGCCCATTCGGCAGATCGCCGGCGAGCTCCCGCAGCAGGAGGGGTTCAGCGAGCTGGTCTCCGAGACGCTGCTGGATCAGATGGAGTCTGAGCTGCCCGGAGGGCTGGCGAATCTGCTCGGTGACCGGGCAGACTCCGCCGTGGACTCCATCGTGGCCTCCATGTTGGAGAACGAGGAGATCGACGCCGCCTGGGACGAGACCCTGCAGGGCACCCGGGTGGACTACGCCGCGCAGCTGGAGACCATGTTCGATCAGGGCACCACAGGGCAGTCCAGCGACCTGGACCTCGCCGTGGATCTGAGCCCGATGGCGGAGGCCATGACCGGGCCGCTGCGCGAGGGTCTGGACTCGGCCCTGGGCTGGCTGCCCTTCCTGGACACCGCCAGCTTCGAGTTCCTCGCCCCCGAGGTGGTGGTGGACATCGAAGCCACCACCGGAGAGGGCGCCGATCCCTACACCTGGGCGCTGCTGGCCGAGGTCAGCAGACATTGGCTGGTGCTCGCGGTCCTGGCCGGGGTGATGGTCGCGGTGGGCCTTCTGCTGGGACCGGGCCGCAGCCGATGGGTGGCGCTGGCCCTCGGCGGCCTGCTCGGAGTGGGCCTTGGGCTCGGGATCGCGCTCACCGTCGCGGCAGCGGAGTTCGGCGCAGTGACCGATGCGGCCACCCAGTCCCTGGTGGACCACCTCGAGGTGCAGATCACCGCATGGGCCCAGCCGGCCTGGTGGGTCTTCAGCGGCGCGGCGGGCGCCGCCGTCGTCGTCGGACTGCTCGGCAGTGTGGCCGCGCGGAGCAGCCGAAGGGTGACCTCGCCGCGAGGCCTCGATCGGTGACCTTGGCCGGCGGCTTGATCCGTTGACCCGAACTGGGGCTTCACCCGGTGACTTCAACCAGGGACACGGTGTGACGGCCCCAGCCACCCGCCGGTAGACTCAGCCCCATGACTTCCACCGCCACCGCTCCCGACGCTTCGGCCCGGCGACAGCACATCGCTGTCCCCATGCCGATGGTGCCCCGCCGGCGCCGCAGCCCCGAGGAAGTGGCCGCAGAGTCCACGTTCACCGGTCCGCGCAAGGTGCTGCTCGCGGCGCCGCGCGGCTATTGCGCCGGGGTGGACCGCGCCGTCGTCGCCGTGGAGAAGGCGCTGGAGACCTACGGTGCTCCGGTCTACGTGCGCAAAGAGATCGTGCACAACCGACACGTCGTGGAGACCCTGCAGGAGAAGGGCGTCATCTTCGTCGAGGAGGCCGATGAGGTCCCCGAGGGTGCGCTGCTCGTCTTCTCGGCCCACGGAGTCTCCCCGGCGGTCAAAGACCTGGCCGACAGTCGGAATCTGCAGACCATCGACGCGACCTGCCCGCTGGTCACCAAGGTTCACCGCGAGGCCGTGCGCTTCGCCAGGGACGACTACGAGATCCTGCTGATCGGCCACGAGGGCCACGAAGAGGTCGAGGGCACCTACGGCGAGGCGCCGGACAACACCACGATCGTCAACGGTCCCTGGGAGGTCGATGACCTCCAGGTGCGCAACCCTGATCAGCTGATCTGGCTCTCACAGACCACGCTCTCGGTGGACGAGACCATGGAGACCGTGCAGAAGCTGCGCGAGCGCTTCCCGAAGCTGCAGGATCCGCCCTCAGACGACATCTGCTACGCCACCTCCAACCGACAGGCCGCGATCAAGAAGGTCGCTCCGCAGTCGGATCTGGTGATCGTGGTGGGCTCCGAGAACTCCTCGAACTCCGTGCGGCTCAAAGAGGTCGCCAAGGAGTACGGCGCCGCCCGCGCCGAGCGCGTGGACTACGCCAACCAGGTCGATGAGGCCTGGTTCCAGGAGGCCGCGACGATCGGGGTGACCTCCGGAGCCTCGGTCCCCGAGGTCCTGGTCGACGACGTCCTCCGGCTGCTCGCCGACTACGGCTACGGCAAGGTCGAAGAGGTCATCACCGCCGAAGAGGACATCGTGTTCTCGCTGCCCAAGGAGATCCGCAAGGCGCTCACCCAGGCCGGCCACGACGACGTCGGCACCGGTGGCCGCAAGCGCAGTGCCTGCTCCACCTCCTGAGCCCCCAAGAGCCTCCGAGTTCCAGTTCTGGGCCCTGTTCGTGGGGGAGCGGTGCGCCCGGTCCGGGCATGACCTGGGCTGACATACGATGAGGAGATGACGGTGCTGGGCATGACTGCGGTGATCGCGGCCGCGGTGTTGATCGGCACCATCCTCCAACGGGTCTCCGGCACCGGTGTGGGCCTGGTGGTCGCCCCGGTGCTCTCCATCCTTCTCGGCCCCGCCTTCGGGGTGCTGGTGACCAATATGACCACCTTCGTCTCCGGCGGCCTGATCATGATCGCGGTCTGGTCCCATGTCAGCTGGCGGCGCTTCTGGCTGATCATGCCCGCCTCGGTGCTGGGCGCGATTCCCGGGGCCTGGGTCGTCGGGCAGCTCAGCGCAGGCTGGCTGTCGATCATCGTCGGCGCGATCGTGGTCTTCGCGCTGCTGGTGACCTTCGCGCTGCCGAAGCTGCCGCATCTGCCCGGCCGCGGCGCCGGACTCTTCGCAGGGCTGCTGGGCGGATTCTTCAACACCACCTCTGGCGTCGCCGGGCCGGTGATGGTCATCTACTCCCGGGTCTCGCGCTGGGACCATCGCAGCTTCGCGGCCACGCTGCAACCGATCTTCATGACCATGGGTGCGGTCTCGGTGATCACGAAGCTGCTGATGGGCTCGGTGGAGGTCAACGGTCAGGCCGGGCCTCCGCTGGGATGGCTGTTCCCGGTGATCGTGGTGACCGTGATCGTGGGAATCCTGCTCGGCACGCAGCTGGCCAAACGCGTGTCCATTCCCACCGCGCGGACGCTCGCGATGACGCTGGCCGGACTCGGAGGAGCGGGCGCGATCATCCGCGGCACCATGGACGTCCTGGCATGACGGGTGCGCACACCACAGGGGCGCTCCCATGACCGCGCAGAGCGCACACAGCCGCCGACTGCTCATCGCGCTGTTCTTCATCGGGGTGGCGACCTTCGCCCAGCTCTACTCGCCCCAGGGCCTGCTGCCGCTGATCGCGACGGAGCAGGAGGTCTCCGCCGACCGAGCGGCGCTGATGATCTCCACCGCCACCCTCGGGCTCGCCCTCGGCGTGATCCCCTGGTCCTATATCGGGGACGCCCACGGGCGGAAGAAGGCCATGATCTGGGCGATCAGCCTCGCCTGCTTCTTCGGGATCCTTGCGGTGCTCATGCCCGTCCTCTTCGTGAGCCAGGGCTTCGAGCTCACCCTGCTGATGCGCTTCATCGAGGGGTTCATGCTCGGCGGGGTGCCGGCACTGGCCGTGGCGTACCTCAACGAGGAGGTCAGTCCCAAGATCGCGGTGGCCGCGGCGGGCACGTATATCTCGGGGACCTCGCTGGGCGGCCTGACCGGGCGCATCGTGGCGGCCCCAGTGGGGGAGCAGCTCGGCTGGAAGATCGGGATGCTCACCGTGACGCTGATCGCCGTGGCCTGCGTGGTGGTGTTCCTGCGGCTGGCGCCCATCGCGCAGAACTTCACCCCGCGCCGGGTCCGGCTGCGCGAGATCGTGCCGGCGCTGACCGGGAACCTGCGCTCAGCCACCCTCTGGACCCTGTACCTGCAGGGCTTCCTCACCATGGGCGGCTTCGTGGCCATGTACAACTTCCTGGGCTTCCACCTCTCCGCTCCGCCGTATTCGATCCCGTTGTGGATCGTCTCCTTCGTCTTCCTCGCCTACCTGGCCGGCACCTGGTCCTCCCCGCGGGCCGGACGGCTGGCCGCGCGATATTCGCGCAAACCGGTGCTGATCGCAGGGAACCTGATCATGATCCTGGGCGTCGGACTGACCCTGGTGCCGCATCTGGCGGTGATCATCCTGGGCACCGTGGTGCTCACCGCAGGGTTCTTCGCCGCCCACGCCGTCGCCTCGGGCTGGGTCGGTGCGGCCGCCACGGCCGGTCGTGCCCAGTCGGCCTCGCTGTATAACCTGGGCTACTACGGCGGCTCCTCGATCTTCGGCTACCTCGGCGGAACCGCGCTGAACGCCGCGGGCTGGTCCGGGACGGTCCTGATGGTGCTCGGACTCGCCGGTCTCGCGACCGTGCTGGCCGTCGTCGTCCTGCCCAGGGACTGAGCGCCCCACACCTGAGCGCCCCACACCTGGACGCCCAGGCACACCACGGCGCCCAGTTCGAGCAGGGTGACCACAGCTCGCTCGTCATCATTTCGGTTCAAGGTCGCAACTTATCCTGAGTCCCCGTAGACTCTGTGAGCCCTGTCACCAGATAGAGCGCACCCCAGCACCCCACCAGCAGGAGTACCGGCAATGACGACGCCTCCGCGTTCACGTGTCTCAGGCGACCACCTGAAGAAATACGACCCCCGCACGCAGTCGGAGGCCGAGTCCGAAGAGCTCTCAGTCGGTGCTCGCGCCGAGGGCCTCGAACGCCCGGCTCTGCTGCGCCGGATGATCGGCCTCATCGGCGGCGTCGTCCTGGCGCTCCTGGTCTACACCGTGATGCCCGGGGACATGGAGGTCTGGCCCCGGCTGACCGCCGCCACCGCGGTGCTGATGGCAGTGTGGTGGATGACCGAGGCCATCCCGATTCCGGCCACGGCGCTGCTGCCGCTGATCATCTTCCCGCTGCTGGTCCCCGCGGGGGACTTCGGCAGCGCCGAGGAGGCGGTGGGCGGGGTCTCCGTCGACGACGTGGGCGCCAGCTACGGAAACAACATCATCTTCCTGTTCATGGGCGGCTTCATGCTCGCCCTGGCCATGCAGCGCTGGAACCTGCACCGCAGGATCGCGCTGATGACCCTGCGCGCCATGGGCTCCAAGCCGGTGAACCTGATCGCCGGATTCATGATCGCCACCGGCTTCCTCTCCATGTGGGTCTCCAACACCGCCACCGCGGTGATGATGCTGCCCATCGGCGTCTCGGTGCTGATGCTGGTCAGCAAGATCATGAAGGGCGAGGACCCGGCCACGGCCAAGCACGCCGACGAGGAAGAGACGAACCAGGCGCTGAAGTCGAACTTCGGCACCGCCCTGATGCTCGGCATCGCCTACGCCGCATCCATCGGCTCCCTGGGCACCATCATCGGCACCCCGCCCAACGCGCTGCTGGCCGGTCACATGTCGGCCAACCACGACCTGACCATCGGCTTCGGCCAGTGGATGCTCGTGGGAGTGCCGATCTCGATCATCATGCTGGTCATCGCCTGGGTCCTGCTGACCCGGGTGCTCTTCCGCCCCGAGATCGACGACATCCCCGGCGGCGGTGACCTGATCCGTGACGAGCTGCGCAAGCTCGGTCCGATGTCCGCCGCCGAGGTGCGCGTGCTGGTCATCTTCGTGCTCGCCGCGGCCTCCTGGGTCTTCATCCCGCTGATCTCCACCAACCTGCTCGGCATGGAGGATCCGTTCATCTCCGATGCGGGCATCGCCATGGTCGTGGGTCTGCTGCTGTTCCTGCTCCCCGGCGGCGCCGCCAAGGGTGTGCGCCTGCTGGACTGGGAGTACGCCGCGAAGCTGCCCTGGGGCGTGCTGCTGCTCTTCGGCGGAGGCCTGGCCCTCTCGGCTCAGTTCGGCAATTCCGGGCTCTCCGTCTGGCTCGGCACGCAGGTCGAGGGCCTCGCCGGGATCCCGGTCTGGGTCCTGGTCCTGGTCGCGGCCTTGGGCATCCTGGTGCTCACCGAGATGACCTCGAACACGGCGACGGCGGCCACCTTCCTTCCGGTCGCCTCCGGCGTGGCGATGGGCACCGGTGTCGACCCGCTGATCCTCGCCGCCCCGGTGGCGCTGGCCGCGACCTGCGCCTTCATGCTGCCGGTGGCCACACCTCCGAACGCGATCGCCTACGGCTCCGGCTATGTGACCATCGGGCAGATGATCAAGGGCGGCGTCTGGCTCAACGTGGCCGGCGTCGTCATCATCACCGCGGTCTGCATGACCATCCTGGTCTGGGTCTTCGGTCTGACCCTGTAGCACCGAGGAGCTCCCACATGCCCGTCCTCTCGAGGAGCAGGGCACTTCACAACAGCGAAGTCAGGGGCAGTGAACCGCAGCGTCAGCGCGGATCGCTGCCCCTGACTCTTCACTGCCCCTGACTCTTCACTGTCCTTGACTTTTCACTGCCCCTGATTGCGCTCAGCCTCCAGCCGGGGACCCAGCGGGTTGACCTCGGTGCTCACCGTGGTGGTGCTCAGCGTCTCGCCGAGGTCCTCCAGCAGCCCCTCCGCAGAGGTGGCGGTGGGCTCACCGACCTCCAGCCGGCTCATCGCCTCCACCTTGGGCAGCACCTGACGCTCGATGTTGCCGATCAGCGAGTTGTACGCCGTCACCGCCTGGCGCAGCCGGTCCCCGGTGCGGGCCAGATGTTCGCTCATCTTGGCCAGCCGGCGGTAGAGGTCGCGGGAATGATCCACGACCTCGCGGATGTTCTGCGCCAGCCGCTCCTGCCGCCAGGCCGCGGAGACGGCCTTGAGCGAGGCCAGCAGCGAGGCCGGGGAGACCAGGGTGACGCCCTTGGAGAGCGCGTCATCGAGCAGCATCGGGTCCGCCTCCATCGCCGCCGAGAGCAGAGACTCGGCAGGGACGAAGCAGAAGACCACATCGGGGGAGAGGTCCACCGCCTCCCAGTAGCGCTTCTTCGCCAGCTCATCCACCCGGGCACGCAGCGCCTTGGCCTGGGCCTTGGGGTCCGTGGCGTTCAAGGGGGCCTTCGCGTCCAGGACCAGCTGGCGTCCACCGGGCAGGTGCACCACCATGTCTGGGATCAGCAGCTGCCCGTCGGTCCCGCGTCCGCTGTGCTGCTCGGTGAAGTCCACATGGGGGAGCATCCCGGCGGACTCCACCACCCGGCGCAGCTGCACCTCGCCCCAGTGTCCGCGCGCCGAGGTCGAATGCAGGCTCCCGAGCAGCGCCTGGGTGGATTCGATGATCCGCGCATCGGTCTCTGCGGCGGAGGTCAGCTGCTGGGAGAGTCGGGAGTGCTGGGCGGCCCGCTCGGTCTCGAGCTCCTGGACCCGGCGGTGCATCTCGGTGACGCCCTGACGCACCGGGTGCAGCATCTCTACCAGCGTCTCGCGCTCCCTGGCCGCCTCGGAATCCTCCTCGCGCCGCCGCTCGAGCTCCCAGAGCCGGCCTTCTGCGGTGGCCAGCTCCTGCTGCGCCGACGCGAGCTGGGCCTGGGCGTCGACGAGGTCCGTCTGTGCGCCGTGCAGCTGACCGCGCAGCGCGGCGGCGTCCTCGGTGCCGCGGCGCAGCAGATAGAGCACCAGCCAGCTGCCCAGGACGCCGAGCAGAACACCGAGCAGGACAGCGGCGAAGAAGTACAGATTGGTCATGACACCCAGCATGTCACCGGGCACTGACATAGTGTGGCGCGAGAGAGCCTGAGGTTGAACCTCCCCCGAGAATCCGAACGCGAGAAAGCCCGAGGAGATCCATGATTCGCATCCTGCTGGTCCGCCATGGCGAGACCGAGTGGAACAAGGCGCACCGGCTGCAGGGCCATTCGGACATCGAGCTGTCCGACTCCGGGGCGCTGCAGGCGCGCACCACCGGCGCCTTCATCCGCGCGCAGCACCCCGCACAGGCTCATGTCTCCAGCCTGGTCCGCACCCAGCAGACCTTCGCCGAGTTCGGCCTGGATCTGACCCCGCGCATCTGGGACGAGCTGCGCGAGCAGAACCTGGGCGAGTGGGAGGGCGCCTATGCCGCGCAGATCCGGGACGCCGAGCCGGAGAACTTCGAGGGCTGGCGCGCCGGCAGCTACACCCCCGCCGATGGGGAGACCCACCAGGCGCTGCAGACCCGGATGACCGGAGCGTTCGCGGACATCGTGCGCGCCACCGCGGAGACCGCACCCACTGCCTCGGCTGATCTGAGCTTTGAGGTGCGCACCGCCGTCCTCGTCTCCCATGGTGCTGCGCTGCGGGTGCTCTTCGAAGGCCTGGGGCTCATCGACCGGACCCAGTTCATCCCGCTGACCCCGGCCTCGGTCACGGTGCTCGACATCCCGCTCACCAAGGGCCCGGTCTCCTCCTCGCTGCCGAACTCGGGTCTCGACGAGGACCACGACGACGACGCCGAGGCCCGCGCGATCCGGGCGCTCACCGACGCCCAGATCGCCGATCACGCCAGGCTGCGGCTGATCAACCTCTCCCCGGAGCTGCTGAACCCGGGTGAGAAGACGACCGCGATCTGAGCGGCAACACCGCCTGACACAGACGAGTGGGCGATCTGAGGGATTCTTTCGCCCCTGAAGGCAGGAAGACTCACTCAGATCGCCCACTCGATGCGGGGTGTCCCGGGAGGCCGGGCCGGTGCAAGACCTAGACGTTGGCCGCCTTGATCAGGTCCGCGCAGCGCTCACCGATCATCATGGTGGTGATGTTCGGGTTCACCGTGGTCAGCTCCGGCATCACCGAGGCGTCGGCCACGCGCAGACCCTGCACGCCCTTGACCCGCAGCTGAGAGTCCACCGGTGACATCGCATCGTCATCGGCGCCCATCCGCACGGATCCCGCCGGATGATAGACGGTGTTGTGCGTGCGGGTCACATAGTCCGCCAGCTCCTCGTCGGTCTGCGTGTCAGGACCCGGGAAGAGCTCCTGCCCGGCCCAGTCCGCCATGGCGGGCTGCGCGGCGATCTGGCGGGCCAGCTTGATGCCCTCCACCGCCACGCGCATGTCATGGCCCTCGGCGTCGGTGAAGTAGCGCGGATCCACCTTGGGCTTGTCCCGATAGTCCTTGGAGCGCAGCCGCACCGTCCCGCGCGATTTCGCGTGGGTGACGTTCGGGGTCAGGCAGAAGGTGTTGTCCGCGGTCGGGTAGCCCTGGCGCAGAGTGTGCATGTCGAAGGGCACCGAGCCGTAGTGCATCATCAGGTCCGGGCGGTCCAGACCCTCACGGGTGGGCGCGAAGATCCCGATCTCCCACCACTGGTAGGAGTCCTCCACCATGGGCTGCCTGGCCTCCCAGGCGATGACCGCCTCGGGGTGGTCCTGCAGGTGCTCGCCCACGCCGGGGGAGTCCACGCGGGGGTTGATGCCGAACTCGGCCAGGTGCTGCGCCGGGCCGATCCCGGAGAGCATCAGCAGCTTCGGCGAGTCGATCGCGCCCGCGGAGAGCACGATCTCCTTGGTCGCGCTGATCCGGTGCGCCCGGCCGAACGCGTTGTTGACCGCGTCCACGCCGACCGCACGGTCGCCCTCGAAGACGATCTCGCGCACCCAGGTGTCGGTCAGCACGCTCAAGTTCGCCCGCTCCAGGATCGGGTGCAGGTAGGAGACCGACGACGACGCCCGGGTCCCGTCCTGGCGTCGGTTCACCTGGAAGAAGTTCGCACCCTTGAGCACGGTCTCCCCGGAGTTGAACTGTACCCGCGGGATGCCCTGTTCCTCACAGGCGTCCAGCAGCGCCACGCCACAGGGGTCATTCGGCGGGATGGTCATCAGATTCACGGGGCCGCTGCGGCCGTGGTGGTCGCCGGGGGCGTCATTGGTCTCCAGCCGCTTGAACAGCGGGTAGGTGGACTCGGCGTTCCAGCCGGTGGCCCCCATCGCCTCCCATTCGTCCATGTCCTCGCGCAGCGCCCAGAAGGCGATGCAGGAGTTGTGCGAGGAGCAGCCGCCGAGCACCTTGGCGCGGGCGTGGCGCATGAAGGAGTTGCCGTTCTCCTGGGCCTCGATTGGGTAGTCCCAGTCGAAGCCTGATTCCAACAGCTCCATCCAGCGGTTGAGCTGCAGGATCTCTGGCTTGTCTGCATCGGTGGGGCCTGCCTCCAGCAGGGCCACCGTGACGTTCGGGTCCTCGGACAGGCGGGCGGCGACGGCGGCGCCGCCGGATCCGCCGCCGATCACGACGTAGTCGAAAGTGGTGTTCTCCACAGGGTCTCCTTAGTTCTCCGGCATGCTGAACCAGCCGGTGACGGCGGGCTCGGTGTTCTCGTAGATGTGCTTGGACTCGCGGTACTCGTCCAGGCCCATATGACCCAGCTCGCGGCCGACGCCGGACTGTTTGAAGCCGCCCCACTCCGCCTGCGGCAGGTAGGGGTGGTAGTCGTTGATCCAGATGGTGCCGTGGCGCAGCCGTGAGGACACCCGGTGGGCGGTGCCGCGGTCGGATGTCCAGACCGCTCCGGCGAGGCCGTAGATGGTGTCGTTGGCGGTCTCGATGGCCTCGGCCTCGGTGGTGAAGGTCTCCACGGTGATGACCGGGCCGAAGCCCTCCTCTTCCACGACGGACATGCCGCGCTTGACGTCGTCGAGCACGGTGGGGGCGTAGAAGTACCCGTTGCGGTGCTCCTCGCCGCCGAAGTGGTGTCCGGTGCGCAGCGTGGCGCCCTCTTCGATGCCGCGCTGGGTGTAGTCGTACACCTTCTGGCGGTGCTCGGCGGAGATCAGCGGTCCGGTCTCGGCGGTCTCTTCGAAGGGCCCGCCCATCCGGATGTTCTCGGCGCGGCGGACCAGCTCGGTGACGAACTTCTCCTTGATCGACTCCTCGATGATCAGCCGGGTGCCTGCGGAGCAGACCAGGCCGGAGTCCACGAAGCCGGCGTTGAGCGCGTTGTCCACCGCGGCGTCGAAGTCGGCGTCGGCGAAGACCACATTGGGGTTCTTCCCGCCCAGCTCCAGGGCGACCTTCTTCACCGTCTCCGCAGCAGTCGCGGCGATCTTGCGTCCGGTGACCACACCTCCGGTGAAGGAGACCATGTCCACATCAGGGTGGGAGGCCAGCGGCGCACCGGCGGTGGCGCCGGCCCCGGTGATCAGGTTCGCCACACCGGCGGGCAGACCGAGGGAGTCATAGACGTCCATGATCAGCATGCCGGTGTGCGGGGTCAGCTCCGCGGGCTTGAGGATGAAGCTGTTGCCCGCGGCCAGGGCGGGCGCCATCTTCCAGGCGGCCTGCAGCAGCGGGTAGTTCCACGGGGTGATCATCGCGCAGACCCCGACCGGCTCGTAGACGACCCGGGAGAGCACCGTCGGGTCCCCGGCGTCGACCAGGCGACCTGACTCGGCATCGGCGAGCTTCCCGAAGTGCCGGTAGCAGGCGATGATGTCGTCCATGTCGATCTGCGCCTCGACGAACCGCTTGCCGGTGTCCAGCGCCTCGGCGCGAGCGAACTCGTCCTTGCGCGCCTCGATGGCGTCTGCCACGGCCAGGACGAAGGCGCCGCGCTCGGCGGCCGGGGTGTCGGCCCAGACGTGGGAGTCGAAGGCCTTGCGGGCGGCGGCGATCGCGGCGAGGGTGTCGGCCTCACCAGCTTCGGAGACGACACCCACTTCGGAGCCGTCTGCGGGGCAGTGGATGGTGCGCGTCTCGCCGGACTGGGCCGGAACCCATTGCCCGTCGATGAACAACGTTGAGACCTGCTCTGCTCTACTCATATGTGTTCCTCAGCTTCCGGTGGTGCGGTCATGGTCCCAGTCATCTGGGATGTTGCTGCCGGTGTGCAGCGATGAGGACTGCCCGCCTTCTTCGCTCATGGTCAGGAAGGCGAGGTGGCGCTCGTAGGAGTCCAGGACATCGGCGATGACCTGGTCCCGGGTGTAGCCCATCAGGTCATGGCCTTCCGAGCCCGTGGCAGAGAACGTCTCCACGCGGTAGTAGGTCTCCTCGGTCGGGCGCACGCTGCGCGCGAAGCTCGGCACCGAGTAGGCGATCGGGTAGACCTGGTACTTGAACTCGGTCTGCTCGCCGAAGTAGACGTGCAGATCGATGTGCGGAATCTGGGTTTCCGGAACCAGGCCCCGTTCGCAGCTGATGTCTGCGCCCTGGTCGCGCAGCTCCTCGGCGACGTCTTCCACAGCCGGGGCGGCCACGGTGTCGATGAACTCGGTGGCCTGCTTCGCGGTGGGGAAGTGCATCCCCCGGGCGAGACGACGGCGCCAGCTCAGGCCGCTGCGCTCGCCGGCGTCCTGGCTGCGCTCCGAGACCATCCAGGGCAGGGTGGCCTCACGCGATTCACGGTTGTAGCGCTCCATCTGCAGCGCTCGCCAGATGCCCATCATCAGCACATACATGACCACCGAGAACGGCAGCCCGATGATCACCGTGGCCATCTGCAAGGTGTAGACCCCGTCGAGCATCAGCACCGCCAGAGTCAGGGCACCGGTGGCCAGAGCCCAGAACACGCGGAGCCACGGGGCGCCGTCGTCGGAGTGGCTCAGCGGTTTCGAGGTGAAGTTCGCCATCACCAGGGCGCCGGAGTCGGCGGAGGTGATGTAGAACAGCAGACCGGTGATCACCGAGAGACCGATGGTGAAGGTTGCGCCGGGGTACTGCTCCAGGAGCAGGTAGTAGCTGGACTCGGGGGCCTCGACGGCGGCGGTGATGAACTCGGTGTTGCCGCTGAGGAACTCCCAGATCGCGCCGTTGCCGAAGATCGAGATCCACAGCAGGATGAACCCGAACGGGATGATCAGGGTGCCGATGATGAACTGGCGCAGGGTGCGGCCGCGGGAGATGCGGGCCAGGAAGAGCCCGACGAAGGGGGCCCAGGCGATCCACCATGCCCAGAAGAACAGCGTCCACCATTCGAGCCACTCACCTTCCGGCGGGTCATAGGCGAAGGTGTTCAGCAGCATCGAGGGGAAGAACGCGGCGAAGTCGCCGATGTTCTTCACCAGGGCGTTGAGCAGGTAGGTGGTCTGACCCGCGATCAGCACGTAGATCAGCAGGATGACGGCGAAGATGACATTGAGCTCGGAGAGCCGGCGGATGCCGCGATCCACGCCGGAGACGCTGGAGAAGATCACGACGATGACCGAGAGGACGATCAACCCGATCTGCGCACCGGTGCCCTGCTCGATGCCGAACAGCCACTCGAGGCCGTAGTTCAAGAAGACCACGCCGATGCCGAGGCTGGTGGCGATGCCGAAGATGGTGCCCACGACGGCCGCGATCTCGATGCCGTCGCCGGTGACGCCCTGGGCGCGCTTGCCGATGATCGGGTAGAGCGCGCTGCGGATGCTCAGCGGCAGGTGGTAGCGGTAGGCGAAGAGACCGAAGGCCATGCCCATCAGCGCGTACATCGCCCAGCCGGGGATGCCGTAGTGGAACAGCGTCCACAGCACGGCCATCTCGGTGGCCGCGGAGGAGCCCACCTCCACGCCGGGGGCTGTGGTGAGGTTCGTGGCAGGTCCGGAGATCGCGAAGAACATCAGGTCCACGCCGATGCCGGCAGCGAAGAGCATCGCTGTCCAGGTGAAGAGGTTGTACTTCGGTGTGGAGTGGTCGGGTCCCATCTTGGTCCGGCCCACGCGGGAGAAGGCGACGATGAGGACGAAGACCACCACGATGCCTGCGGTGAGGATGTAATACCAGCCGAGGTTCGCGCCGATCCAGAGGAAGACGGATTCGAGCGTGGTGTAGGCGGCGCCTGGTGCGAGCCAGGCCCACAGGGTGAAGGCGATGATGATCGCCGCTGAGCCGAGGAAGACCGGCAGATTTACTTTCGAGTGTGCAGGAGCACCTTTCGAGCCGTCCCCCTGGACATCGCTCGGGACGTCACTCGGGACGTCTTGCGTGGCCGATGCCATGAAATTATGTTCCTTTCAGTGCTGAGTCAGTGCGCTTGTGTATCAGTAGGTTCGAGTGATTGAGCCTCAGGCATCTTAGACACGGGTGAGTCGCGTCCGGGGCACCAGGGGGCGGTGAATGTGACCCGAATCTCCTGAATCTATTGAGACTCGGTCCACATAGTGAACGGAGTCTCAGTCTATGGCGCGCTGGTCGGAGGCGGGAAGGCCCTGGAAGTCGCCGCAGGGGCTGTCCGGACGGTAGGTTAGGTGACCGTGGCTTTGACTATCGGAATCGTAGGACTACCCAATGTGGGCAAGTCGACCCTGTTCAACGCGCTGACTCGTCAGTCGATCTTGGCGGCGAACTATCCGTTCGCCACCATCGAGCCCAATGTGGGCATCGTGAATCTGCCTGACGAGCGGCTGGACGCGCTGGCGAAGATCTTCGGTTCGCAGAAGATCCTTCCCGCGACCGTCTCCTTCGTCGACATCGCCGGGATCGTCAAGGGCGCCTCCGAGGGGGAGGGGCTGGGCAACCAGTTCCTCGCCACGATTCGTGAGGCCCATGCGATCGCCCAGGTGGTCCGGGTGTTCGAGGACGAGAACGTCATCCACGTGGACGGCAAGGTGGATCCCACCTCAGATATGGAGACGATCAACACCGAGCTGATCCTCGCAGATCTCCAGACCATGGAGAACGCGATCCCGAAGCTTGAGAAGCAGGTCAAGGGGCGCAAGGCCGAGCAGTCCACCCTGGATGCCTACCTGGTTGCGCAGAAGACCCTGGAGCGTGGTGACACCATCTTCAGCTCCATCACCAAGGACAAGCTGGAGATGGAGCACCTGGCCCAGCTGAACCTGCTCACCGCCAAGCCCTTCATCTACGTGTTCAACGCCGATGAAGGCGTGCTGAACTCCGCCGAGAAGCAGGCCGAGCTCGCCGCCCTGGTGGCCCCGGCCGATGCGGTGTTCCTCGATGCCAAGCTCGAGGCCGACCTCGTCGAGCTCTCCGAGGAGGAGGCCCGCGAGATGCTCGAGCTCAACGGCCAGGACGAGTCCGGCATGGACCAGCTGGCCCGCGTAGGCTTCGCCACGCTCGGGCTGCAGACCTACCTCACCGCCGGTCCGAAAGAGACCCGCGCCTGGACGGTCAACAAGGGAGCGACGGCGCCCGAGGCGGCCGGCGTCATCCACACCGACTTCCAGCGCGGCTTCATCAAGGCCGAGATCGTCAACTTCGATGACCTGGTGGCTGCGGGGTCGATGGCCGAGGCCAAGTCCGCCGGCAAGGTCCGGATCGAAGGCAAGGAATACATCATGAAGGACGGCGACGTGGTGGAGTTCAGGTTCAACGTTTAGCATCAGCCCCTGACCACAGACTTCATCTCTTTCCGATCGTTCTCGTCGTGGTCAGGTTTGGCCACTGAATCCGCGCCGTTAGAGAGTTCACTCACGCCATCGAGCTGTGACTTGCCCGTGGAGGGCAGCGGAAGGTTCCAGTAGGGGGCCGGTGACTGGTTTCACGGTCCACGTAAAACTCCTGCTTTTCGAGCTCATTCGCTTGTCTGCCTGAGGACACGGCTTGCTTTCCGTCCTGCTCAGCGGGCCTCCAACTTTTCTCTAGACGTTAAGCACGCCCAGTGCCTCACTTCCGGCGTCAGGTGAGGGACGTGATTTCATAGGTATGGCCTGCCTCGCGCAGCCGCTCAACCAGAATGTTACCGAGGGCGGTCGCCGGGGTCAGCGATCCTGTGGCGGGCGGCAGACGGTCGCCGTCGAGGGCAAGTGAGAGCGCTGTCTCTCCGGCCATCACGGCGGTGGCGGCGTATCCCGGATCGCCGGGCCCGGCTGCGATGGCACGATAGCGCTGGCCGCTCTCCGTGGAAGCAGTCACCTGGGAACGGAACCAGCCTGAGCGCCGCGCGGCCTCGCTCGGGCCCGCACCGGGCGACGGAAGGACACGGTCCAGTAATTTCCTCGTCAAGGGTAGGGCCAGTGCGGCTCCGAACAGCCGCAGGCCAAGCGCCGTCGCCCCGGCGGTGACGGCGCCGACAGGCCCTCGCCCCATACCCATCACTTCGCCGTACCGCAGGGACCGACCGTAGGCCCAACCCTGGAGGGCATTGCTGCGACGTACGATCCGCGTATTCGCCGACGCCATGATGAAGGGCGCGGCCCACGGGCCGTCATCCGAACGGCTGATCCACCCCAGATCCGGAGGTTGCCGGGTCGCGGGCTCCGCCGTCCGGTCTGGACTGAGGGAGTAGGGATCGCCCGCGAGCGATCGCAGCACAGGGTCCGTCCTCATACCGTCGAGCTGACCACGCATGGACTCGATGGTGCCGCCGCTGAAACCGCCCTTCGCCCGGGCGACGAGCTGCACCTCGGTCAGTCCGCCCGCGCCATCAGCCTGCGCGGCCTGGTGCAGGAGGAGCACCGCGAGGTCCGACGGGACGGAGTCATAGCCGCACGCATGGACGATCCGTGCACCTGTACTCCTCGCAAGGGCATCCCAACGGTCGATAGCTTCACGGACGAAGGACACCTCGCCCGTCAGGTCCCCGTAGTGGGTGCCGGCGCGGGCACACGCCTCGACAACCGACAGTCCATATTTCGCGTAGGGACCCACCGTGGTGAAGAGAACTCTGGTGCCCGTGGCCATGGCCGCGAGCGAGTCAGGGCGCCCCGTATCGGCCTCAATGATGGCCCAGTCATGAGCGGCGACAGGCAGTCTGGACCGTACGGCTTCGAGCTTTGCCCTCGACCTCCCCGCGAGTCCCACTCGCAGGTCCGGTGGAGCGTGGTGCGCAAGGTATCCAGCAACCAGTTCCCCGACAAAGCCGGTCGCACCAAAGAGGACGAGGTCGTGGTCGCGCGTTGGGGACTCCATGCCGGCAGTCTTCCACAGCAGACCGGCACCGGCACCGGAAAGTGAATCCCTCTCCTAGCGCTGAAGCGCTCCGTCACCCCAGAACCAGATCACAGATCATCATTAGTTCGCGAGGCGTGGTGCCCTGCCCAGTCCTCCAACCGCAGAGGTTACCCGGTGACGCGACGTGGTGGAGTTCAGGTTTAACGTGTAGCTCAATGAATTTCGAGACGGCCCCAGCGAACCGACTAGGGCTGGGCTACCTGCCGCACGTGATCTAGGGTCTATCCATGACGAATCTTCAGGGTGCGGTTGTTCTGGTAGTCGGCGCCACCGGCGGGCTCGGCTCGCGGATCGCCGATCGGCTGGAGAGCAACGGCGCCATTGTTTCCCGGTCGTCGAAGTCTGCTGGGCACGATCTGCGAGAACTCTCGGTGATTCGGGAGGTGCTGGATGCCACGATTGCACAGCACGGGCGCCTCGACGGGCTGGTGGTTGCGTCCGGGGTCGTCGCCTTCGGCGCCGCTTCGGAGATTGAACCTGCCACGGTGGATGAGCTGTTCGCTGTGAACACGACCGGTGCGATCCAGCTCATCACCCAGAGCCAGTCCTACCTCGCGGCCTCGGCACAGGACGGCCGGGAGCCCTTCGTGGTGACACTGAGCGGCGTCGTCGCTGAGACACCGGTCGCAGGACTGGCAGCATATTCGGCGTCGAAAGCTGGGCTCGCGGCCTTCGTCGTCGCAGCGGCGCGCGAGTATCGTCGCGCGGGCATCCGACTCCTGGATGCCCGCCCTGGCCACACCGGCACCTCGCTGTCCGAGCACCCGATCGCCGGGTCAGCGCCGCGATTCGGAGCGCCGCTGGATCCAGACCTCGTTGCAGCGCGGATCATCACTGCGATCGTCAATGGCGAGAAGGATCTGCCCAGCACCGCCTTCTAGGCGCAGCCGAGATGATGAGACTGAGCTTCGTATGCGAAAGGCCCGACTCGAGAGTGCGAGCCTGGCCTTACGAATACAGCGCCAGAGATTCGGATGGACTCCGAAGTGGGTTCATTGCTGAGGGCCGGGCGACTTCCTCAGAACAGTGGCCAGGGAACCGCCGACATCTCACCGGCGGGAGCCGGAAACCGCCCCGTCAGGCGCAACCTGGAGCAGCGCGCAGCGAGCGCTGCGACTTCTTCGGCACTGAGCAGGTCCGCCAGGTTTCGGCCCAGGTCACCGTGCAGTCCTTCGCTGACCCGATCGATGCCCTCGCGCTCCTCGGCGGTCAGAGCGTCTCCCAGCCATCCCCAGAGGACCGTGCGCAGCTTGTGGTCACGGTGGAAGGTGAGCCCATGGTCCACGCCGTGCCGGTGGCCGTCCGTCATCGCAAGAATGTGGTCGCCTTTGCGGTCGGCGTTGTTGACGACCAGGTCGAACACGGCCATGTGCCGCAGCGCTGGCGAGTCTTCGTGAATGAGCGTGATCATCCGCCCGTTTTCGTCTCGCCCCTCGAGAACGTGTTTCCAGCCCGCCTTTGGCACGTGGTCCGTCGCGACCAGATCGACGGCGCTGTGATCGGGGTCTTGCTCCTGCCAGAGCTGTACCATTCCTTCGCCCAAGGGACCATCGCGCAGCCAGGTGTGCGGGACCACGCCCCAGCCGAGGGCCTGCGAGACGAGGTAGGCGGCGATCTCCCGGTGCGCCAGGGTTCCGTCGGGAAAGTCCCACAGCGGGCTTTCGCCGGCTATCGGCTTATAGACCACGGTCACGTCGCCGATGCTGCCCAGGAACGTCGCATTGGAAGCCGTCCTGATGCGCCCGGTGAGCGTCAGCTCCGCAGTCACCAGGTCCGTCGCCGCCATCAGCCCTCGGCAACGGTGCAGGTATGTCCCTCGGCGTCCACGGGGTAACCACAGAGCGGGCACGCCGGGCGCCCGGCGCCCACGACCTCGAGGGTGCGCTTTGCGAATGCACGGGCGGTGCCGACCGGCAGTCGCACCAGCAGCATCTCGGTCACCTGAGCGTCGTCTTGGTCAGGCGAATCACCATATCCATCAACATCGGCGTCCGTGATGGGGTGGGCCTCGATCACGATCTGGGCCGTGGTCGGGTCCCAGCCCAGGCTCATGGCACCGGTGCGGAAATCCTCCTCAACAGCCTCGAGCTGGTCGTTGTCGACAAGTTCAACGGGAGTGCTCGTGGGAACGCTGTAGCGGTTGCCCTCGACGGTGATGAGCTGGTCGAGGATCTCATCGATCTTCTCCGCGAGCAGAGCCGACTGCTGCTTCTCGAGCGCGATGCTCACCAGCTGCTTCCCTGAGCGCACCTGCAGGTAAAACGTGCGCGCCCCCGGAGGGCCGATGGTGCCGACGACGGCCCGATCGGGCCAGTCGAACTCGTGAACACGTGTAGGCATGTCAGTATTCTAGGCGTTCTAGATTCACGGCGTCTTGTGCCCTGCGCCGCCGCCCACCGGCGCATCCCCAGAGTGGATGCCCTTCGACAGCCACGAAAGATCACCCGCGTCGGTGTTGGTCGCGTGGACGCTCGGTCGGCCAGCGCCGTAGCGCACGATCGACACGGATGCGGGGCCCACGTTGATGCGCTGGAACAGGTCAAGGTGCATGCCGAGCGCGTCGGCGAGGATCGACTTGATGATGTCACCGTGGCTGACCGCTGCCCACACGGCCTCGGGTCCATGCTCGGCTTCGAGGGCCGCATCGTGGCGGCGAATCGCTGCCACCGACCGAGCCTGCATCGCGGCCATCGATTCACCGTCGGGAAAGACGACGGCGGATGGCTGCGACTGCACCAGCGGCCACAGATCCTCGGTCGCCAGATCGGTGAGCGTGCGGCCCTGCCACTGGCCGTAATCGCATTCGGTGAGATCGGGGTCGACCGGCGCGTATGGCGTGCCCGCCTGGCGATCGAGGATGTGCTGGGCGGTCTGTTGACAACGCTCAAGGGGGCTCGACACCACCGCGACCAGAGGAACGGCCGCGAGCCGGTCTCCGGTGTGAGCCGCTTGGTCGCGCCCGAACTGGTCCAGGCTGACGCCGACGGCCCTGCCGGCCAGCAGCCCAGTGGCATTTGCTATGGAGCGGCCGTGCCGCACGAGAATCACTGTCGCCATCCAGTCAGCCTAACCACCCGGGCGACGTAACGCGGTGGAGGTTCCAGTGCCGGTGGGGCCAAATCAGACTTTCAGGACCACGAGATTGCGTGAGTGAGGCCCCGGCCTGCAATCACCCAAACCAGGGCGGGCACTCCATTCCGTCTAACCCTCGCTCTCGCACTCCGGCACGCACGCACGATCCGGCCCATCAGATGTGCGCTCTCGACGCCATACCGACCAGTCGGTACTGTCGCCTCATGGGTACTCTCCGCATACCCTCCTCGCTTCACGATGTCTTCGGCGCGCACCAGTCGGCCGCGTCAATCACGCTCGTGCTGCTCGCCGTGCCGATTGCCGTGCTCGCCGTGCTGCCGGCCTTGCTCACCGTCGAGCTCTGGCGAGCCGTGCTGGCCGCGCTGCTCGTCGCCGACATCGCGGCAGGAGTTGTCGCCAACTTCACGCGAGGCACGAACGACCACTATGCGGTGAGCGCCAAGCGCCGAGCGGTCTTCATCGCGGTGCATGTACACCTGCCCATCGTCGCCTTGCTTCTCGGGCTGCCCTTGTTCCCTGCGCTCATCGGGTGGGCACTCACGATCGCGGCAGGCACCGCCGTCGTGTTGCTGCAGGGCTCGCCCGTGCAGCGACCTGCGGCCGGGTTGGGCATAGTCATCGTGCTCGGCGCGACTGCCCTGGTTGCCGAGACGACGTCCGTGCTGCTGTTCATCACGGCGCTGTTCGCGATCAAGGTCGTGCTGTCGTTCGCCGTCGACCACAGCGGGGCGACGGGGCCGTGACCCTGGCAGACGTCACGCTGCGCCCCGCTGAATGCCGGGATCGCGATGGTGCGGCCCGCATGTTGGCGCAAGCCTTCGTGCACGATCCCCTCATCGCCGCCGCGACCAGCACCACGCAGCACCCGCAGGCCGCTCGCGAGGCAGTGTTCCGCGCCTCCATCGTCGGTACCCTGAACGCCGGCGGCGAGCTCGTTCTCGCCGAGCGCGCGGGCACCATCATCGGCGCGGCCCTCATCGCCGACCCGCAGAGCGGCACCCTGGCGAGAACACTGCGGGCCAGGGGCGCACGGATGATCTCGGGCGCACGCTTTCTCATGCTCGCCCGCCACCTCGCGCCGGGGGCCTTGACGCTCCTCAACGACGCCGACCTCGCCTCGCGCAGGCTGGCGCCTCCTCACCCCCACCACGTGCTCGTCGCCGTGGGAGTCACCGAATCCGCTCGAGGTCTCGGGGTCGGTCGACTACTGGTCGACCACACGCTGCAGCGTGCGCGCCAAGACTCCCGGTCGTGGGGGGTCAGGCTCGAGACTGAGAGCCCCGGCAACGCCGAACTCTATGCCCGCTGGGGCTTCACCCTGCTCGGCGTCGTTCCCGTTGCGCAGTGCGAGGTGCACGTCATGGCGCAGGCCGGCACTCCCGACGGGGAGAACGACGAGGTGCCGTGATGTCAGACGCCAGAGCGAGTATCGTCGACGCAGCGTTTCGGTTGTTTCTCGAGAACGGCTACGACGGCGCGAGCCTGGCGCGCATTCTCGCTGAGGTGCCCTACTCGAAGGGGGCCCTGTACCACCACTTCGAGAGCAAGGAGGCTCTGCTCGAGGCCGTGATCGAACGGTTCTTCACTGACTCGCTCACCGACCCGCAGCAGCCTCGACCCACGACCCCGGTCGCCCTCACTCACCGGCTCGTCGACGATTACGTCGACTCGATCGAGAGCATCGCGAAGTTCGCACCCCCACTCTCGTACTACGCCTTCCTCATCGCCGTTGCGCCTCGCGTGCAGCCTGCGCTAGAGGCCGCTGCCGACCACATCGAAGCCGAACTCACCGCATCTCTGGCGTCGGTCGTGCCCGGCGAGAACCCCGCCGCCCGAACGCTGGCCGGCGACGTCATGGCGCTCGTCGAAGGCTCGGGCCTTCTCACGGTGCTGCAGCATCGCGTGCCCGACCGGGCCCAGTTGCACGCTCGCGTCGACCGTCTTCTGCGCGCCCACTTCGCTGCACGAGGCCTCGCTGTGGAGGTGATCTCATGAACTCCTGACACCGAAGAAGCTCTCCCGTGTCGTCGCCTTTTCCGAAGCGATCACCTGGACCCTGCTCTTCGCCGGCCTCATCATTCGCGCTACGACGGGTTTCGCACCGGTAGTGACGATCAGCGGCCGCATCCACGGCTTCGTCACTCTCGCCCACAGCGCCACTGCGGTGCTCACCGCCGTCAACCAGGCTCTTCGTACTTGACCGGGCAGCTCGCTTCTCCGGGCTGTCTCCCGGCGGTGTTGGCGGGTGCAGGCCAGGTCGTGGAGCTCGATGCCGGCGAGGCTGGCGGTCCGCAGATAATCACAAGAAGTCCGGCCGAGACCGACGATCGCCGATGACGCCCAACGGCGCCGAAAATGCGTTTCCGCAGGTTGGACCGCATTTCTCGGTGTCGGCCAACGGTGACCACCAACAGCCGAAACCCCGCGTGATCGTTCCGCTTCAACGTCTGATCGTGTGACTTCCTGGTGGGGGAATCAGCGGCGATCGCCGCAGGCGGGACCGGGCTGGACGGTGAGGATCGCTGGCTCGGCGTCTCCAGCGACCGACGGGGCTGCCTTCCAGTCCCTGGACGGCCAACCTGGCCGCTGACTACTCTAGGAGGAAGAGTGAGCCGACGATCGGAGCGCCGTGACTACGACTGAGATCGACGCAGGGCGCTACACCGGCCTGCGCAGGTACAACATCATTGCCGCAGTCGTTCACGCGGCCCAAGCCGTGGCGGTGGTTCTGCTCGCCACCGACTTCACCCTTCCGGTCACGGGCAGCTACCCCGCCGGTCCACCCGGCACCCCTCCAGGTGAGGCGGTCACCCTGTGGGACCTGCCGATCCCCTTGGCGATTGCGGCGTTCTTGTTCCTGTCCGCTCTGTTCCACGCCATCGTGGCCTCGCCGCCGTTCTTCGGTCGCTACCGCGCGGGGCTGGCGAACGGGCACAACTACTTCCGCTGGGTGGAGTACTCACTGTCCAGCTCGCTGATGATCGTGATCATCGCCCAGCTGGTCGGCATCTTCGATGTGGTCGCGCTGCTGGCGCTGTTCGGCGTCAACGCCTCGATGATCCTCTTCGGCTGGCTCCAGGAGCGCTACCACGAGCCCGGCGACGGCGGATGGCTGCCGTTCGTCTTCGGGTGCATCGCCGGGATCGTGCCCTGGGTCGGCATCGTGATCTACACCCTGGCTCCTGGCTCCACCACCGGGGCCGAGCCGCCAGGATTCGTCTATGCGATCATCGTCTCGCTGTTCCTGTTCTTCAACGTGTTCGCCGTGGTCCAGTGGCTGCAGTACCGACCGGTCGGACGGTTCCGCGACTACCTGCTGGGGGAGCGGCTCTACATCACGCTCAGCCTCACGGCCAAGTCCGCGCTGGCGTGGCAGATCTTCGCCGGCACCCTCGCCGCCTGAGCCCACTTGCTGGTCGTGGCGCCGCGCCGCGAGCACGCCGCTCCGCCGCAACCCTCCTGCTGTCACCCTGAGCCTGGCCGATGATGGGGGTATCAGATGACTGCTCGGGTCGAGTCCCTCAGGCGCAGCTGGGCAGAATTCGTCGGGCCAGAGGCCACCCGCGCAAACAACACGCTAGCGGTCAGTTCCGGGATCATCGGCCTCTTCTACTCCTACCGGTCAGCGAAGCGCGCTGGCGCGGGACGGTTCTCCCAGACGGCATTGGGCGCCCTGGCTCTGGATCTGTTCGGCGGCGCCTACGTCAACAACACCCGGGCGTGCGTCCGCTGGTATGAACGCGCCGGGCAGGGGGCACGCGAGCACTGCGCGTTCGCTGCCCTTCATGTACACCCGTTGATCGTGGGCGCCGTGGATCAGCGCATCGGGGAGCGGAGCAACGGTGTGAGCTGGGCGTCTGCTCACTACGGCTACATGATGCTAGCCACAGCGATCACCCGAAGCTGTCCGTCTCGGCGACGGAGTCTCGGGGCGATCCTCACAGTGGGTGGTCTGCTTCTTGATCACGCGTTGCGAAGGTCGGCGGTCGCCCCGTGGTTCGCGTGGACCTACTATCCGAAGCTGCTCTTGGGACACGCCGCGGGTTCCCTCTGGCCCGACGAAGACCTCGGCGTCGAGCACTTCGACTCCTACGTCTAACCGGCTCCGTGGACCGACTGCCGCAGAGCGGGGGATTCAACCTGTGTCAGACCCGTTCCGCAGGCTCCCAGGTCCCCGTATCGGCGAATTCGCGAATGACCCTGCTGAACAGATCCGGGTCCTCGATGTTCCAAGGATGGTGCATCTTCGGAGCGATCCACGTCTGCAGCTGTGGAAGCGACTGACGCAGAACCGGGAAGCCATCGCGCACCGAACGCTGTTCCTTCTCTCCGGCAATCGCCAGGACTGGCCCTGAGTAATGGAACCGACTTGCGGGCATGCACCCTGCGGCGACTTCCCGGTAGGTCAGCCGGTTCGTCTCCGCGGAGACCCGCACGGCGGAATCCACGAACAACTCCCTGCTGTCGGGCGGAACCCCGAAGGCCATCGCCTGGGCGTTCCAGTACCAGCGTCTGCGCAGGAGCGGAATCTGCGGGGGGATCAGGAGGCGTTCGATCCTGGTCAGTCCGGCGACTGGAGCTCCGGTGACCACGGTGCTGCGCACAAGCTCCGGGTGGCGATGCAGCAGGCGCACGACCACGAGACCGCCGAGTGACAGTCCCACCACATGGGCGCGGCCACCAAGTGCGTGCGCGCGGATGACCCCGGCGACGTCGTCGGCGGCTCCGGCCAGCCCTGGCCACGGCTCCCGATAGCGCTCGCCGAGGCCTGGCAGGTCCGGGGTGAGGAGGTGGCGGCCGGGGAGACGCTCCACCTGGGGTGCCCACATCCAGCTCCCGGTGCTGTTTCCGGGGAGGAAGATGATGGTCTCACCATCCTGTGGCCCGTGCTCCAGCGGCCATTGATGGGAATCCGCTGTCAAGGCTCAGCTCTCCAGTGCCTCGTAAGGCGCCGAAAGCCCGGGGTAGTAGTCATTCCACTCCACACCCGCGGGATCCGCTCCACCCAGGACCGCCGAGAGTCGGTCGAGGTAGTACTCCCACCCGGGGCCGATGCTGCCCAGCGGGTCATCGCCGATCCGCTGGGCGAAGAGCAGGGTGGTGATGCCGTCCTGGTGGCTCAGCTCGAAGCGCAGGTGCCAGACAGCCGGTCCGACGCTCGTCTGCACCGTAAGGCTGCGCGGTGGGCTGCAATCCAGGATTTCGCACTCCTCCGGCGGAGCGTCCTCGCCCTCCGCGGTCATCAAGAAGGTGACCTTCCCGCTGGCGGGATCTCCCTCCCAGCGCCCGATCCACTTCACGAGCTGCGCGGAGTCCGTCATCGCCGCCCAGATGGTCTCGAGCGGCTCCGCGAAACGGCGCTGAAGCTGGAGCTCGCTGCCGTGAGGCCCGACGCCGAGGGTCCCCGTCGCTGCTGGTCCTGTGGTCATCTGAGGGTCACCTTCTCTAGGCGGTCCGGCCCTATGCAGTCCGCGTGTGCGGATATGCCGGCTCACGATGCTGGAAGCTCAGGATGTTCGGGTTCTGGATCACGCCCTCGTTGATCTCGATCGCGCGGGAGATGATCGGACTCGTCGCCCAGGTGGCCTGGCCTTCCATCACGGTGCGCAGGAACGGCAGGATCGCCGCGCTGACCTCCCAGGTGGCTGAGTTCCACAGGTATGACGGGCTGTGGTCGACGGCGTAGTAGTTGACCCCTCGTCCAACGGTGAACATCGGATCGTCGAACGTCGTGGTCTGCGCCCACTCGAAGCCCATCCCCGGGTCACACGACACGTCGATGATCAGGCTGCCTCCAGAGAAGAGCTCCAGGTCCTGGGTCCGCAGATACGTCAGCGGCGCGGTGACGTCTTGGAGCGTGCAGTTGACGACGATGTCATGCGATGCCAGGAACTCGGGCAGCGGAACATCCCCGGCTGAGGTGAGGACCTCGCTCAGAGGTGACGTGCCCGACGCCGTCTTGAGCTGGGTGATCTGGGCGGTGTGGATCGGCGAGCCGACCGCAGTCGCACCGCGCTGGGTCAGGACCTGGATGTCATGGATTCCCTGCGCCTTGAGCGCCGTCACCGCACCTCGGGCCGTGGCTCCGAAGCCGATCACCACCGCACTGAGCCGGGGACCGTAGTCCCCGGTCGAGCCGGTCAGGCTCAGTGCGTGCAGCACGGAGCAGTAGCCGGCAAGCTCGTTGTTCTTGTGGAACACGTGCAGATTGAAATCACCCCGAGGGGTCCAATGGTTCATCGCCTCGAAGGCGATCAGCGTGAGCCGGTTGTCGATCGCAGTCTGCGTCAATCCGGCATCCTGGACGCAGTGCGGCCAGCCCCACAGGATGCCGCCTTCGGGAACCGCCGCCACGTCTGCCGCCTGCGGCTTGGGCAGGAGCAGGACATCAGCAGATGCAATGACCTCCGCACGTTCAGCGACCCTGCCCACGCGGGACTCCACGTAATCGGGTGCCAACTGGAAGTCAGACCCGTAGCCCCGCTCGACGATCATCCGGGCGCGCAGGTCCGGGTCGATCTGGTCCAGGTGGTGGGGGTGAATCGGCAGGCGCCGTTCGTTCTCCATCGAAGAGTTCGCGAGCACCCCGAGACTCAGCAATTCGCGGCTCGGGGAGGACGCCTCCGAGGTCTCGGCGGAGGCAGCGGTGGAAGAGGAAGTGGTGCTTGACATCGGTATTCCCGTCTTGAGGGAGCCCTGGTCGGCTCCTTCCCCGACTGTACGCCGATCTCCCACAGCGGATCACGAGTTGCTGACCTCAGTCGCGACCAGGTCGGCGCCGGTTCGCCTTGATCTCTGAGCGTTCACGCTTGCCTGCGAGCCGACGCCGGTGCGACCCCCGCGTGCGCCGCGTGGGACGTCGGATGATCGGGGGAGCGATGGCCTCACGGAGCAGCTCGGAGAGGCGTTCACGTGCCGCGGTCCGATTGCGCCGCTGGGAGCGGTGCTCGGCGGCGCTGATGGTGAGCACCGTGCCGGCCAGCCGGGCAGCCAGCCGATCCAGGGCAAGTCTGCGCTGGACCTCGGTGAGCGACGTCGTCGTTGCCAGGTCGAGGCTGAGCTGGACGCGGGAGTCGGTGGTGTTGACGCCCTGACCGCCGGGCCCGGAGGCGTGGGAGAACTGCTCGTGCAGCTCACCAGCCGGGATGAGCAGGCCATGGGGCGCCCCGGGCCCCGGGGGTACGCGCAGATTCTCCACGCCTTCCAGTCTGCCGCACCGCGGCCGAGGGCCCACGCGCAGGTCGGCTCAGGCCAGTCCTTCGATGATCCGCAGCGCGCTGCCGGTGCCGTCCTCGTGCGCCATCGTGTCTGCGGCCGCGCGGACCCTAGGGCGGAAGTCTTCAGCGGCACCCAGTGCCGCGCTCAGTCGATCTGCGGTGAGCTTGCGCTGCGGGATCGGATCGGCTGCGAGACCCTTCTCACGCAGCCGCTCGGCCCAGAACGGCTGATCGGCGATGAACGGAACCAGCACCGACACAGCCCCGGCCGCCGTCGCCGCATGGACGGTGCCGATGCCGCCGTGATGCACCGCGGCCGCGGCTTCCGGCAGCACTGCGGCGTGGGCCACGGCATCGGTGACCAGGATGTCGTCGTCGCGCAGCTCAGAAGGTACCTCGAGGCCGCCGAGCCCGGTCGCCAACAGCCCACGGAAACCCGCGGCGCGGATCCCGCCGATGACCTCCCGTGCCCGAGCATGTGGGTTCCCGGCCGCCATCGAGCCGAATCCGGCGTAGACGAAGTTGCCCTCGGCCATGAACTCGGCCACCTCCGGAGACACGATCTCCGGACCATCCAGCTTCCACGGCCCGGTCATGTGCACCGTGTCGTCCCAGTTGGCGGGACGGTGGAGCAGCGCGGGACTGATCGGCATCAGCGTGGAGGCGGGCGGTGTGGGGCTCCTGGTGGAGCTGCCGACCATGCGCGACACGTCCTTCAGATCCCTGCGGAACATCTCCTCGCCTGCGCTGGCGAGACGGTAGGTGGAGCGGTTGAACCGGCCGAGATCTCGAGTGATGGTTCCAGCGGCGGGGAACGCGCTGGTGGGTGTCAACGCGGGCACTATCTCGACTCGAATGTGGGGGATCGAGAGTGCGTCCGCGACCAGCCCGGCAGAGAGGATCTTCGGGTGCGCCACGAGGACATCGGGCTCGAAGTCCAAGGCGGCCCTGGCGGACTCGATGATCACCGCCCGCATGAGCGGTTGGATGATCGAACGATAGGAGCGAAGCGCGGCGGCCGCTGAGACCCCCTGCTGGGTGATCATGGCCGTGTAGTCCACGCTCATGCTCACGACATCGAGCCCATTGAGGTCGACTCCTGAGTTATCGGGAACCACCAAACGCACCTCATGGCCCGCGCTCACGGCGCGCCTGGTCAGCGCCGCGAACGGTTCGACGTCGCCGCGCGAGCCAGCGGCAGCCAGAAGCAGTCGCATCGCATCCACCCACCCTTTGGTCTGGCCGATCTAGCCCAGCCGCTGACCCCGCTGCGGCGGAGCAAAGACCGTGGTCACCGCCGGAGCGTAGAGCACCGAATCGGGTGCCCGCGTGCTGAGCCCGGGGAAGCCCGCCGCGGCCAGCAGCCCGTCCTCGAGGTGGACCAGCTCCGCGTGCTGCAACGGCCACGGCTCATGGCTGTTCCTGCAATAGATGGTGCGCCCCAGATGCCGCTCATGGAAGCCCCAGCGGGCGGTCAGAAATTCCGCCACCGGGTCCTGAGCCAGCTCAGCGTCGGCCGCGGGGTCAGGAATAGGACGAACCCGCAGCGTGGAGGCGGCGTCGCGCTGGCCATGCCGGCGCGTCGTGTACTCGACCTCGCCGTCGGAGGCCTGGATCTTCATCGACGCCCACTGATACCGCAGCCCGAACGCCGCCCGCGCGACCAGCACCGGGATCAGGTGGGAGGCTTCCAGGCTGCGGAAGACCACTCCGCGGCGACCGTGCTCGTCGATGGAGTAGAGCCGCACATTGACCTCCGGAAAGTCACCGAGCCACGGAATGCTCGGCCCGCCGAAGAAGGAGCTCTTCGACATCTGGAACCCGATGAGCCCCACCCAGGAGCTGCCATCCAGCACGTCCGGGGAACAGCCTTCAGGCATATACGGCGCGACGGCGCCGGGGTCGACCCGCCAATGCACGAAGGACACCTCGCTCCACCGCTGCCTCAGCACGGCGGGGCCGCCCAGCGGTGGGGCCTCTCGGGAGAGTGCGTTGAAAGCCATCATGAAACCTCATCATCGGCGCAGGGAGGTCGATGCTCGAAAGAGCAGCGGCAGTTCATCAGCATCTTATCCAGCGTGGATCTGCTCAGGGCACGGTGCCGCGCGTCCGGGACTCATACGGCGTAGATTTATCCAGTAGTGCAGGAGTGAGATGTGCTGACTTCTCAAGACGGGCGGCGAGGGCTGCGATCAAGTAAGGGACGGGGCCGATATGAGCATCAACGACGAGAATCTCGACGAGCGCGCAGCGCCGAACACCGCGCCGGTCACCGTGTCGGTGGTCATCCCGGTCAAGGACGACAGCGCAGAACTGACCGTCTGCCTCGCGGCGCTGGCGGCACAGACCCGGACCGCGGACGAGATCATCGTGGTCGACAACGCCTCTGTCGATGACTCCGCCGCGGCCGCCCGCGCTGCCGGCGCGACGGTGCTGAGCTGCCTGCAGCCGGGGATCCCCGCCGCGAGCGCCGCCGGCTACGACGCCGCCACTTCTGAGCTGATCCTCCGGCTCGATGCTGACTGTGTGCCGGAACCGCGATGGATCCAGGATGTGGTCTCCGCCTTCGAGCAGCAGCCCCACGTCGCCGCCTTGACCGGTCCAGCCAAGTTCATCGACGGACCGGTGCTGCTGCGGCGTCCACTGGTGCATGCCTATCTCTTCGCCTACAGAAACTTCTCCCGGCCCGCGCTGGGGCATCGGCCGCTGTTCGGCTCCAACATGGCCATGCGGCGCGAAGCGTGGGAGCAGGTACGGCTCTCCGTGCACCGCGACGACCCCGAGATCCACGACGATCTGGACCTGGCCTTCCACCTCGGAGAGCGTCATCGTCTCGGCGCGATGGGCGGAGAGCCGATGGGCATCTCGATGCGCCCCTTCAGCGACGCCAGAGCCTTCCAGCGCCGGATCAAGCGCGGATTCCGGTCCGTGACGGTGCATTGGCCACACGACTTCCCGCCCTTCCGATGGCGCCGGGCGTCTCTGCGCAGACGCGGTCATGCTTCGGAATCGGGACGCGCACGCACATGAGTGCGCCTGACGCGCACGCGGATCCCCGCCCAACGGCCGTCCACCCAGCCGTCGCCCCTGACGCTGCCCTGATCGGGCCCATGCCGGCCCCAAGGCTCCACGTCATGAGCTGGAACATCCGGCGGCGCACCTTCGCCTTCCATCCGCGCCGAGCCGATCGATGGGAGCGCCGGGCCCCCGGACTGCGCAGCCTGCTGCAGACCGAACGTCCGACTCTGCTCGGCGTTCAGGAAGCCCTCGCCGATCAGGTGAGGTTCGTCGCCGACGTGCTGGGCGGCTCCTACCGATCCGTCGGGCACGGGCGGGGGTCTCAAGGGGGAGGGGAGGCCTCGCCGCTCTACTACGACACAGACCGCCTCGAACTTCTGGACTGGGAGCAGAGCGCCCTCTCGGACACCCCGCACCACCCGGGTTCCCGAACCTGGGGAAATCTCATCCCGCGCAGCCTGGTCTCGGCGAGATTCCGGGACCGTGCCACATCCACGGCCTTCCTCGCGATGAACACCCACCTCGACCACCTCTCCCACCGCTCCCGGCTTCGTGCCGCGCAGAGCATCCGGCGCCGGGTGACCACCAGTACGCTGCCGGTGGTGCTCACGGCGGATATGAACGCTCAGCCCAGCAGCGCACCGATTGCGGAGCTTCTCCGCGGCGAGGTGCTCGCCGACACCTGGGCCGCGGCTGCGCAACGCGACAGCGAGGAATGGGGGACCTTCGCCAACTACCGTGAACCGCGCCTCGACCGCCGCAGGATCGACTGGATCATGGCCTCACCGGAGTTGGGCGTGGCCCGCGCGGCGATCAATCCGGTGCGCCATCGCAGCGGGTGGGCCTCGGATCACCTGCCGGTCCAGGCGGTGCTGCACCTTCCCCGCCCCGGCAGACATCACCATCTCGGTGATTCTGCTGATCGCGGCCTGGAGTAACGTCTTTGACCTCTACACGCGCATCCCGAGCTGGGATCTGCTGGTGCACTTCTTCTGCACAGGTGTCCTGGCCGTTCCTCCTGTCGAACCGACGCGTGTCAGACGTTCGGCCTAGACTGACCACCACGCGACGGGATGGGGACTCATGGACACCGACGTCATAGTCATCGGCGCAGGACTCGCCGGGCTGCAGTGCGCCCGCCGCCTGCAGCGCAACGGACACCGGGTCACAGTGCTCGAAGCCGGGGACGCCGTCGGAGGACGGGTGCGCACCGACCTGATCGAGGGCTTTCGCTGCGACCGCGGGTTCCAGGTGCTGAACCCGGCCTACCCTGCCGTGCAGGATTGGATCGACATCGGTTCGCTCGGCCTTCAAGCATTCGGGGTCGGCGCCGTGATCCGCACCTCCACGACCACCGCCACGCTGGCCCATCCGCTGCGGCACCCGCAGCATGCCCTGTCCACGCTGCGGAGCAGGCACACCCCGCCCTCAGACCTGCTCGCCTTCGCCCGCTGGATCGCCCCGACCCTGCGACAGTCCGCCACCGGGCCGCGTCCCGCGCAGGATCAGACGCTGCACGACTCCTTCGAGGAGGCCGGCCTCACCGGACGGCTGCGACGGGACGTGCTCGACACGTTCCTGGCCGGCGTCCTCGCCGACAGCACCGGGGAGAGCTCGGCGAACTATGTTCGCCTGCTGGTCCGCTACTTCGCCCTCGGCGCCCCCGGGCTGCCCCGCGGAGGGATGCAGGCGCTCCCCGAACAGATGGAGACCTGGCTTCACGAACCGGTGCGGCTGAACACGTCCGCCCGGGACCTGCGGCACAGCGGCGACGGCGTCCAGGTCAGCACCGACGCCGGGCCGCTGCGCGCCCGGGCCGCCGTCGTCGCCGTCGGACCGCAGGACATCCACGAGCTCACCGGCCAGCCGGCGCTGCCCACCCATGGTCTGACCACCTGGTGGTTCCGCGCCCCGGAGCTGCCCCAGCCCGGACCCTTCCTGATGCTCGACGCCAGCCGGCGCGGCGGAGGCCCCGCCGGTCCGATCTGGAACACCGCTGTGGTCTCGCAGGCCGCTCCTTCCTACGCCCCGGAGGGTCAGCACCTGATCCAGGCGACCACGCTGCTGGACCGTCCCGACGGCCTCGCCGAGGAGGCCGCCGTGCGCCGGGATCTGGAGCGGCTCTACCAGGGATCCACCGCAGACTGGGAGCTGCTCACCCATCACCTCGTGGAGCACACGCTCCCGGTCCAACACCCGCCCCTGCTTCAGGCCCGTCCCCAGCAGCTGGGGGATCGCGTGCTCATCGCCGGTGATCACCGCGACCATGGCTCGATCCAGGGGGCGCTGGTCTCCGGCGACCAGGCCGCGCAGTCGCTGACCAGACTGCTCGCCGGCTGAGCCCATGACGAGTCCTCCCGTGCTTCGTCTGGTGCTGCCCCACCAGCTCTTCAAGGAGCACCTCGACGTCGACCCTGACACGGTGTTCGTGCTGATCGAACATGACCTGCTGTTCCGGCAGTACTCCTTCCACGCTCAGAAGCTGGTCCTGCACCGCGCCTCGATGGACCAGTTCGCGCGGCGCCTGCGGGCCCGCGGTCACCAGGTGTCGGTGCTGCGCAGCCAGGCCGACCGCAGCTCCCACGCACAGCTGGTGGAGCTGATCCAGAAACTGGCCCCGGCACGGGTGACCGTCTACGACGTGGTCGATGACTGGCTGGAGCAGGATCTGCGCGCCGCGCTCGATGAGGGCGGATGCTGGCTGCGTGAGCAGGATGTGCTGGAGACGCCGAACTTCCTGACCAGCCGCGCGCAGGTCGATGACTGGTTCGGGTCCCACGGTGCCCGGATGCACGAGTTCTACGTCTGGCAGCGCCGCCGGTTCAAGCTCCTGCTCGACGCCGACGGGGAACCTGTCGGTGGGAAATGGTCCTTCGATGCGGAGAACCGCAAGAAGCTGCCGCGCGGGTACACGCCGCCCACGGTGGGGCGCTTCGCGAGTCATCCGATCCTGCAGCGGGACGGAATGTTCGATCTCGACGCGCTGAGGCGCGATGATGACAGCGGCAAAAGTTCTGAAAGTACTGAACGTACAGTCAGTGCCGAAACAGTCCAAGGGTCTGGCACTTCAGCCGATGACGACGGCGCGGCCGACGACGTCCAGCGGGCCATCGCCTGGGTGCGCGACGAGTTCCCCGACGCCCCGGGGGATCCCGCGCTGTTCGCCTGGCCCGTCAGCGCGGAGGAGGCGCGCGAGCATCTCCGCGAGTTCGTCCGGGAGCGTCTGAACGACTTCGGCCCCTATGAGGATGCGATCTCAGCGGAGCACCCATTCATCGCTCATGGGCTGCTGACCCCGGCGCTGAACATCGGACTGTTGGATCCCCGTGAGGTGGTGCAGACGGTTCTCGAGGCTGCCGACGAGTCCACCCCGCTGGCCTCCGTGGAGGGATTCATCCGTCAGGTCATCGGCTGGCGGGAGTACATGCGCGCCACCTATCGCACCCGGGGGCGTCAGCTGCGCAGCGCCAATCGGCTGGAGCACCACAACACATTGGGAACGGGCTGGTGGGATGCCAGCACCGGCCTGGCCCCGGTGGACCTGGTGATCTCCCGCGTCCTGGCGACCGGGTATGCCCACCACATCGAACGCCTGATGGTGCTGGGCAATGCCATGTCGCTGCTGCGGATCCACCCGGACGCGGTCTACGAGTGGTTCATGGAGCTCTTCATCGACGCCTACGACTGGGTGATGGTGCCCAACGTCTATGCCATGAGCCAGTTCGCGGCGGGAGAGGCGATCACCACCAAGCCCTATGTCTCTGGCAGCAACTACCTGCGCAAGATGTCGGACCTGCCCAAGGGGGACTGGGCACAGGAGTGGGACGGGCTCTACTGGACGTTCATCAGGGACCATCGCGAGATCTTCGAAGCTAACCCGCGCGCCCGCATGGTGGTCTCGCTGCTGGACAAGATGGACCAGGAGAAGCGACGCGCCCATCACGAGCGTGCTCAGCACCTGCTGGAACCCGGGCAGCCCAGCAGGCTGCTCCAACAGCCAGGGTGATGCCGATTCAGCTGCCGTCTGGAGCGGCCCCGCCGCGCTGCGTCCCTTCACGCTTCAGGGCTGCACTCCAGCTGCCGTAGGTGTTGCGGATGCTCGGGCCAGAGGGAAGATCGGTGCGCCCACGCTGCTGCTGGGCCTTCCGCCAGTCCACGTAGCTCTGATAGCTGGTGGTGAAACCCTCCCTGGCTCCTTGGCCGGTGAAGTCCCGCAGCGCCGCGCCGAACTGAGCTGGAGTGAACCGGGCCGTGCCGAAACCGGAGGGCCGCGCTCGGCTCGAAGGGGCCAGCCCGACATTTTTCAGCGCCGCGCTCCAGGACCCATCGGCACGCTTGAGGATCGTGCTCGCGCCGATGGGCCAGACGTTCCGGCCCCTGTTCGGCGCTGCCGACTGGGCGGCGAGGAGATGACTGCGCAGCTCCTCGTACTTCTTCGCCGAAAGGCTCAGCGACGGGTCGCCGGCCACTGCGTCGCGACCTGCCCGCACGGCGTCGAGCACCTCATTGACGCTGTCCCCCGCACCCTGGTCCTGCAACATGCGAGTGACGGTGTCACGCAGATCATCGGCGAGTGCGGGGGACTGGCTGCTCGGAATGCGCCCCACCCCGATCGCATAGAACAGGCTGGCCGTGATGGCGCTCTGGCTCACTGGTGATGCGGCCATACGGTTCACCCTCCACGTTGCTGTTGATCTGCGGACTCCGGACGCTGCGGGATCAGGCGCAGCTGCCATGCGCGGAGTCTATAGGCTGGCCCGATGGTCGAATCAGAGGCGCTCAGCTGGGGCTGCTCGGGTCGGGCGCGGTGCTGCTGATCATGCAGATCCTCAGCATCGTGCTGGTGCTGGTGTCATTGGGCCCCGTGAACCTGCTGCTGTGAAGCGAATCGGTGCTGCACCCCTGAACACGCCCTGGAAGGTTCACTTTGTGGACCCCCTGAGCGCCCGGTAGGTTGCGAGAATGCATCTTTCCCGTCGCACTTTGATAACAGCCGCCGCCGCTGGGGCCACCGCCGCCGGAGTCACGGTCGCCTCGGCACTGCCCGCCTCGGCGGCTCCGGGACGGTTCCGCACTCGGCCGCGCCCGCGCATGCGGCGCCAGCCCACCGACTATGACCGCACGCGGAAGCGGCAGAACCCTTCGAACAACCTCGGCTGCCCGCTGGGGAGGGGATTCTGATCGCCTCCCCGCAGGTCGGCTCCAGGAGCGCTCTGGGAAGCACTGACACCGCGGACCGCTGCTGGGCCTGGGTCGGGGAAAGCAGCGGCGAGTCTGTGACGATCCTCGGCGAATGGTTCTCCGCCAGCGCCCGCACCACCGAACAGCTTCCGGCCCTGCTCGCCGGAGCGCAGCTCGAGCTCTCCGCGCAGGACGCGGACACGCTCACCGCCGTCTCACACGATATGGAGAACTGACCCGTGAAACAGAACGTGATCTGGAAGACCTCCCCGAACTCCACCGTGGGTCGGGGCGGGACCGCCGTGGACCGCATCGTCATCCACTACATCGTGGGAAACCTGGCTGCCTGTGACGCCACCTTCCTGAACCCCAACTCCCAGGTCAGTGCGCACTACGGGATCGGCGAGGGGCGCATCCACCAGTACGTCAGCGTGCACAACACCGCCTGGCACTCCGGGAACTGGGCCTTCAATCAGCGCAGCATCGGGATCGAGCACTCCGCGGACCCCGAGCGCGCGCCCACCACGCAGACGCTGAACATGTCGATCCAACGCTGTGTGACGCTGTGCCGGCAGTTCAACCTGAATCCGCGCACCGCCATCGTCCCGCACGAGTCTGTGGTCCCCACCGCCTGCCCGGGCACCGTGGACTGGGAGTACATCCGGGACCGCACCGCCGCCCTGATCTGAGCGGTGCGGGTGGGCTACAGCCAGTCCTCCCCGGCGTTCACCGACTCCCGATTCAGCAAGGCCAGATTCGCTGACTCTCGAGCCGACGCATCCCGATTCAGAGCTCCCGGATCGGACGCACCCTGGTCGAAGGGTCCCTCACTGACGGCGCCCGGATGGCTGACATTGTGGGTGGCGTGCAGCGCGGCGGCGATCACGTCGCGGGGGTCACCGGCGTGACGGAAGGCCTCCCTCTGGTGGTACGCACCGGTCCCGTTGCGCAGAATCTCGCTGATCAGCGCATCCACCTGGCGGTCCTCTCCGTACTCCGAGAGCACCGGTGCGACGGTGTCGAGCAGGTGGGTCACCACTTCCCCGGCCGGAGCTGGCATCGCGGTGAAGGGATCCACCAGCAGAGACTCGATTCCGCAGCGACTGGCCCGCCAGGTCCACGCCCGCAGCACTGCGGTATCCACCGGCAGCGGGGGAACACCGGCGCGCCAATCTCGCGCAGCAGTCTCCACCAGGGCGCGAGTCAGGGTGGCGATCACCGCGGCGTGGCTGGCGAACAGGCAGACATCGGGGACCCGCACCTCCACCGTGGAATGACGTTCGCAGATTCGGGCGTCGAAATAGATCATGCCGTCATCCAGCGGCACCCGGGAGCGCAGCAGGGATTCGCGCTGCCGGTCGTAGGCGTCGATGGACTCGAAGAGATCGGGTGGCCCGGTGTTCGGCCAGCGGCCCCAGGTCTGATAGCGGTAGCTATGGAATGCGGTGTCGCTGTCGTCCCAGAAAGGGGAGTTGCTGCTGAGCGCCAGCAGCGTGGGCAGCCAGACCCGGATCCGGTCCAGCACCGCCACAGCCTCCGCCCGGGAGTGCACCTGCACATGGACGTGCATCCCACCGGTCAGTTGCTGCAGTGCCGTGATGCCCGCCCATCCAGCCATCTGCTGAAACCTCTGGTGCGGGACCAGGTGTGGAGTCACTGCCCCGGGAGCGGTGGCGAGGGCCACCACACGGCCTCCGACGTCGGCGGCACAGGAGTCCGCCCAGGCGCGGCCCGAGCGGATCGTCGCCAGCTGTTGACTCAACGTGGTCTGCGGCGGGTGGACCACCTCAAGCTGTTCCTGCTGCAGCTCTGAGGCCAGTTCATGCCCGGTCTCGGTCCGGACGCCGTGCCGCTCCGCGACCTGCCACCCCAGCGGCAGGAGCTCCAGCTCAGAGTCGTCCACCAGCAGCAGCTCTTCTTCAACGCCAAAGGTTCGCACGGACAGGTCCCTCACCCTCGAGAGTCATTCGGGTACGGCGACGAGACCGGCGGACAGTCACACCCCCGTGCTGACCGCGCCGGTCTTCGCCCCCGCTGATGAGGCGAGCGTACCTGCGAACCTCAACTCGCAGAAGAGTCGAAAGTACTATGGGAAGGTGGTCCTCGCTAAGGCGCAGGTCAGACCCATTCAGCGGCAGAAACCTGCCACTTTTCAGGCGTCAGTCTCGGCGTGCGCACCTTGCGGCATGCCCGCCAGAAGAGGCGAGGATCATCCCGTGAAGGTATCCGGGTGACCGCCGCGGCGGCCGTCCTCGCCCTTGTCCAGCGTTGCGATGGCGGTCATGTCCTGATCGCTGAGCTCAAAGCTGTGGATGTCCATGTTCGTCGCGATCCGCTCTGCGGAATTGCTCTTCGGGATCGCGACGACGCCGCGCTGCAGGTGCCAGCGCAGCATCACCTGGGCCGCAGTCACCCCGAGCCGCTGCGCGATCTGGGTGAGCACCGGATCACCGAACTGATCCGTGCGGGCCAACGGGCTCCAGGCCTGCACCACGATTCCGCGCTCCTGGCAGAAGCGGCGGGCGTCGTCGTTGGGGAAGTAGGGGTGCATCTCGATCTGGTTCACCGCCGGGGCCACACCGGAGGCTTCGATGAGGCGCTCCAGCTGGGCGGGCTGGAAGTTCGAGACGCCGACGGCGCGGGCTCGGCCGTCCTCGGCGAGCTCTAACATGGCCTTCCATGTGTCCACATAGTCGATGTCCAGCATCGGCATCGGCCAGTGCATGAGGAACAGGTCCACATAGTCGAAGCCCAGCGTCACCAGCGACTCCGTGAACGTCTCCCGGACGGCGGTGGGCGCGTGATTCCCGTTGTTCAGCTTCGTGGTGAGAAAGACCGCGGCTCGGTCGACCCCGGAGCGCCTGACCGCCTCGCCGACCTCCGCCTCATTGCCATACATCTGCGCCGTGTCCAACAGCCGGTAGCCGGCATGCAGGGCGGACACCATCGCTTCGGTGGTGGCCTTGCCGGTGCCGAAGCCGATCTCTGGCATCTGAGTTCCTGAGTTGAGCTCGATCATGCGGCGATCCTACGCTCTCAGCACGCTGCGGAGGTGGCGCTGGCCTGCACCGAGCCGGGTGAGATGAAGCCCAGAACCGCGGCGAAGCCGGTGAGCACTGCCAGCTGCCCGGGGTCGGATTCCGACTCTGGGACACCCGGCGCAGTGCGTGAACGACTTCTCCTGGAGAGTTCACGGTGCCCCGCTCAGCCGAGGCCGTCCCGGAGCGGCTGGTGGCATCGCTGAGGTCGGTCGTGGCCTCGCCCGCGCCCTCGGACTGGAGCTGAGCGTGGCCGGCAGGGATCTGCAGCGGCGCGGAATAGAAACCGCTCACCGGGGGGTTGCCATGACCATGCGTGCAATGAGCTATTCCAAATACGGCGACCCCCAGACCCTCGAACTGACCGAACTTCCGCTGCCCAAGGTGGCGCCCGGAGCCGTCCTGATCAAGATCGAACGCGCCTCGGTGAACCCGGTGGACTGGAAGCTCATGTCCGGCGGGCTGGATCAGCTCATCGACGTCGTCTTCCCGGTGATCCCCGGCTGGGACGTCTCCGGGGTCATCGAGACCACCGGCCCCGACGTGCCGGAGTTCACCGCCGGTGACCGCGTCGCCGCCTACGCCCGCAAGGACTTCACCCACGGGGGGACCTACGCCGAGTACGTCTCGGTGCCTGCCGCCTCCGTGGCACGGGTCCCCGACGGGGTGGACTTCGACTCCGCCGCTGGACTGCCGCTCGCCGGCCTCACCGCGCTGCGCTCGCTGGAGACCCTCGAGATCACCGCCGAGGACACGCTGCTGATCCATGCCGCCTCCGGCGGGGTGGGCCACCTGGCCGCTCAGCTTGCAGTCGAGCGCGGGGCCACCGTGCTGGGCACCGCGTCGGAGCACAACCACGCGAAGCTGCGCGAACTCGGCGTGACACCGCTGACCTATGGCGAAGGCCTGGCCGACCGGGTCCGCGAAGCCGCGCCCCAGGGCGTCACCGCTGTGGCCGACTTCGTCGGGGAGGTCCTTGACGACACGCTGGCAGTGCTGGCCGACGGTGGCCGGCACATCTCCGTGGCCGACCCCTCCGTCGAGGAGCACGGCGGCCACTGGATCTGGGTCCGCCCTGATGGAGACCGGCTGCGCTCGCTGCTGGAGAAGGTCGCCGCAGACAACCTGCGCGTGGCCGTGGATCGCGTCTTCCCGCTGGCAGAATCCGCCGCGGCCATGGAGGCCAACCAGTCGGGATCCAACGGCAAGATCCTCATCGATACCACCCGTTGAAGCGCCGACGGTCGGCACCGCGCCTCACGCGTCGTGCCGACCACCAGCCAGCGGGTCTAGCCTGACCACGCGAGGTCTCATCCCAGGGGGAGAGGGCCAACCGGTTCTTCTGTGAGACCAGCTCTGGTCGAAAACCACAGAGAAGAGTTGCGATGAATGACATCCATATTCCAGGCGCGCCACAGGCCGAACCTCCCACGGAGGGCCAGCCGGTCGAGCCGCGCGAGCCGCTTCCGCCCAAGCAGGACCAGCGCGCGGCAGCACCGGTCAGCCCCACGGGCGCCGAAGTGCCGGGCAGTGACACGGGACGCGTGCAGCAGGGCAGGTACCTGACCACCGCGCAGGGAGCCCGCGTCCGCGACACCGACCACTCATTGAAGGCCGGCAGCCGGGGACCGACTCTGTTGCAGGACCACCACCTGCGCGAGAAGATCATGCACTTCGATCACGAGCGGATCCCGGAGCGCGTGGTCCACGCCCGCGGCGCCGCCGCGCACGGCGTCTTCGAGTCCTACGGCACCGCCGGTCACCTGACCTCAGCGAAGTTTCTGGCGGAGAAGGCCACGACCGAAGTGTTCACCCGCTTCTCCACCGTGCTGGGCAGCCGAGGCTCCGCTGACACGGTGCGTGACACCCGTGGCTTCTCCACGAAGTTCTACACCGACGAGGGCAACTATGACCTCGTGGGCAACAACATCCCGGTGTTCTTCATCCAGGACGGGATCAAGTTCCCGGACATCATCCACGCCGGCAAGCCCCACCCGGACCGGGAGATCCCACAGGCGCAGAGCGCGCACGACACCTTCTGGGACTTCGTCTCGCTGCACACCGAGGCGCAGCACCACACCATCTGGAACATGTCCGACCGCGGCATTCCGCGCTCGCTGCGCATGATGGAAGGCTTCGGCGTCCACACCTTCCGGCTGATCAACGCCGCGGGCGAATCTTCGCTGGTGAAGTTCCACTGGAAGCCCAAGCTGGGCGTGCACTCCATCACCTGGGAGGAAGCGCTGATGACCAACGGCGTGGACCCGGACTTCCACCGCCGGGACCTCGCCGACGCCATCGAGGCCGGCGCCTTCCCGGAATGGGAGCTCGGCGTGCAGGTCTTCCCCGACACCGAGGATCAGATGTTCGAAGGCATCGACCTGTTGGACCCCACCAAGTTCATCCCCGAGGAGCTCGCCGAGGTGCAGATGCTCGGCAAGATGACCCTGAACAAGAACCCGCAGAACTACTTCGCGGAGACCGAACAGGTGGCCTTCCACCCGGGACACCTGGTCCCCGGCATCGAGGTCACCAATGACCCGCTGCTGCAGGCCCGGCTGTTCTCCTACCTGGACACCCAGATCACCCGCCTGGGCGGCCCGAACTTCGCGCAGATTCCGATCAACCGGCCCCGCGCGGCGGTCAATGACATGCTCCGCGACGGCTTCCACCAGAGCGCCGACCACGCCGGAGTGGCCCCATACCACCCGAACTCCTTCGACGGCGGCAACCCATACCCGGTCAAGGACATCTCGGCCGAGTCCGGCGTGCCCAGCGCGCTGATCGACTTCCCGGAACCCGTGGCGGCCAGCGTGAAGGTGCGGGAGAACCCGCAGAGCTTCGATGACCACTACACCCAGGTCACGATGTTCTACCGCAGCCTCACCCGCACCGAGCAGCTGCACGTGATCCAGGCGTACACCTTCGAGCTGGCCAAGTGCTCCGAGCCTAGGATCAAGGAGCGCCAGCTGCAGCAGCTGACCCACATCGACGCGGACCTCGCCGCCGGAGTGGCCGAGGGCCTCGGCCTTCCGGTGCCCGAGCCGCTCCAGACTCCGGTCGAGCCAGAGGTGCTCAGCCCCACGCTGTCCCAGATCGGCGGCACCTGGCCGATCGAAGGTCGGCTGGTCGGCGTGGTGGTCGATGAGTCCAGCGACATCGACGCGATCCAGAAGATCCGCAGGGCCATCGATGCCCAGGACATGGTCCCGCTGGTGGTCGCCCCCACCGGTGCGCCGCTGTCCGACGGCACCCCGGCCCAGCGGACCTACCTCACCGCACGGTCCATCGAGTTCGATGCGATCGTCTTCCTCACCGCGACCGCCGCCGGCGCCGCCGGGGCCAGCCCGGACACCGACCACAAGCTCGGTGACCCCACCGGTGACCCGCAGGTCGATCTGCGGCTGACGCTGATGGCCGCCGAGGCCTATCGCCACGGCAAGGCAGTGGTGTTCCCCGCGGGCACCCCGTTGCTGGCCGCCAGCGGCGTCTCCCCCACGGCGCCCGGCGTCCTGGTGGGCACACCCGAGAAGCTCACGGACGAGCTCTTCACGCTCATGGGCGCCCACCGCGCCTGGGAGCGCTTCGCCTGATCCCAGCTGGTCGTCCTCAGCGACGGCTGCGCTGCATCAGCCTTTCGGCCCCTCCGTGAGACGTCACCGACCTCTCGCGAAGGGGCCGATCTGTCGTGCCCACCACTGGTGGAACTCCGCGATGTGGTGCTCGCTGGGGACCAGCGCCCCGCCGTCGTCGTAGGCCTTCGAGGACATCGACGGCTGGGTCTGCTCGCAGGCCTCGAAGTCCTGGAGGTTGACCCGGTGGAAGAGCTCCACCGACCGGGAGACGTCCAGCTGCTTCTCCACGACCTCGGGCAGGAACAGCCAGTCGCATTCCACGATGGTCTTCGCCGCTGACACCGGGTACATCCGGTGGAAGATCACGTGATCGGGCACGGTGTTGATGAACACCTGCGGGCGCACGGTGATCGCATAGTACTTGCGGTCCTGGGCTTCTGCGATGGCCGGCAGCGCCGCGACGCCGGCGGAGCCGTCCACGGTGAAGCCCTCGACCTGCGCGCCGAAGGAGGCGCCGTGGATCTCGTCCTTGGCCTGGGAGGCCCAGCCCTGCGCGAACTCCGGGATGACCTCGGTGAGCTCGGGGTGGATGGTGGCGCAGTGGTAGCACTCCATGAAGTTCTCGATGATCAGCTTCCAGTTCGCCGCGACCTCGTAGCGCCGGGTCTGCCCGACCCGAAGCTTCTCGATGCCGTAGTTCTCCAAGCTCTGGACCTCTCCGAAGCGCGTGGAGACCTCCGTCATCACGGTCTCCTCGAACGACGGCGGGGCTGAGCTCCCCGCCGCAGGGCTCACACAGAGCCAGATGTAGCCCAGCCATTCGCGCACGTGGACGGTCTTGAGCCCATGTTCTCCGCGATCGACATCGGGCATCGAGGTCAGGTTCGGGGCGGCGACGAGTTCGCCCTCCAGGGCATAGGTCCAGGCGTGATAGCCGCACTGCAGGGTCTTGGACCTGCCCTCCGCGGTGGTGCAGACCCGCATGCCGCGGTGTCGGCAGACGTTCAGATACGCCTTGATCCCGGCCTTGCGGGTGCGCACCACGATGATCTCCTCCCGGCCCACCGTGACCGTGCGCCACTGTCCGGGGCTTGCCAGGCTGTCTGCGCGGAGCACGGCGTTCCACATCTTCTCGAAGATCTCGGCCTGCTCACGAATGAAGATCTCCGGGTCGGTATAGGCGACCCCGGCGGGGGTCGGTTTCAACGAGGTGCCGGTCAGCGGGGTGTCGAGCTGGTCGATGATCATCGGTTCGTCCTTCGTGAGGGGCTCAGCAGGTCGGGGGTCCACCAGGTCAGGAGGGCCCAGCGGATTCAAGAAGATGCGGGAAGCCTCAGGCAGCCAGGACGGCCGGGCGGATGCGGCGGGACTTGCGCCAGCGCACCACCTCGCGCAGCCGGTTCATGCCCAGGATCCCGATCTCGGTGCCTCCGCGCAGGTAGCTCACCAGCAGGTCGTTTCCTTCGATGCTTCCAGCCAGCACCTGGACCTCGTCGGCGAGCGCGAGCATGCCGGCGGCCTGGATGGTCACGTGATGCTGGTCTGACCAGAGGTAGGGCTCCTGCATGGGGGAGGGGGACCCGCCGAGCAGCGCGGCGGCCAGCGCCTGAGCCTGATCCACGGTCTCCTGCCAGTGCCCCACTGGACGCAGCCCGGTGCGCTGGGCCGACCACAGTGCGCAGTCTCCTGCGGTCCAGACCCCCGGGATCCCGGTGAATCCGGTGTCGTCGGCGAGCACCGCCTGAGTGCCGGGATCCAGGGCGAGGGCGCTGCGACTCAGCCACTCGGTGGCTGGACTCGCGCCGATCGCGCTGATCACGACGTCGGCCGGGATCCCTCGGCCGTCACTGAGCGTGACCACCTGATCCGCCTGCGGATCACCGGGTGCCCGAGTCACGCCCAGCGCGCGGGCAGCGCCGGTGAAGCGCACGCCGTGCTGCTCATGCAGACTGTGCAGCGCGCGCGCCACCGGCCGACCCAGTCGGCGCAGCCCGGGCAGATCCTCACCGGCGATGACCGTCACGCTGCCGGCCCCGCGAGTGGTGCACGTGGCGGCGGTCTCCAGCGCCAGGAAGCCTCCTCCGATCACCGCAACCCGGGCGCCGGCCAGTGGAGCTGCGCGCAGTGCGGCGGCGTCCTCCACGCTGCGGATCGCATGACCGCCCAGGCGCCGCGCCTCGGCGCCGGTGGCGATCACCACCGCGTCGCCGAGGTAGAAGGTGCCCGAGGCGGTCTGCACCCCCAGCGGCTCCGTGGAGAGCGCGGTCACCGCATCGGATCTGACCCAGCGCGCATCCAGCGGATCGGAGGGGTCATCGAGGTAGAGATCGCACAGATCCGTGGTTCCGCACAGAAAGGCCTTGCTCAGTGCCGGGCGGTCATAGGCCGGATGGGCCTCCGCGCCGAGGATCGTGATCGGACCGGCGTGACCCTGGGCGCGCACCTGGCGCGCCGTGTGATAGCCGGCGAGGCCGGCGCCGATGATGAGCAGGTGACCTTCTTCAGCGAGACTCATGCGACCTCCACCCCCGGAGGCAGCTTCGGCGCCGCCGTGGAGAGCTCCACCAGGACCTCCCCGTCACGGACGGTGACCTGATGGGCCCGCACTCCACGCTTGGCGGGCGGCTGGTCCACCTCTCCGGTGGTCAGCGAGAAGGTGCTCTCATGCAGCGGGCACTCCACGCGGCAGTCCTCCACCCAGCCCGCCGCCAGCGAGGCGTCCTGATGGGTGCAGGTGTCATCCAGGGCGTGGACGGTGCCCTCCTCGGTGAGGAACACGGCGATCGGTGGACTCACGCTGGTGACTCGCAGGCCTTCGCCGGGAACCAGGTCATCGATGGAACAGGCTCGGAAACTCAATTGCCTTCACCGCCACTCAAGGATATTGTTGCATATAGTGCAACAACGTTCGTGATGCACAACAAAAGTATGCAAGGTCGCCCCGAGGGTGCGTCAAGGGTTTGGCCGAAATTGAAGACGAATTCATCGGAGCGAAACGAAGTCCGAACAACACGACATCAGGCCGACAGGAGTCAGGGGTGCTCACATGAGTGAAGTTCAGTCCGTGGATCGCGCGGCGCAAATCCTGCAGCTGCTCAGTGTCGAATCCCCGCTCAGCGTCAGTGAGATCTCCCGGCGCCTGCAGGTCCACCGGTCCACCGCCTCCCGGCTGATGGCGACGCTGGAGTCCCATGACCTGGTCGAGCAGGAGGGTCAGCGCGGAGCGTACCGGCTCGGGTTCGGGCTGCTCCGCCTGGCCAGCGCGGTGAGCGCCCGGGTGGACCTCTCCCGCGATGCCCAGGTGTGCTGCGACGCCGCTGCGGCTTCGCTGAACGAGACGGTCAACGTTGCGATCCTCGACGCCGGGTATGCGGTGACCATCACACAGACGGTGGGACAGCGGATGGTCGGCGTGGCCCGGCAGTACGTGGGTCAGCGCGCTCCGCTGCATGCCACCTCCACCGGCAAGGTGCTGCTGGCGCATTCCCCGGCCAGCGAGCAGGACCGGGTCCTCGGCGGAGCGTTGGAGGCATTCACCGCCTCCACCATCACTGCGACCGAGGTGCTGGCCGCCGAGCTGACCGCGGTGCGCCAGCGGGGCTGGGCCTCTGCGGTGGCGGAGTGGGAAGAGGGCATCAACGCCTTGGCGGTGCCGGTCCGCGGACCGCAGGGTGGAGTGGTGGCGGCGTTCTCCACCACGGCACCGGCGTTCAGGCTGCCGGAGTCTGCCTTCGTCGAGCATGTGGCGATGCTGCGCGATGCCGCCGGGGAGCTCGAGCATCGACTGGGCTTCCTTCCTCATCCGAACCACCCCTGACGGCACGGCTCCGTTGTGGGGGACGCGTCCCCGGCGGATCAATTCTGACCGACCCCTTGTCCGGGCCTCGAGGTATCCCTAGGCTGGTGCGTAATACACCATAGTGTTGCGAACTAAGCAACAGTAGGTGGCGGCTGAGGGAGCAGGGACATGGCGCAGCACTCCAGGGGTCCGCGCGTGGTGATCGTGGGCCTCGGCGTCGTCGGCGCGGCGGTGGCTGATGAACTGGTGCTGCGCGGCTGGACCGACGTCACCGTGGTGGAGCAGGGGCCCCTGTTCGAGACCGGCGGCTCGAGTTCACATGCTCCTGGCTTCGTCTTCCAGACCTCCCCGAACCGCGCGATGACGCAGCTGGCTCAGCGCACGCTGAGGAAGCTCGACGGCTTGAGCGTGAACGGGGAGTGGGTCTCCAAGCGGGTGGGCGGCATCGAGCTCGCCACCACCGAGGAGCGGCTGCGCGAGCTGCGCCGCCGACAGGGCTTCGCGCAGTCCTGGGGCGTGCCGGCCCAGCTGATCCCACCGGAGCAGATCGCCGCGCTCTGGCCCGGGCTGGACACCACCGGACTGCTCGGCGGGCTGCACACCCCGACCGACGCCGTGGTGAAGGGTGTGCGCGCGGTGGAGTTCCAGGCCCGGCGAGCCGAGGCCGGGGGAGCCACGCTGCTGCCCTGGACCCGGGTCTCTGCGGTGAACACCTCAGGCTCACAGGTGACCGGAGTCCAGATCTGTCCCGTCGATGTCGAGGGATCCGGCGTCGACACGAGCGAGACCCTGCCCGCCGACGTCGTCCTGCTCTGCGCCGGACTCTGGGGACCGGGGATGGCGCGCGATCAGCTGGGGCTGGAGCTGCCGATGCTGCCCGTGGAGCACGGATTCGGGTTCAGCCTGCCCGTCTCCACCGGGGTCGACGCGGCCACCGAGGTCGTGAAGCCGATGCTGCGGCATCAGGACTGCGCGATGTACCTGCGCGAGTGGGGGGATCGGATCGCCGTGGGCGCCTATGAGCATCGACCGCTGCCGGTGACCCCGGATCAGATCGCCGCCGCGGAGGACTTCGCGCGCACCGGGATCCACCCGGCCGTGCACCCCTTCACCGCCGAGGACTTCGCCCCCACCTGGGCCGAGGCGCAGCGCCTGCTGCCCCAGCTGGCCAGGGGCGGGGAGGGTGCGGCGGGACTGGACGCCGCGCGCAGCTTCAACGGGATCTTCTCCTTCACCCCCGACGGCGGTCCCCTGCTGGGGCCCGTGCCGGGCACCGCCGGGCTGTGGATGGCCCAATCGGTCTGGGTCACCCAGTCGGCCGGCGTCGGTGAGGTGATGGCGGACTGGATGACCACCGGAGACCCCGGCATCGACACCCACGGTCTGGACCTGGGTCGCTTCGACCCCGCGGTGGTCTCCTCCCGCTGGGCCCAGGAGCAGGGCGAGGAGTCCTACGACGAGGTCTACGACATCATCCACCCCAAGGCCACCACCCTGCGGATGCGCGGGCTGCGCACCTCGGCCTTCCACCCGCGGCAGCAGGAGCTCGGCGCGGTCTTCGAATCCGCAGCCGGCTGGGAGCGGCCGCTGTGGTTCGAGTCCAACCAGGGACTGGGCGAGGCGCGGCTCGGCGACCAGCCGCTCCCGGATCGAGACGCCTGGTCGGGCAGGCACTGGAGCCCGATCGCGGCCCGCGAGGCCCGGCACCTGCGCGAACACGTGGGGCTGGTGGACATGTCCTCGCTGTCGCGACTGCAGCTGCACAGCACAGGCCACAGCACCGCCGTCGGCACTCAACCCTGCACCGCCGTCGGCACTCAACCCTGCACCGCCGTCGATGCCGACGCTGATCCAGAAGGGCACGGCGCCACCGCCTTCCTGCTGGACCTGCACGCCCGCGGGCTGCTCAGCCGGCGCCCGAGCAGGACCGTGGGCGGCATCGTCTATGCGTTGCTGCTCGATGAGCGAGGACGTGTGCTCTCCGACATCACCCTGGCCCGGACCGGGCCGCAGAGCTATCACCTGGGCATCAACGGCCCCCTGGACACCGCCTGGCTCCGCGCCCGGATCGCGGAGCATCAGCCGGCCGCAGGGGAGACCCTGCAGCTCACCGATGCCGGCACCGGCGCCTGCGGCCTGGGCCTGTGGGGACCACAGGCGCGCACCGTGCTGCAGAAGCTCGTCGCGGAGGACCTCTCCGATGAGGACTTCAAGTTCTACCGTGCCCGGCAGCTGCGGGTGGCAGGGGTTCCGGTGCTCGCCCTGCGGCTGAGCTACGTCGGGGAGCTCGGCTGGGAGCTCTACGCCCCGGCGGAGTTCGGCAGGTTCCTCTGGGACGCGCTGATGGACGCCGGCCAGGCGCAGCAGATCCGCCCCGTGGGGCGGCGCGCGTTCGAGAGCCTGCGGCTGGAGAAGGGCTTCCGACTCTGGGGAACCGACATGACCCGGGAGCACACCCCCGTCGAGGCCGGGGTGGACTTCGCCGTCACCGGGGAGGCGGCGAAGAAGCTCGCCGCGCTCGGGGCTGATGTGCCGCGGCGCCGTCTGCAGTGTCTGGTGCTGGAAGACCCGGCGCAGGTGCTCCTCGGGCACGAACCGGTCTTCGCCCCCGGCGGGACCGACCCGCTGGGCTATGTCACCAGCGCGGATCAGGGCTATACGGTGGGAGAGTCCATCGCCTACGCCTGGCTGGAGGGTTCGGCCCAGGGTGCGGCACGCAGCATCGGAGATCCGGTGGAGATCGCCTGTTTCGGGGAACGGCTGCCGGCCGTCGTCGCCGCGGAGCCGCGCTTCGATCCGGGCAGCACCAGGATGAGGGGATGAGCATGCAGGGTTCAGCCGACTATGACGTGATCGTGATCGGACTGGGATCCATGGGCGGTGCCGCGGCGAACGCGCTCGCCGAACGGGGCGCCCGGGTGCTGGGACTGGAGACCTACCAGCCGGGGCACGACCAGGGGTCCGCCCACGGCGGGACTCGGATCATCCGACAGTCCTATTTCGAGGACTCCGCCTATGTGCCGCTGCTCTTCAGCTCCTATGCCGGATTCCGCAAGCTGGAAGAGGAGTCCGGACGCGACCTGATGCAGCTCTGCGGGGGCATCTACATCGGGCACCCGGAATCCAAGACCTTCGCCGGCTCGCATGCGGCAGCCCTGGAACACGGGCTCGACCATGAGGTGCTCACCGCCGCCCAGATCCGCGAACGCTTCCCGACCATGGACCCCCACGACGAGGCCATGGGCCTCTATGAGGCCAACGCCGGCTATGTGCGACCAGAAGAGACGGTCCGCGCCAACGCCGAGGTCGCCGCACGCAAGGGCGCCGAGCTGCACTTCGAAGAACCGGTCCGCTGGTGGTCCGCCGACGGAGAGGGCGTCACCGTGCGCACCAGCGCGGGCAGCTACCGGGCCGCGCGGCTGGTGATCACCCCCGGCGCCTGGGCGCCAGAGCTGCTCGCCGGGATGCGGCTTCCGCTGAGCGTGGAGCGGATGGTCTTCCACTGGTTCGCCCCCGACTTCGACGCCGTCCCCTACCCCGCCTGGAGCGAGGAACAGCATCCGGTCTACGTGGAGCAGACGTATGAGAACCTGCAGATCTACGGGTTCCCGATGACCGACGGACCCGACGGGGGCTTCAAGCTCGGCTTCTTCCGTGAAGGCATCCCCACCACTGCGAACACCATCGATCGCAGCATCTACCCGGCCGAGAACGTGCGCATGCAGGCCCGCGCGCGGGAGCTGTTCCCGCACCTGAGCGGGGATGTGGTCCAGGCCAAGACCTGCCTGTACACGGTGACCCCGGACGAGCACTTCGTCATCGGCCTGCATCCTGAGCATCCCCAGGTCTCGGTGGCCTGCGGCTTCTCCGGCCACGGCTTCAAATTCGTGCCGGTGGTCGGAGAGATCCTGGCTGATCTGGCGCTGGACGGGCACACCGCGCACCCCATCGGGCTCTTCGACCCGCAGCGCAGTAGTCTGCAGGGATGAGGACCATCGAACTGCCCGCCGCCGGACGCTCCACCTCCCAGCTGGTGCTGGGACTGATGCGGATCGCGGACAAGACCGACCAACAGGTCCGGGAGCTCTATGACCGTGCCCGAGCGGCCGGGGTGGACTTCCTCGATCATGCCGACATCTATGGGGAGACCCCGCACCAGTGCGAACGCCGTTTCGCCGAGGCGGTCAAGCTCACCAGCGCCGAACGCGACGAGGTGCTGATCCAGTCCAAGGTCGGCATCGTCAAGGACGGCCCCTTCTACGACTTCTCCTATGAGCACATCATCACCGAGGTGGAGGAATCGCTGCGGTCGCTGCAGACCGATCACCTCGACCTCCTGCTCCTGCACCGGCCCGACCCCCTGGTCGAGCCCGCCGAGGTGGCCCGGGCCTTCGACGAGCTCCAGTCCGCCGGGAAGGTGCGCCACTTCGGAGTCTCCAACCACACGGTGGGACAGATCGAGCTGCTCCGCACCGCGGTGACCCAGCCGCTGGTGGTCAACCAGATTCAGCTCTCCCTGGTCCACGCCCCGATCCTCACCGAGGGCGCCCAGGCCAACACCCTGGGCCAGACCGGCGCGGTCACCCCGGCCGGGGCCGAGATCGTCGAGTACTGCCGCCGGCACGCGATCACGCTCCAGGCATGGTCGCCGTTTCAATCACCCAGCGGGGTGTTCCTGGACAACCCGGACTACCCCGAGCTCAACACTGTGCTGGAGCGGCTGGCGCAGCAGCACGGGGTCACTCCGACCGGGATCGCCACAGCCTGGTTGACCCGGCACCCCGCCGACATCCAGGTGGTGCTCGGCACCACCCAGGGCAGCCGGGTGGAAGAGGCCGCCGCTGGGTCCGAGATCAGGCTTTCGCGCCGGGAGTGGTACGAGCTGCTGGTCGCGGCCGGGCACCGGCTTCCCTGAGGGCTGGAACCTCTGAGCTTCATCAGCTTCTGAGGACACCGTGTCTCTGCCCGACGCGGGGCGCGGCTCAGGCGCGGTAGCGTCCGGGGCGATGGTTCAGCGCCAGCACCAGGTTCAGCAGCACCGCGCCCAGCGCGGAGTAGAGCACATTCAGCGGGGCGACGACGGTCAGCGCCAGCAGGATGACCACCACGTCCAGGCTCATCTGCACGTATCCGGCGCGCAGACCCAGCCGCTCCTGCGCCACGAGGGCCACGATGTTGAACCCGCCCAGGCTCGCCCCGTGGCGGAAGATCGCGAGCAGCCCCATGCCGATCACGATATTGCCCGCCGGCACCCCGTAGAGCGGGTTGAGCTCGGGCAGGGCCAGCATCGGTCCGTGCAGCAGCGCGTAGCCCGAGACGATCGCGACGGCGGCAACGGTCTTGAGCGTGAAGGTCCAGCCCTTCTTCCAGATGGCCAGCGCGAAGAAGGGCACATTCACCAGCAGGAAGAGCCAGGAGAAGTTCAACGGGGTCGCGTAGGTCAGCAGCAGCGCAAGCCCTGCGGTGCCCCCGGTGACCGCCTCGGACTGCTGGAGCACATAGAGGCCCAGGGACGCGAGGAAGGTGCCGATCAGCACGCCGAAGACGTCTTCGGCGGGTGAATGCGGGATGGTTCTCTCCTCTGGCCAGGGAGGAACGTTCTGGGATCCGGACATGAGCGTCAGCCTATAGCGGGTCAACCCCGGTTCAGCGCGGAACAACGGGCTAAGTGAGCACCGTCACGGCGGCCGGGTGGTTGCGTATGGCATCCATCTGTAGGCGCCGCGCAGCATCGGCGGCGTAAGCTGGAGCTCCAAGACTTCAACGGCGAATCGAGGACATCCCCATGGATCCTGTGACACCTGCGCATGCGGCCCAGTACGGCGAGAACGGCGCAGAGGATCTCTCTTATGATCCCGAGTTCTGCGGACGTGTGGTCTGCGCGCGCGACGTCATCCGCGCGCTGCCCATGGTGGTCTTCGAGTTCCTCGCGGACCCCGCGCTGCAGGTAGAGTTCGACGGCAATGACAACCTCGCGAAGGCCGAGGCCGGCCAGCGGGTGCGCGGCGTCGGCGATGTCTTCCGCATGGAGCTCACCAACGGCAAGGTGCGGGAGAACCACGTGGTGGAGTTCCTCGAAGGGCAGCTCATCGCCTGGAAGCCCTCCACCCTGGGTGAGGCGCCAGCCGGTCATCTCTGGCGCTGGTCGCTGGCGGCCACCGAGGACGGTGGCACCGAGGTCACCCACACCTATGACTGGTCCCAGCTGCATGACGAGCAGCGGCTTGCCCGTGCCAGGTCCACGAGCTCCGCGACTCTGGCCCGATCTGTTGCGCGCCTGAAGACCGTGGTGGAGACCTCCGCCTAAGCTTGGGCTCCATGGAGAGCCAGACCGTCACGCAGTTCACCGAGACCGCCACGCAGTTCAGCAAGACCGTGGTCGCCGCCGCCCTGATGCGTCAGCGGCCCGGTCACGACGTCGAGCTCTTCATCGCCCGCAGAACCGCCCCGGAGCCCGTGGCGGGCATGTGGGAGTTTCCCGGCGGCAAGCTCGAGCCCGGTGAGACGCTGCACCAGGGGCTGCACCGCGAGCTGAGCGAGGAGCTCGGCGTCGCCGTGGCTCTGCATGCGGAAGTCATCGGCAATGGGCACGGCGCCTACTTCGCCGAGGCCGGCTGGTGGCTGAAGGATACGACGGCGATGCGGCTCTTCCGCGGGGAGGTCCTCGCCGGTGAGCCGTTCCCACTTCAAGACCATGACCGTGTGGACTGGGTCCCGGTCACCGCGCGGCTGCTGGACTACCCGTGGATTCCGGCGGACCGACCGATCGTGGAACAGATCATCAGGGACCGAGACTCCTGAGCAAAAACGTATGACGGGCGTCTGAGCAGGACCTTCGCCGCATCTCGCGTGGGGAGATGCGCGCAGAGGCAGTGAGGAGGGCCCCTGCGCGCATCGCGCTTCCCATCGCGCAAGGCCATTAGAACACCTATTCTACGGCCCGGCAAGCGTCCAGGTTGAAACGTCGAAGTTCTGTTCTATCGACGCTTTCTGTGAGAAATCTGTCAGAACGCAGGTTCGATGCGAACGCGCTGTCCCGAGTTCCGGCCGGCACCCCGACCGGTGTCTCGGGCGCCGTTCCAGACGGTGTTCCAACCGGATCTCCAGCCGGTCCCTGAGCCGGTCCTTCAGGCGGAGCCTCGACCCTCGCGCCGGTCCCTGACCCGCCGGGCCCGCTCCAGCCGGGGGAGCACGCGCAGGGCCAGGATGATCGCCCCGGGCAGGGTGGAGGCCAGCGCCAGCAGGCCATAGCTGATCGAAGCCGTCACGCCGAGGTGCGGGGCGAATCCGGCGAGCGAGAATGCCCATGCGGCCGCGGCTTCACGGGGTCCCCAGCCGCCGAATCCCAGCGGGACCGACATTCCGGCGATCGCGACTGCCGCCAGTCCGGGGGCCCAGGCCAGCGGAATCGTGGGGGTCACCACGAGAATCGTCAGCGCGAACAGTGCGGCGAAGGCCGCCCATCCGGTGGCGGAGAGCAGCACCACCTGAATGAGGTCACCACGAGAGAGCGGCTTCAGCCAGCGCCAGGCCACGACGACGGCGGCGGTCGCGACGCCCAAGGAGGCGAGCCCCGCGAGCGGCGCCAGCACCAGGAGGGTCAGTCCAGCAGCGATGAACGCCACCGCGGTGCCCATCAGCCGCTCAGCGGCCATGGCCGCGAACGCCCGGCGCAGCGCGCTGCCGCCAGCCTCGACCTCGGCGTCGCTGCTGTCGTCGGCCGCCCGCAGCGCGTCCCCTGCCAGCCCCCCGGGGAGCACCCCGTTGAGGAAGGCCGCCTGCCAGCAGCGTGCGATCGCGGGGCCGACGCCGATGCTGATCCGGTGGTGGCGGGCGATCACGCGCCAGCGCAGGGCCTGGGTGAGCACACCGATCCCGCCGAGCAGCGCTGCGGCGGGGAAGATCCACACCGGGAGCAGCCTGAACGCGTCCATGAACGGGGTCATGCCCCACTGGGCGGCGAGGAAGCCGAAGATGCCCAGCGTGATCGCGACCTGCAGCCCGGCGAAGAGGAAGGTGTGTCCCCTGCGGACGGTCTGGCTGCGCTGGTCGAGGCTCATCGCGTCACCGGGTGGAGGTGCCTGGCAGACTCAACAGGTCGAGATGTCCCACGCTGACCCGCAGCTCGCCCTGCGACAGCTGCGACTCGCGCGCCGAGAGCCAGTCCTGAGCGACGCCTGCCAGCGACGGGTCATGTTCCACAGCCACAGCGGCGCGATCGCGGAGATACCGCTGGATCAGCGCCGCCTCCGTGGAGTCCAGCGCCCAGTCGGTCGCGATCAGTGTGACCTCTGCGCCGCGATCGCGCAGCAGCTGCGCCACGGTGTGGGCGGCGTCGGGCCCCAGCAGGCCGTCTCGGCGCTGGTGGGCGTCGAAGGCGTCGGTGATGACCGCGTCGCTGGGGTGGCCGGGCTGGATCTCCACGTTCCCGGTCACGGTGAGGCTCAGCAGCGCCGAGACGTGAGCCCCGGCCGCGGGGCCGGCGATCGCGTCGGCGAGCACCTCGGCCTCGCTGGGGCTGAGCAGGTCCAGCAGTGCCGAGCAGGTCACCAGCTGGACCTGCTCGCCACGGGTCAGGCGCGGGAGGTCCTCGATGGTGCCCAGCACCCGGGTGGTCTCACCGGGACCGGCGGCGGAGGGGTCCTCCGCGGCGACCTCGAGGAGATCCGCGTCATGGTCGAGCAGCGTCCAGTGCTGCGCGACGGACAGTCGTGGGGCCAGCCAGGCCTGGTTGGACCCGGTGCCGGCCCCGACGTCGATGACGTGCACGGAGGAGGGTGGCGGCACGGGTGCCGGGGCGGGCACGGAGCCGGCGTCGTCGGCATCTGAACCGGCGGTGTCCGAGCCGGTCGCAGCTGAGCCGGTGGGGATGGGCAGCAGCTCGTCCAGCCGTGCGATCAGCGTCTCGATCAGCGGGGCGGCCTTCTCGCGGGCCTGGTGATCGGCGCGGCGGCGCTGACCCAGCCAATCGGCGGGCACCGGCCGCGTCACCATTCGATCGCCGTTCTGAGATCCTGCGCTGCGTGTGACCATGTCCGAAGTCTAGCCCGGTGCGCCTGCGCGGCGCGGCGCCATTGCTGGCGCAGATGCACATCGCTGGACCAGGCGCGCAGCAGGTCTGACCAGGCGCTGGGGTCGTATGGATCCAGCGCGGCCCCGGGGGTCGGGAGCTCGGACCGAGGCCCCGTCGGGTCACCGCACAGGGCCTCCTGCGCACCGGTCCCGGCTCCCACCAGTGCGGGGATCCCGCGGGCGAGCGCCTCGGTGACCACCATCCCGTAGGTCTCGGCCAGGGAGGGAAGCACCAGGAGGTCCGTCTCACCCCACAGGGTCTCCAGCTGCTGCCCGGACACGGGGCCGATCATCGCGGCACGTCCGTCGGGCAGTGCGTCGGCGGCGGCGCGGACCCGCCCCGCATAGCCGGGATCCTGACCTTCCGGCCCGGCGATCACCACGCTCCAGGGCAGTGCGGTGAGCTCTCCGAGGGCCTGCAGCAGGCCCAGCGGGTTCTTCCGCGGGGTCACCGCTCCGAGGAAGAGCAGCCGCGCCGGCAGGCTGCCCGCCGCCAGCGCAGCAGGGTCGACCCCGGGCTCCGCCACCGAGACCTGTCCCAGTCCGTAACGAGACTGCAGGTCATCGTGCGCCCACCCGCTGGTGCACACGACGACGTGCGCGGCGCTCACCGCTGCGGCCTCGCCGGCGGCAAGTTGCTGCTGCTCGCCGGGGGTCAGCCCCGACTCGGCCGGCAGCGGCAGATGCACCAGCATCGCGACCCGCGTGCCCGCAGCGGCGGCGACGCGGAGCTCCTCCGGGGCGGCGGAGGCGATGATCCCGTCGATCAGCACCCGCCGGTGGTGCCGCAGGCGCTGCGCCAGGATTCGACGGTCCGCGGGGGCGGGTCGGGGCCAGGCTCCGGGGACTGGGACCTCTTCGACGTCGAGGCCCATAGTCCGCCATTGTGCGAGCACCCGCTGGTTATAGGCCAGCCCGCCGCTGGGTCCGGGAAGGTCGGCGGGCACGATGAACGCGTATCGCGCCATCAGCGCGTCTTCCCGGTGCGGGCGGAGCGTTCCAGGCCGATGGTGTCCCGGGCGAAGGAGAGGACCAGCAGGGTCAGCGCGATCGCGGTCACGGCCGCGGCGAAGGGGACAGGGGTGATCGGCAGCAGCGCGACCCACAGCACCGAGGCCTGGATCGCGGCCACGGTCCGGCGGAACAGGCTGTAGCGCAGCTCCCCGCGCAGCGCCGGGCGGATTCGGGCAGCGGCTGCGAAGAGGTAGCGCATCGCGCCGATCGCCACCGCCCACCAGCCCACGGTGGCCGCCGCGATGAGCGACACCACCAGGAGCGCGGCCGCATCGGCCTCCATGTCCAACCGCGCACCCGAGGCGCTGGAGCTGCGCGTGTGCCGGGCCACCCAGCCATCGACGGCGTCGAGCAGCAGTGCGACACCGATGACCACCGCCAGGACCCAGCTGCGGGCGGGGATCGCCTCGGCGAATATCAGCACCGCGGCGGCGGTGAGCACTCCGATCAGTCCCACGCGGAGCAGGGTCACCCGGTCAGCGGTGGTCACCGCGCGGGGCCGGCGCCGCAGCAATGAGACGGCCGCGACGGCCGGGGCGATGAGCGCGACGGCCATGATCACCACGGCGGTCCCCGCATTCGGAGCGAGAGTCAGGGCCAGCACCAGCGCGACGGCACCGGGGGCGAGGATCAGGACGACGGCGTCCCACGCCACCCGGCCGCGACCGGTGCCTCGCGCAGATGCGCCCGCATCAGGTCCTCCGGCGGCTGAGGACCCAGCTCCAGGCGTCCGGCCCCCGTGTCGATCGGGGCCGCGCCCTGTCTTCTCCATGTCAGATAACCTAGCCGGGATTCGGACCACCGGCAGGGACTCTGCGCTCAATGCCCAGGTCCGCTGTTCAACGCCCGGTCCTGTATCCGGTCCACCGCGAGCCGGATCGCTCCACGCCGGACCGCGTCGGCCCCGAGCGTCGAAGCTTCGATCTGCAGCCACGGCGCATAGAGGTACTGGGCGAGCTTCTGCTTCGCGAGCGCGGCCACGTCGGTCAGCGCCGGAGCGATGGCTCCGGAGACCAGGATCCGATCCAGATCGAGCAGGCCGGAGAGCACCACGCAGATCCGCGCCAGCCGGTCCGCGAGCTGGTCGATGATCTCCCGCGCGAGCGGATCCCCCTGCGCCGCCGCAGCGAAGACATGCTCCGAGGTCACCGCCTCGGCAGTCACCTCACCCAGCGGACCGGCAAGCTCTGGGGTCTTCTGCAGGGCCTCTCGGGCGAGGTGGCGGGCCCACCAGCCCAGCCCGTTCGCGGACTCGACGCCGTGCACCAGATCGAGCATGCCGAGCTCGCCGATGCCGCCGCGCGGCTGGTGCAGCAGACGCCCCTCCATCACGATCCCGGCGCCGAGGCGCTCCCCGGAGAGGATCACGGCGAAGGAGTCGTGCAGGGAGCTGGACTGCAGGTCCAGCTCCGCCAGGGCGGCGAGATTGGCGTCATTGTCCACCGCGCAGTCCCAGCCGTGCTCGGCCCCCAGGGAGATCAGCTCGGGGTTCATCAGGCTCCAGAAGGGATTCAGCCCCTTGGGGGAGTGCCCTGACGAGTCCACCGGCGCGGGCACTGCGATGACCAGGCACGCGACGTCGGCGTGGGCGAGCCCGGCCTGCGCCAGGGCCGCGTCGACCGTGTCCAGGATCGTGCGTCGTCGCTCCTGGGCCGGCTGCGGCGGGGCGTCGGATCCCTGTGGATTCGACTCTCGGGTGGCGCAGCCGACCTCGACGCCGCGCAGGTTCGCCACCGCCGCGGTGACCTGGTGCAGGCCGGCGTCGACGCCGATCACATGGCAGGCATCTTCACGGAAGGCGTACCGCAGGGCCGGGCGGCCCTTGGTGTACTGACCGGCCTGGCGGGAGTTCTCGGACACCTCCAGCCAGCCCTGCTCGGTGAGCTCTCGGCACAGCGTCAGGATCGTGGCCCGGGTGAGTCCGGTCGCGTGCATCAGCTCCGTGGCGGTGCTGGGCTCGCGGCCCCACATGCAGCTCAGCACGCGCTGCGCATTGAGCTGGCGGATCAGCTGGGAAGAACCAGCCGGCGCAGGAGGACGCGTCTGACTCATGGGTGGCCTGCTTCCGAACTGTCTTGTCGAGGAGGAATCCTCCGCACATTATTGCATCGCTTATATTAAGTCTTTATATTAAAGCGGGATTGGAGTTGCCAGGGTTCGACAGCACATGGCTGCGCGCTCTCCGGGCTCACCCAGGGCGCCGTCCAACGATCTCCTCGCAACCTGGATCCAGGTTGCGAGACCCACCCGAAACAACGAGAGGACGAGAACCCCTTGTCATTCGCCTCCACCGCAGAATCGCCGACAGCAGCCGCCGGACTCGGCAGCGACCCCCAGTGGTGGCGCCAGGCCGCGGTCTACCAGATCTACCCGCGCTCCTTCGCCGATGCCGACGGCAACGGCATCGGAGACCTGCGCGGCATCACCTCGCGGGTGGGGTATCTGCAGGACCTCGGGATCGACGCCGTCTGGCTCAGCCCCTTCTACCCCTCGGCGCTGGCCGACGGCGGCTACGACGTGGACGACTACCGTGACGTCGACCCCAAGATCGGCACGCTGGAAGACTTCGACACCATGATCGACGCGCTGCACCGCGCGGGGATCCGACTGATCGTGGACATCGTGCCCAACCACACCTCGGACCGCCACGAATGGTTCCTCGAGGCGCTGAAGTCGCCGAAGGGATCGGCCGCCCGGGAGCGCTACATCTTCCGCGACGGCACCGGCGCAGCGGGAGAGCAGCCGCCGTCGGACTGGACCTCGATCTTCGGCGGGCCCGCCTGGACCAGGATCACCGAACCCGATGGCTCTCCAGGTCAGTGGTTCCTGCACAGCTTCGCGAAGGAACAGCCGGACCTGAACTGGCACAACCGGGAGGTCCACGAGGACTTCCTGCAGACTCTGCGCTTCTGGTCCGACCGCGGCGTGGACGGATTCCGGGTCGACGTCGCACACGGATTGTCCAAGGACCTGCCGGCGAACCTGCCCAGCCAGGCCGAGCTGGACGCCACGCCGAAGGACGGTGCCCACCCCATCTGGGACCGGGACGAGGTCCACGAGATCTACCGCGAATGGCGCGGAGTCTTCAACGAGTACGACCCGCCGAAGATCGGCGTGGCAGAGGCCTGGGTGGATTCGGCCCGCCGGCCGAAGTACGCCTCCGCCGAGGGGCTGGGCCAGGCATTCAACTTCGACCTGCTCGAGGCCAGCTTCGACGCTGCGCAGTTCCGCGAGACGGTGACCTTCAACCTGGAGCTGGCGGCCAAGTCCGGGTCCTCCAGCACCTGGGTGCTCTCGAACCACGACGTGGTGCGCCACGCAACCCGCTACGGACTCCCGCCCAAGGCGCCGCAGGAGGACAAGGCCGGCACTCACTGGCTGCTCACCGCCGGCACCTCTCCGGAGCTGGAAGCCGAGGCCGGGCTGCGTCGGGCCCGGGCCGCCTCGCTGTTCGAACTTGCGCTGCCCGGCAGCGCCTACCTCTACCAGGGGGAGGAGCTGGGGCTGCACGAGGTCGCCGAGATCCCTGACACCGACCGACAGGACCCGACGTTCTTCCGCAGCCCCGGGTTCAGCGTCGGCCGCGATGGCTGCCGGGTCCCGATGCCCTGGTCCAGTGCAGGGGGGAGCTTAGGGTTCGGTGAGGGCGATGCCCATCTGCCCCAGCCAGAGTGGTTCGCCCGCTACAGCGTGCAGGCTCAGGACACGGTCGAGGACTCGACCCTGAACCTCTACCGGCGTGCGCTGCAGCTGCGCCGCGAGCTGCAGGGCGAGGACGCGCTGGAGTGGATTGAGCTGCCCGGTTCTGAGGTGCTGGCCTTCCGGCGCCCCGGGGGATGGCTCTGTGTGACCAACTTCGGCGACGAGGCGGTCCCGCTGCCCGACGGGGAGGTGCTGGTGAGCTCCCAGCCGCTCGCTGTGGACGTGCTGCCGGGGGAGACCACGGTCTGGCTGCGTGAGCACTGACCTCTCCGGGCATCCCTCGATCGCTGTGCGACAGACGCGTGGGCCCTGAGTCTGCGTGCTGTGCGGCGGTTCCGCTGCGCAGCCCCGATGCGAGGGCCGCAGCCCTTCACCGGTAGCGTGAAAGTCATGGACGCCACCGCCTGGACCTCCCAGACCCGGCGCCCGGGCCTCATGCTCGGTGCCATGCTGCTGGCCGTGACACTCCCGGCCTGTGGCTCGAGTGCCGGGGCGCCGGAAGATGCCTCCTCCGAGCAGTCTGATGTCGCTCCCGAGGGGGATGACGCCGGAGATGCCGCCGAGGCAGCTGACGCGGATGCGGAAGGCGGGGCGGATGAAGACTCGACCGGCGCTGCAGACCCAGCGGACGGGGAAGACTCAGCCGACCAGGAAGACTCAGCAGCAGCCGACGCACAGGCCGACGCACAGGCCGAGGCCGAGCCGGCCGAGCTCCCCGGTGGGGGCGACACGCTCTTCCCCGACCGGCGCTTCCTCGCCGCCTATGGTGCCCCCGGGATCCCCGCGCTCGGGGTCCTGGGTGAGGGCGAGCCGGAGGACGCCGCCGAGCGGGTGAAGTTCTACGCCGAGCAGTACCAGGAGCACTCCGAGGAGCCGGTCCAGCCGGCCTTCGAGATCATCACCTCCATCGCCACCAACGAGCCCGGGCTGGACGGCAACTACAGCAACGCCCTGGATCCCGAGGTCATCGAGCCCTGGGTGGACCTGGCCGCCGAGGAGGACATCTACGTGGTCCTCGACCTGCAGCCCGGCCACGCCAGCTTCCTGGACCAGGCCCAGAGATATGAGGAGTTCCTGGCCCAGCCCCACGTGGGCCTCGCCCTGGACCCCGAATGGCGGCTCAGCGAGGGACAGCGGCACATGGAGCAGATCGGTTCGGTCAGCGCCGAGGAGATCAACGAGGTCGCCGACTGGCTGGCCGGACTGACCGCGGAGCATGAGCTTCCGCAGAAGCTGCTGGTGCTGCACCAGTTCAATCACGCCATGATCTCCAGCCGCGAGGAGATCGACACCTCCCACGAAGAGCTGGCCATCCTGCTCCACGCCGACGGCCACGGCACCCCTCAGATGAAGACCGAGACCTACGAGACCCTGCAGCAGGGTCTCAGCGAAGACATCTGGCTCGGCTGGAAGAACTTCTACGACGAGGACTCACCGACCTTCACCTCGGAGCAGACCTTTGACGTCGACCCCAAACCGTGGTTCGTCTCCTACCAGTGACCCGCATAAACTGACCGGGATTGTTTCCACCCACCTGACCCGGGAGCAGAATGTCCACGCCCGAAACACCGCATCCGCTGGATGAATCCGCCATCGACCATGCTGTGCAGCAGGCCGTCGACGCCTTCGCCGCAGCCCGCGACCTCGACGAGCTCAAGGCCGCTCGGCTCGCGCACACCGGAGACAAGGCACCCCTGGTGCTGGCCAACCGGGCGATCGGATCGCTGGAGAAGACCGAGAAGGCAGCCGCGGGCAAGCTGCTCGGCGGCGCTCGCGGGACGATGCAGAAGGCCCTCGCCGCGCGCACCGAGGTGCTCGAGGTCGAGCACGCGGAGCGGATCCTGGTGGAGGAGACCGTCGACGTCACCGCAGCTCACCGTCGTCGTCCCCTGGGTGCCCGGCACCCGCTCTCGGTGCTGCAGGAGCGGGTCTCGGACGTCTTCATCGCCATGGGCTGGGAGATCGCCGAGGGCCCCGAGGTGGAATCCGAGTGGTTCAACTTCGATGCGCTGAACATCGCGCCGGACCACCCATCCAGAGAGATGCAGGACACCTTCTTCGTGGAGCCCCCCGAGGCCCACCTGGTGCTGCGCACCCACACCTCCCCGGTGCAGATCCGGTCGCTGCTGAGCCGCGAGCTGCCGGTCTACGTGCTCTGCCCCGGCAAGACCTTCCGCACCGACGAGCTCGATGCCACCCACACCCCGGTGTTCCACCAGTTCGAGGGCCTCGCCGTGGACAAGGGCCTCACCATGGCCGATCTCAAAGGCACCCTGGAGCACTTCGCCCGGCAGATGTTCGGCCCCGACGCCGCCATCCGGCTGCGCCCGAGCTACTTCCCCTTCACCGAACCCTCCGCGGAGCTCGACGTCTGGCACGCGCAGGCCAAGGGCGGCCCGCGCTGGGTCGAATGGGGCGGCTGCGGCATGATGAACCCCGCCGTGCTGCGCGCCGCCGGGGTGGACCCGGAGGAGTACACCGGCTTCGCCTTCGGCATGGGCATCGAGCGCACCCTGATGTTCCGCAACGGCGTCCCCGACATGCGCGACATGATCGAAGGCGACATCCGCTTCAGCCAGCACTTCGGAATGGAGGTCTGAGACATGCGCATTCCGCTTTCTTGGATACGTGAATACACCCGGTTCCCCGCGTCGGGCACCGCCGAGGACCTGATGGCCGAGCTGGTCAAGGTCGGGCTCGAGGAGGAGGACGTACACCGTCCCACCGATGAGCTGAGCGGCCCGATAGTCGTCGGCGAAGTGCTGGAGAAGATCCCCGAACCCCAGTCCAACGGCAAGACCATCAACTGGTGCCAGGTTCGCGTGGTCCCCGAGGGGGCCGCCCAGACCCTGACCCACGAGGGCATCGACCCCTCGGGCGTCCAGGGCGTCGTCTGCGGCGCGCACAACTTCGAGGTCGGCGACAAGGTCGTGGTGACCCTCCCCGGAGCGGTGCTCCCCGGCGATTTCCGGATCGCCGCGCGCAAGACCTACGGCCACGTCTCCGCCGGCATGATCGCCTCGGTGCGCGAACTGGGCATCGGCGAGGACCACGACGGGATCCTGGTGCTCTCCACCCTCGGGCTCGACCCGGAGCCGGGCACCGACGCCATGGAGCTGCTGGGCCTCTACGACTCCGCCGCGGAGATCAACGTGACCCCCGACCGGGGCTACGCCTTCTCGCTGCGCGGGATCGCCCGCGAGTACTCCCACGCCACCGGCTCGCCGTTCATCGACCCCGCTGCCCAGATCAGCACGGGGAAGATCAACACCGACGACGACGCCGCCCGTCCCGGTCACGAGGTCACGCTCACCGATCACACCCCCATCTACGGGGTGGACGGCTGCAGCCGCTTCGTCACGCACAAGGTCACCGGGATCAACCCGGAGGCTCCCACCCCGCCGTGGATGGCCTCCCGGCTGCGTCTGGCCGGAATGCGGTCGATCAGCATCGCCGTGGACGTCTCCAACTACGTGATGCTTGAACTGGGACAGCCCAACCACTGCTACGACGCGGCCAAGCTCGACGGCGGCATCGAGGTCCGCCGCGCCGCGCCCGGCGAGAAGCTCACCACCCTGGACGAGAAGGTCCGCACCCTCAACGCCGAGGACCTGGTGATCACGGATCAGTCCGGCCCCATCGGGATCGCCGGCGTGATGGGCGGAGCCCGCACCGAAGTGGACGCCACCACCTCCACCGTCATCGTCGAAGCCGCGCACTTCGACCCGATCAGCATCAGCCGCAGCAAGCGCCGGCACAAGCTGCCCTCGGAGGCGTCGAAGCGCTTCGAACGCGGCGTGGACCCGCTGCTGCCCCCGCTCGCCGCGCAGCGCGTGGTGGACCTGCTGGTGCAGCTCGCCGGCGGCACCGACACCCGTGAGGTCACCGATGCGGGCGCCCCCGTGCTGCCGCAGCCCATCCGCCTGGACCCGGCCCTGCCGGAGAGGCTCACCGGGGTGCCCTACACCCGGGAGCAGATCAGCTCCACCCTCGGCGCCATCGGCGCCGAGCTCCGCCAGGAGGGGGAGCACCTGCTGGTGACCCCGCCGAGCTGGCGACCAGACCTGACCATCCCCGCAGCCCTGGTGGAGGAGATCGCCAGGCTCGTCGGCTATGACCAGATCCCCTCCCGGCTTCCGGTGCCGCCGGCCGGCCGCGGACTCACCACCTCCCAGCAGCGCCGACGCGGCGTCTACGCCGGGATGGCCGCCGCAGGGTTCACCGAGGTGCTCAGCTACCCCTTCTACTCCGAGGCCGCCAACACCCGCTTCGGGCAGGCCGAGGACACCGGGAAGCCGATGCCCATGCTGCGCCTGGCGAACCCGATCGCCAGCCAGCACCCGGCGCTGCGCACCACCGTGCTTCCCGGGCTGCTCGAGGCGCTGCGCCGCAACGTCTCCCGCGGCTTCACCGACGTCGCCCTCTTCGAAGCCGGAGCGGTCTTCCACCCGAAGTCCCAGCTCGGCTCCGCCGCCATCCCTGACCTGGGGGTCTACCCGGGCGAAGAGGTGCTGGCAGAGCTCGACGCCGGCATCCCCGATCAGCCGCTGCACATCGCGGCCGCGCTCAGCGGCGCCGAGGCGGCCGAGCTGCCTGGTGTGCCGGGGCGCCGTCGTGATTGGGCAGACGCGGTGGACGCCGCGCAGAAGGTCGCTGACCTGCTGCGCGTGCAGCTCGAGGTGGTGCAGGGCCAGCATCAGGCCTTCCACCCCGGCCGCACCGCCGAGATCCGGTTCAACGGAGAGCGCGTCGGCCATGCCGGTGAGCTGCACCCGAAGGTCATCGAGGAGCTGGACCTGCCCGCCCGCACCTCGGTGATGGAGCTCGACCTCTCCGCGCTGATCAACGGCTCCCCGGCACAGATCAGCGCCGAGCCGATCTCCACCTTCCCGCCCACCACCCAGGACGTGTCGCTGATCGTGGCTCACGCGCTTCCGGCCGCCGAGCTCGAGGCCACCCTGACCGAGGGTGCAGGCGAGCTGCTGGAGAACATCGAGCTCTTCGACGTGTACTCCGGTGAGCACATCGAGGCTGGACACAAGTCGCTGGCCTTCGCACTGCGCTTCCGCGCCGAGGACCGCACGCTCACCGCCGAGGAGGCCTCCGAGGCTCGCGCCGGCGCCGTCGCACTGGCGCAGCAGCGCCACAGTGCTGTTCAGAGATAGCAGCGCCGTCCAGCGGCAGCCACAGGCGGTTCGTTCCTGATGTCGCAGATGGTCCGGCAGGCGCTCAGTCTGCCGGGCCATCTCGCTGTGGAGCACCCGAGCCTGGTCCGTCGAGCCACTGGCCCCGGTGCATCACCTCGCGCACCGTCCACGCCTGATCCAGCAGCACCAGGTCCGCACGTCCACCGGGGAGCAGCCTGCCGACGTCGTCGATCCCGATCATCTCTGCGGGGTTGGCGGTGGCGGCCATCAGCGCCTGGGCCGGGGTGATCCCGGCGTTCAGGATGCTGCGGCGCACCGCCTCGGCGAGTGTCACGGCCGAACCCGCGATCGCGCCCAGCGTCCCGTCGGGCTCCACGAGCCGGGCGACGCCGCGCGCGACGTCCACAATCGCAGCGCCCAGGGCGTAGCGGCCCTCCGGTGCGGCAGCGCCGGCCATCGCGTCGGACACCAGGACCAGCCGCCGGGACCCGCCGTTGCGGGCCGCCGAGTGCCAGACATAGCGGACCATCTCCGGGTCCAGGTGCACCCCATCGTGGATCAGCTCCAAGAAGGCCGTGGGGTCTTCGAGCAGCGCCAGCGCCGGGCCGGGGTCGCGGTGATGCAGCCCCGACATCGCGTTGAACAGATGAGTCGCGGCGCTCGCCCCGGCGGTCAGGGCGGCCCGGGTCTGCGCGCCGTCGGCTCCGGTGTGCCCGATTCCCACGGTCCACCCTGCGGCCCGCAGTCGGGCAGCGGCCCCGGTGGCGCCGGGCAGCTCGGGCGCGAGGGTCACGTATCTGATCAGATCCGCCGCAGCGTGCTCAAGCACCGCCGAGACGGCCGCGGGCGTCGGATCGCTGAGCATGGACGCCTCATGGGCGCCACGGTGGGCGATGCTCAGCCACGGCCCCTCCAGATGGACCCCGGCCAGCTCGTCAGCCTCCACCAGAGGGCGCAGCTGCTCCGCCTGGTCCAGCAGCGTCGGGATCGGCGCACTGACCAGGGAGGCGAGCATGGTGGTGGAGCCCCGCCGGCGGTGCGCCGCCAGGACCGTCCGCGCAGCCCCAGCGCCCTCGGTGAAGGCCGAGCCGCCGCCGCCGTGGGCATGGACGTCGACGAACCCGGGTGCCAGCACCTGGTCGGTGAGGTGCAGATCCGGGCGCGCAGGAGGGTGGCCGTGGCCGGCGTCGAGGATTCTCCCCTCGGCCAGGCGCAGCCAGTACGGCCCGATGGACCCCTCCGGGGTCAGCGCCGCCTCGGCGAAGAGCAGCCGGGTCACCGAAGGATTCCCGGGATCAGCACGGTGAGCGCCGCTTATGGCTTCAGCAGCAGCTTGCCGGTGGTCCGGCGGTTCTCCAGGTCATCGTGCGCCCGGCCCGCCTCGGCGAGCGGGTAGCTGGCGCCGATGCTGAGCTTCAGATCGCCGCTGGTCAGTGCGCGGAAGAGCTCTGCGTAGCGCCAGGTGCGCTCCTCGGCGTTGCGCAGGTACCAGTGCGTGGCCGGACGGGTGACGTAGAGCCCGCCGCGGCGGTTGAGCTCCTGCGGATCCAGCGGGGGCACCTGGCCGGAGGCGCCGCCGTAGAGCACGAACATCCCGCGGATCGCCAGGGAGTCCAAGGACCCGAGGTAGGTGTCCTTGCCGACGCCGTCGAAGACGGCGGCCACACCCTCGCCCTTGGTGATCTCGCGAACCCGCTCGGCGAAGTTCTCATAGCCCATCACGTAGTCCGCTCCGGCGGCCTGAGCGATCTGGGCCTTCTCCTCGGTCGAGCAGGTGGTGATCACCCGTGCGCCCTTGGCCTTGAGCAGCTGGGTCAGGATCTGGCCCACCCCTCCGGCACCGGCGTGGGTCAGCACGGTCTCCCCGGGGGAGACCCGGTAGGTGGAGTTGACCAGGTAGTGGGCGGTGATGCCCTGCAGCGGCAGAGCCGCCGCCTGCTCATCGGTGACCTCATCCGGGACGCGCACGGCCTTGCCTGCATCGACCAAGAAGTGCGAGGCGTAGGTGCCGGTGGAGGCCTCCAGGGTGGTGATCCGCTGCCCGACGGAGAGTGACTCCACGCCCTCGCCGACGGCGAGGACGCGGCCGGCGCCTTCGGTGCCAGGGGTGAAGGGATACTCCACCGGATACACACCGCTGCGCTGGTAGGTCTCGATGAAGTTGACCCCTGCTGCGGCAGTCTCCACCAGCACCTGGTTCGGTCCAGGCTCAGGCAGCGGCGCCTGAGCCTCGACGAGCACCTCGGGGCCCCCTGCCTGCTCGGCATGCACCACTCGTGCTCTGTCGGGCAGATCTTCTGGGAAAACGCTCTGTTCATTCATGGCGGCAAGCGTACCCAACGCAGGCCCGGAGCGGCGAAGTCGGCGGGCCCGACTTATGCATAATTATTGGAGATGACGCATATATCTGCCTAGACTGCTGGGCATGACCTATTCGATCGCTGTCTCCGGAGCCTCAGGCTACGCCGGGGGAGAAGTCCTGCGGCTGCTGGCCGGCCACCGCGAGGTGGAGATCGGCGCAGTCACCGCCCACTCGAGTGCGGGGGAGCGGCTGGGAGCGGTGCAGCCGCACCTGGTCACGCTGGCGGACCGGGTGCTCATCGACACCACCGCGGAGAATCTCGCCGGACACGACGTCGTCTTCCTGGCCCTGCCGCACGGCGCCTCGGCGGAGATCGCCGCCCAGCTCGGCGAGGACACCATCGTGATCGACGCCGCCGCTGACCACCGGCTGGAATCGGCTGCCGCCTGGGAGAAGTTCTACGGCTCCGCCCATCAGGGGACCTGGCCCTACGGGCTGCCCGAGCTGCCCGGACAGCGGGCCAAGCTCGCCGGCGCCCGGCGCATCGCGGTGCCCGGCTGCTACCCCACCACCATCATGCTCGGCCTCGCCCCGGCCCTGGCCGCCGGACTTCTCCAGCCCGATGACATCGTGATCGTCGCGGCCACCGGCAGCTCCGGTGCAGGCAAGGCGCTCAAACCACACCTGCTCAGCGCCGAGGTCATCGGCGGGATGAGCCCCTATGGTGTCGGCGGGGTGCACCGGCACACCCCGGAGATCGAGCAGGGCCTCGGCCACGCGGCCGGTGTTGAAGTCCAGGTCTCCTTCACCCCCACCCTGGCCCCGATGGCCCGCGGCATCCTGGCCACCTCCACCGCGAAGCTCGCCCCCGGCACCACCGAGGCCGCGCTGCGCGCGGCCTACCGCGAGCACTACGACGGCGAGGCCTTCGTCCACCTGCTGCCCGAGGGCCAGTGGCCGGCCACCAAACAGGTGGTGGGCTCCAACCACGTGACGCTGCAGCTGGCGGTGGACGAACACGCCGGGCGCGCCGTCGTCGTCTCGGCCGCGGACAACCTGACCAAGGGCACCGCCGGCGGCGCCGTGCAGTCCATGAACATCGCCCTGGGTCTCCCCGAGACCACCGGGCTCAACCTGCTGGGAGTCTCCCCATGAGTGTCACCGCCGCGACAGGATTCAGCGCCGCAGGCGTCGCCGCCGGGCTGAAGTCCGTCGATGCCCAGGGCGACCCGCCGCGCGACGTCGCGCTGGTGCTCAACCACGGGCCGGACAAGCATGCCGCGGCGGTGTTCACCACCAACCGGGTGGCCGCCGCACCGGTGCTCTGGTCCCAGCAGGTCATCGCCGACGGTCGCGCCGACGCCGTGGTGCTGAACTCCGGCGGCGCCAATGCCTGTACCGGGGCACCGGGCTTCGCCGACACCCACCAGACCGCCGAGGTGGTGGCCGAGAAGCTCCAGGCCACCGGGGCGGACATCTCCGCCGGAGACGTGTTGGTCTGCTCCACCGGACTCATCGGGGTGCGCCTGGACATGCCCGCACTGCTGGGCGGGATCGACGCTGCGGTGGCCCAGCTCGAAACCGCCGACGCCGCCGGGCAGCGGGCGGCGCAGGCGATCATGACCACCGACTCGGTCATGAAGATCTCCACGGCTTCCGCCGTGGACTTCACCGTGGGCGGGATGGCCAAGGGTGCTGGCATGCTCGCCCCCGGAATGGCCACCATGCTCTCGGTGGTCACCACCGACGCCGTCATCGCCCAGCCGGACCTCGACGCGGCGCTGCGCGAAGCGGTCCGGCTCAGCTTCAACCGTGCGGACTCCGATGGCTGCATGTCCACCAATGACACGGTGATCGCCATGGCCTCCGGCGCGCACCCGCAGGCAGACCCCTCCGGGGTGGACCTGACAGAGTTCCAGGCCGCGCTGAACCAGGTGTGCCAGGACCTCGCGACCCAGCTCATCGCCGACGCCGAGGGCGCCCACCACGAGATCGCGATCACCACGATCAACGCCGCCACCGAGGAGCAGGCCGAGACCGCCGGGCGCTCCGTGGCCCGCTCCAACCTCTTCAAGACCGCGATCTTCGGACAGGACCCCAACTGGGGCCGGATCCTCTCCGCGGTCGGCACCACCGACGTGGACTTCGACCCCTCCACCATCGACGTCAGCGTCAACGGCGTGTGGATCTGCCGCGCCGGCGGGATCGGCGACGACCGGGAGCTGGTGGACCTGAGCGGCCGCCACGTGAAGGTGGTCATCGATCTGAAGGCCGGTCCGGCCGAGGCGACGATCCTCACCAACGACCTGACCCATGACTATGTGCATGAGAACTCTGCCTACTCCAGCTGAAGAAGGACCCCGATGACCTCCAGCATGAAACCGCGCGACGCCGGGAGCCTGAGCTCCGCCGGTGAGAAGGCCTCCGTCCTGGTCGAGGCGCTGCCCTGGATCCAGAAGTTCGCCGGAGAGACCATCGTGATCAAGTACGGCGGCAACGCCATGATCAACGACGAGCTCCGCCGCGCCTTCGCCGAGGACGTGGTCTTCCTGCGCCACGTCGGGGTCAACCCGGTGGTGGTGCACGGGGGAGGCCCGCAGATCAACGCGATGCTGGAGACCCTCGGCATCGAGTCCGAGTTCCGCGCCGGGCAGCGGGTCACCACCCCCGAAGCCATGGACGTGGTCCGGATGGTGCTCACCGGGCAGGTCGGGCGCGAGCTCATCGGACTGATCAACAGCCACGGCCCCTACGCGGTGGGCCTCTCCGGCGAGGACGCCGCGCTGCTGCGCGCCACCCGCACCACCGTGGAGATCGACGGCGAGACCGTGGACCTCGGCCTCGTCGGCGAGGTCAGCGGGGTCAACCCCGATGCGATCACCGACCTGCTCGCCGCCGGGCGGATCCCGGTGATCTCGACCATCGCCCCTGAGTTCGACTCCACCGCCGCCGACGCCGCTCCCACCGGCGAGGTGCTCAACGTCAACGCCGATCTCGCGGCGGCCGCCGTCGCCTCGGCGCTCGGTGCGGCCAAGCTGGTGATGCTCACCGATGTGGAGGGCCTCTACGCCAACTGGCCGGACAAGTCCTCGCTGATCTCCTCACTCAGCGCCACCGACCTGCGTGCCATGCTGCCCAGCCTGGAATCGGGGATGATCCCGAAGATGACAGCGGCGCTGAAGGCCGTGGAGGCCGGCGTCCCACGTGCCCACGTGGTCGATGGCCGGGCGCCGCATTCGATGCTCCTGGAGATCGTCACCACCGAGGGCGTCGGCACCCAGATCGTTCCCGACGGGGAGGCCCTATGAGCCAGCAGAACACGCCCGAGCCGAACACCGCTGACCTCAGCACCGCCGATCTCAGCAGCGGCGATCTCAGCAGCGCCGACCTCAACAGCGCCGCGCTCGCCGTCGAGGACGGTGATCAGCTGCTGGCCCGGTACACCGAGTCGCTGCTCGGGGTCTTCGGGACCCCGCAGCGGGTGCTGGTCCGCGGCTCAGGCGCCACCGTCTTCGACGCCGACGGCCGGGAGTACCTCGACCTGCTCGGCGGCATCGCGGTCAACGCCCTGGGCCACGCCCACCCGCTGATCACCAGCGTGGTCTCCTCCCAGCTGAGCACCCTGGGGCACATCTCGAACTTCTTCACCAGCCCCACCCAGATCGCGCTCGCCGAGAAGCTGCGGCACCTCGCCCAGGCACCCGCCGGCTCCAAGGCGTTCTTCACCAACTCCGGCGCCGAGGCCAACGAGGCCGCGTTCAAGCTTGCACGCCGCCATGGCGGCAGCGAACGGCCCCGGATCATCGCCCTGGAGCACGGCTTCCACGGACGCACCATGGGTGCGCTGGCGATGACCCACAAGCCCAGCTATCGCGAACCCTTCGAGCCCCTGCCCGGCGGAGTCGAATGGGTCCCGGCCGGAGACGCCGACGCGCTGCGCGCGGCGGTGGATGAGACCGTGGCCGCCGTGATCATCGAACCCGTCCAGGGCGAGGCCGGAGTCCACGGCCACCCGGCCGGATACCTGGAGGCGGCACGCGAGATCACCCGCGCCGCCGGGGCGCTGTTGATCTTCGACGAGGTGCAGACCGGCATCGGCCGCACCGGCTCCTGGTTCGCCTCCGCGCCGGCAGATTCGACCCCGGTGCTCCCGGACGCGATGACCCTGGCCAAGGGCCTCGGCGGCGGGTTCCCGATCGGGGCGATGCTCACCTTCGGGGAACACCCCAGCTCGCTGCTGAACCCCGGCCAGCACGGCACCACCTTCGGCGGAAACCCCGCCGCCACCGCGGCCGCCCTGGCCACCCTGCACGTCATCGAGTCCACCGACCTGCTCCGCCATGTCCGGGAGGTCAGCGCCTACACGGCCAGCCGGCTCGCCGCGCTGGACTTCGTCACCGAAGTGCGCGCACACGGGCTGCTGATCGGATTCGACCTCGCGGCCGCACCGGGTGAGACGCTGGCCCCCGCGATGGTCGCCGCGGCCCTGGAGGCCGGGTTCATCATCAACGCCACCGGCCCTTCGACGCTGCGCCTGGCCCCGCCGCTGATCATCACCGCGGAGCAGATCCAGCTGTTCATCGACGCCCTTCCCGAGATCCACCGCAGGAGCACCTCATGACCGTCCGCCACTTCCTCACCGACCTGGACCTCAGCCCCGTCGAGCTGGACCAGGTGCTGACCCTCGCCGGACATATGAAGGCCAACCCCTATGCGATCAAGGCACTGGCCGGCCCGCAGACGGCCGCGGTGTTCTTCGACAAGACCTCCACCCGGACCCGCTTCTCCTTCGTCGCCGGGATCTCCGCGCTCGGCGGCGCCCCGCTGGTGGTGAACCCCGGCGAGTCCCAGCTCGGGCACAAGGAGACCATCGCCGACACCGCCCGGGTGCTCGACCGCATGGTCAGCCTGATCATCTGGCGCACCTACGCCCAGTCAGGCCTGGAGGAGATGGCCCAGCACAGCGCGGTCCCGGTCATCAACGCGCTCTCCGACGACTATCATCCCTGCCAGCTGCTCGCCGATCTGCTGACCCTGCGCGAACACCTCGGCACCACCCAGGGCCGCTCCCTGGCCTACCTTGGAGACGCGGCGAACAACATGGCGAACTCCTACCTGCTCGCCGGGGTCAACGCCGGCATGGACGTGCGCATCGCCGGCCCCGAAGGCTTCCTGCCCGAGCAGCACATCATCGACGCCGCACAGGCCCGCGCCGCGCAGACCGGCGGCAAGGTGCTGATCACCACCGATCCGATCCAGGCGCTGGACGGCGCCGACGCGGTGGCCACCGACACCTGGGTCTCCATGGGGCAGGAGGAGGAGAAGCAGCAGCGGCTCCAGCTCTTCGGGGACTACCGGGTCGACGCCGCCGCCATGGCCCACGCCGCGCCGGGCGCCGTCGTCCTGCACTGTCTCCCGGCCTACCGTGGGGTGGAGATCAGCGCCGAGGTCATCGACGGGCCGCAATCGGTGGTCTGGGACGAGGCGGAGAACCGGCTGCACGCGCAGAAGGCGCTGATGGCCTGGCTGCTGGTGCGCTCCGGGCTGGCCGACGAACAGACCGCGGAACTGGTCCGCGCGGGGGAGCGCTGAGATGTCGCCGACCACCAAGACCGCCCGGCACGCGAAGATCCGCGAGCTGATCTCGCGCTCCCAGGTCCGCTCTCAGGCCGAGCTCGCCGAACGCCTCGCTGACGCCGGCGTCACGGTCACCCAGGGGACGCTCTCGCGTGACCTGGTCGAGATCGGAGCCGCCCGGGTGCGCGGAGTCCAGGGCGGGCTGATCTACGCGGTGCCCTCCGACGGCCACGACCGTGAGCTGCAGGCCGACCAGACCGAGGCGACGACGACGGCGCGGCTGATCGCGCTGTGCAAGGACCTCTTGGTCTCTGCCGAGCCCAGCGCGAACCTGGTCATCCTGCGCACCCCTCCCGGAGCGGCCCAGTTCCTGGCCAGCGCGGTGGACCACGCCGGGATCCCGGAGGTCCTGGGGTGCATCGCCGGAGACGACACGATCATGGTGGTCACCACCGAGCCGGACGGGGGAGCGGCGGTCGCGCGGCGCTTCACCGGCTTCGCCGAGGGCCGCAGCTGAGGCAGCCCCGGGCGGAGGCGCAGCGCCGGTCGGCGGCACAGGGGCCCCTCGGCTGCTCAGCCTGAGAGGGGCGACTCAGCGCTGGTGGCTGTCCAGGATGGCGCGCATCGAGTCCAGGCCGAAGATCTCGGCCACCGCGTAGGCGCTCTGCCGCCCCAGGCGGGGGTCTGAGCCGGCGTCGAGCAGCGCCTTCGTGGCCGGTACGTTCTGTCGGAACACCGCGCAGCCCAGAGCGGTCTGACCTTGATCGTTGATCCGGTCCACATCGGCGCCGCGGGCCAGGAGCCCTTCGGCCTGCTCGGTGTGGTCGTTGTAGACGGAGAGGATGAGCAGCGTGTCACCCTTCTCGTTGCTCAGGTTCACCGGCAGGCCGCGATCCACGAGGTCAAGCAGCTCCTCGGTCTTGCCCGCCCGGGCGACGCCGAACATCGAGGCCAGGAACTCCATCTGCTCCTCGGTCAGCTCAGGCGCCCCGCCTGTGGAAGGCTGCTGGTTCGCCGGGAGATCGGCCGAGTGCTGGGAGTCCTGTGACATGGCCGCAAGTCTATCTGAGACAGGGCCGGCGACCTGATCCGCTGGGGGCGCGGAGAGGATAACCTGACGGGGACCCCGAACCTCACCGACACGTTTATGCAGACCTGCGAATAATTATGTAGGCTGTCGTCGAGCCAAAGTTCCGTTCCCCAAGGAGATTCGTTGTGACTGATCGTATTGTTCTCGCCTATTCCGGCGGCCTCGACACCTCTGTGGCCATCGGCTGGATCGCCGAAGCCACAGGCCAGGAGGTCGTCGCCGTCGCCGTCGACGTCGGCCAGGGCGGTGAATCACTGGAGACGGTGCGTCAGCGCGCCCTGGACTGCGGCGCCGTGGAGGCCTATGTCGCCGACGCCCGTGACGAGTTCGCCGATCAGTACTGCATGCCCACGCTGAAGGCCAACGGCCTCTACATGGACTCCTACCCGCTGGTCTCCGCGATCTCTCGTCCGGTGATCACCAAGCACCTGGTCGCCGCCGCCCAGCAGTTCGGCGCCACCACGGTGGCCCACGGCTGCACCGGCAAGGGCAACGACCAGGTCCGCTTCGAGGTCGGCATCCAGACCCTGGGCCCGGAGCTCAAGTGCATCGCCCCGGTCCGCGACCTCGCCCTGACCCGCGAGCTGGCCATCGAATACGCCGAGAAGCACAACCTGCCGATCGAGACCACCAAGAAGAACCCCTTCTCGATCGACCAGAACGTCTGGGGCCGCGCCGTGGAGACCGGCTTCCTGGAAGACATCTGGAACGGACCCACCAAGGACGTCTACGAGTACACCGAGGACCCCTCCTTCCCGCCCTCAGCCGACGTCGTCACCATCACCTTCGACCAGGGCGTCCCGGTGGCCCTCGACGGACAGACCGTGACCGCGCTCGAGGCCATCGAGCAGCTCAACCGCCGCGCCGGTGCGCAGGGCGTGGGCCGGATCGACATCGTCGAGGACCGCCTGGTGGGGATCAAGTCCCGCGAGATCTACGAGGCCCCCGGCGCGATGGCGCTGATCGCCGCGCACCGCGAGCTCGAGAACATCACCCTGGAGCGCGAGCAGGCCCGGTTCAAGAAGACGGTGGACCAGCGCTGGACCGAGCTGGTCTATGACGGCCAGTGGTTCTCCCCGCTCAAGCGCAACCTCGACGCCTTCATCGACGAGACCCAGAAGTACGTCTCCGGCGAGATCCGGCTCGAGCTGCACGGCGGCCGCGCCACCGTGCAGGGCCGCCGCTCCGAGACCAGCCTGTATGACTTCAACCTGGCCACCTACGACGCCGGCGACGCCTTCGATCAGTCCAGCGCCCGCGGATTCATCGACATCTTCGGCCTGTCCTCCAAGGTGGCCTCCCAGCGCGAGCAGCGCATCCACGGCAAGCCGGACTTCTCCGGCCTCGGCAACCTGGACCGCTGAGCATGAACCCGGAGAGCACCAAGCACGGCACCAACGAGGGCGCGCTCTGGGGCGGAAGGTTCGCCTCAGGGCCGGCAGATGCGCTGGCCGCGCTGAGCAAGTCCACGCACTTCGACTTCCGGCTGGCCCGCTATGACATCGCCGGATCCCGCGCGCACGCCAGGGTGCTGCACCGCACCGGTCTGCTTGACGACGTCGAGCTGCACGGGATGCTTTCTGCCCTCGACCAGCTCGAGGCCGACGTGCTCTCCGGGGACTTCACTCCGGCGCAGAGCGACGAAGACGTGCACGGGGCGCTGGAGCGCGGACTGCTTGCACGCGCCGGCGAGGACCTGGGCGGGAAGCTGCGCGCCGGACGCTCGCGCAACGACCAGATCGCCACCATGGGGCGGATGTTCCTGCGTGATCATGCCCGGGTCATCGGCGCCGGGGTGCTCGGCACCATCGAGGCGCTGATCACTCAGGCCGAGGCCCACCCGAATGCGCCGATGCCGGGCCGGACGCATCTGCAGCATGCGCAGCCGGTGCTGCTGAGTCACCACCTGCTGGCCCACGCCTGGGCGCTGCTGCGTGATCTGCAGCGGATCGTGGACTGGGACCGGCGGGCGGCCACCTCGCCCTACGGCTCCGGCGCCCTGGCCGGATCCTCGCTGGGTCTGGACCCGCAGCGCGTGGCCGAGGAGCTCGGCTTCGGCCAGGCGGCCTGGAACTCCATCGACGGCACCGCGGCGCGCGATGTCTACGCGGAGTTCTCCTGGGTCAGCGCCATGATCGGCGTGGATCTCTCCCGGATCAGCGAGGAGATCATCTTCTGGGCCACCAAGGAGGCCGGCTTCGTCACCCTCGATGATGCCTTCTCCACCGGCAGCTCGATCATGCCGCAGAAGAAGAACCCCGACGTGGCCGAGCTCGCCCGCGGCAAGTCCGGTCGCCTCATCGGTGACCTGACCGGGCTGCTGGCCACGCTCAAGGGCCTGCCGCTGGCCTATAACCGGGACCTGCAGGAGGACAAGGAGCCGCTCTTCGACGCGGTGGACACCCTGGAGCTGCTGCTTCCGGCGGTCTCCGGGATGATCGCCACCCTGGTCTTCCACACCGACCGGATGGCCGAGCTGGCCCCGCGCGGCTTCGCACTCGCCACCGACATCGCCGAATGGCTGGTCCGCCAGGGCGTGCCCTTCCGAGTGGCACATGAGCTCTCCGGCGAAGCCGTCCGGGTGGCTGAAGCGCGCGACGTCGAACTCTGGGACCTCACCGACGAAGAGCTCAGCGGCATCTCTGTCCAGCTGACTCCGGCGGTGCGTGAGGTGCTGACCACCTTCGGATCGCTGAACTCACGATCCTCCCGCGGCGGCACGGCGCCGTCAGCGGTGGCCGAGCAGCTCGAGGAGCTCACGCTGCAGCTGAGCCCGATCAAGGAGTTCATCCGCTCCGCGGGCAGCAATGTCGGTCCAGACAGCGTCAGCTGAGCTGTTCGCTGAACCGGGCGCTGGAGTGAACCCCACATGACCCAGGCCGCTTCGAGGCGGCGCAGAGCCGTCCCGGCCGTCCTGGCCGGGGCGGCTCTGCTTGCGCTCACCGGATGCGCCGAGCCTCGGCAGGCCCCGGGCCTGGAGTACCCCAGCGCCCCCGCTCAGCGGCTCCCCGAAGCGGCCGCGCCCGCCGAGGCCCCCGCGCCCGGGCAGCCATGGGCCCCCATCGCCGGGCTCGCCGACGAGCAGTGGCTCGAGGCGGTGGCGGACCGCACCGGCATCCCGCAGCGCGCCCTCGCCGCCTACACCGGAGCGGCGCTGCTGGTCGAGCAGACCCGACCCGAATGCGGACTGGGCTGGAACACCCTGGCCGGCATCGGGCAGGTCGAATCCCAGCACGGCACCTACGCGGACGCCCAGGTTCAGCCAGACGGTCAGGTCGCCCCCGCCATCATCGGCATCCCGCTGGACGGATCCCCGGGCCTGGCCGAGATCCCCGACACCGACGGCGGCGCACTGGACGGGGACGCCGAGTGGGACCGGGCGGTGGGGCCGATGCAGTTCATCCCGGCCACCTGGGAGCTCTACGCCCAGGACGGCTCACGCAGCGGAGCCTCAGATCCGCATCAGTTCGACGACGCCGCGCTCACCGCCGCCGTCTACCTGTGCGAGAGCGGGGAAGACCTGACCAGTGACGAGGGCTGGGTGGATGCCGTCGTCGCCTATAACCAGTCGATGGAGTACGTCAACGACGTCGCCGCCCACGCCCAGGACTACGTCAGCCCTGACGGGCCTTCAGCCGCGGATTCTTCTTATTGATCACGTAGGTGCGCCCCCGGCGTCGCACCACCTGTGATCCCGGCTTGTTCTTCAATGCACGCAGTGAATTGCGGACCTTCATTATGACCTCCTAGTGAGAATGAGTAGCATTAGCGTTAACAATACTCGAAGGGAGTCGGCGATGACGATGTCAGGCGAGGTGCCAGCTGTGCAGGTGGTCGCGGTGATGGGGGCCTGCGGTCCTGAGCGGAAGGACTTCGCCGCAGCACTGGCCCAGCGGCGCGGCGCCGTGCTGCTGCAGGCTGATCGCCTCGCGACGGATGAGACGGCGCTGGATTCTGCGCTGCGGCTGCTGCGGCTCGTGCCCGACAGGCCCGAGCTGGTGGTCGAGTATCCACTGGCCAGCGCCATCACCGAGGTCATCGGCTCGCTGACGGCGTCAGACGGGCTGAGCGGTCTGGACCGTGACCACGGGCCGCAGCCCCAGCTCACCGAGGTCATCTGTGTCGTGGATGCCGCTCACCTGCTCGACGACCTCGCATCCGATGACTACGTGGTGCTCGAGGCTGACCAGCACGGGAGGCACCCGGGGGAGCTGGCCTACGTCTGCCGCGCCGAAGTCATCGTCAAGCAGATCGAATATGCCTCCACGGTCATGATGGTGAACTGGCGCCTGATCGACCCGGGTGAGCTGGCCATTCTGGTGGCGCTGGTGGCCCACCTGAGTCCGCACGCGCAGGTGCGGTTCAGCGGAGATCCTGGGGCTCGGACTCTGCGTTCGAAGGTGCCCGGCTATTCGGGGGAGGAGTCCCGTGCCGGTTGGACCTGCCTCTTGAACGGCGACTTCCAGCCACGCCATCGGCACGCCCGCGTCTCGGCCTTCCGCTATGAACAGCTCCGCCCCTTCCACCCCGGCCGCCTCAAACAGCTGTTGGATCTGCGCGTCGAGGTCGAGGAGTTCGGCCGCGTGATCCGCTCCGCAGGATTCGCCCGGCTCGCCACCCGAGGCCACATCACCGCGCAGTGGGAGCACATCGGGCAGATCATCTCGCTGGCTCCGCTGGCCTTCGATCATCAGGTCGAGGACCCCGAGGAGATGCTCGCCTTCGGTCAGGACATCGCCTTCATCGGGATGGACCTCGACGCCGAAGGACTCACAGCGGCCTTGGACGAGGCCACGCTCACCGATGTTGAGCTCACCGACGGTCCGCAGCTCTGGCGCACCTTCAGCGACCCCTTCCCGGTCTGGGAGTCGGTCACCGAGGCCGAAGACTGAGCCGAGCACCGGCCCGGGACCAGGTCTGCCATCATGGGCAGATGGACTCTGCGCGACTGAACGCCCTCTTCGACGCCCACGCCACCGAGCTGGCTCCGGCGCTGCTGGGCTGTGAGCTCACCGTGCTGACGGAGGGCGGGTCCGTGCGGGTGCGGCTGACGGAGGTCGAGGCCTACGGGGACCAGGGCGAGGATCCTGGCGCGCACAGCTACAACGGCAAGACCGCTCGCAATGCGGCGCTCTTCGGACCTCCCCGGCACACCTACGTCTACCTCAACTACGGGATCCACCGCTGCCTGAACTTCGCCTGCGCCGACGAGGGCACCGCGGGAGGCGTGCTGCTGCGCGCCGGCGAGGTCCTTGCCGGCCGTGAGCTGGCGATCGAGCGCCGCGGCGGCCGCGACACCGGAGCGAAGCTGCTCTCAGGGCCCGGCCGGCTGGGCCAGGGACTGGGCATCACCCTGCCGATGGACGCGCTGCCCGTGCACCTGAGGAACTCCGCCGCCAGCGCTGACCCCGCACGGTTCACCCTGACCCCGCCCGCCGAGCCGGTGAACCCCGAGCAGATCCGCAGCGGCGCGCGCGTCGGAGTCTCCGGGGCCGGCGGCAGCATCGGCTATCCCTGGCGCTACTGGCTCGACGCCGACCCCACGGTCTCGGCCTACCGCCCCGGACGCAATGTTCCTGCGGAGGTCAGCCCCTGACCCGGCTGGAATCTCGACAGATTCGGTTCAGCGGAATAGAGGTATGCTTGGTGGTCAGCAAATTCGCGACGGAGAGCTGCGCTGCTTGATGAGTGATTCACAGTCCTCGGCCACGGCCGAGATCATGCCTGAAGACGACGACGTTCCGGTGCCCGGCCTCGAAGCCGGAGTGGAGGAGGAGCGCGAGTACGTCGGCGTGCTCTACTCCCGGCTCGATGAGCTCCGCGCGGAGAAAGAGGTCCAGCTCGCCAAGGTGCGCCGGGTCGGCTCCAGCGGCACCATGCAGAACGCCTCCGAGCGCGACGCCTTCGCCGCGATGTACGAGGACCGGCTCGCGCAGCTCAATGCGGTCGACGATCGGCTGGTCTTCGGCCGCCTCGATCACGACTCGGGAGAGTGCCGCTATATCGGGCGCATCGGACTGACCTCCGCGAGTCACCAGCGGCTGATGCTGGACTGGCGCGCCCCCGAGGCCGGCGTCTTCTACCAGGCGACCGCCTTCGAACGCCAAGGCGTGCGCCGTCGTCGACATCTGATGCTCAAGCGCCGTGAGGTGCACGGGGTGGAGGACGACATCCTCGACGCGACCATGTTGGAGGAGGCCAGCCACAACCATGGCGACGGCGCCCTGCTGGCCGCGCTGACCGCACGACGCACCGGGCAGATGGGCGACATCGTCGCGACCATCCAGTCCGAGCAGGACCGCATCATCCGCGCCGAGCTGCCCGGCGTCATGGTGGTCCAGGGCGGACCCGGCACCGGCAAGACCGCCGTGGCGCTGCACCGTGCGGCCTACCTGCTCTACAGCCACCGCGACCGGCTGAAGTCCGCCGGCGTGCTGATCGTGGGCCCGAACTCCACCTTCATGTCCTATATCGACCGGGTGCTGCCCTCCCTGGGGGAGACCGGTGTGGTGCTGTCCTCCCTCTCAGAGCTCTTCCCCGGGGTGCGCGGCACCGAGGAGAGGGACTCGCGGGTCGAAGAGATCAAGGGACGCCTGGACTGGGTCCAGATCATCGACGCCGCCGTCACCCACCGCCAGCGCACCCTCCCGGATGTCCGCGACGTCACCGTCGACGGCACCCGCGTCGGGGTCACCCCGAAGATGGTCAATCGGGCCCTCGAGCGGGCCCGCGCCACCGGCAAGCCTTATAACGAGGCGCGCACCACCTTCGTCAAGGTTCTGGTCAAGGAGATCGCCGAGAAGCTCGAACGGATCATCGAGAAGCGCTCCGAGGGCAACGACGCCGACCGGTCCTACCTGCTCGAAGACGTCCGCAGCGCTCGCGACGTCCGGGTGCTGCTGAACCTGTGCTGGATGCCGCGCAGCCCGCAGGGACTGCTCGAAGATCTCTACGCCAAGCCGAAGTACCTGGCCGACGTCGCGCCCGAGCTCACCGCTGCGGAGCGGGACCTGCTGCAGCGCCAGCCCGGCAGCCCGTTCACGAGTGCAGATGTTCCGCTGCTGGATGAGGCCGCAGAGCTGCTGGGCACCCTGGATGAATCGGCCGGGCGCGAGGCCGCACGACAGAAGGCCGCTGCGGCCCGCTCGTTGGACAACGCCCAGCGCGCAGTGGAGAACGCCACCCCGCAGCTCGAGGAGATGGGCATCGAAGGGTTCCTCGACGCCCAGGCAGTGGTGGACATGAACGCCGAGTCCGGCCCCCGGCTGACCGCGGCCGAACGCGCCCAGGTGGACCGCAGCTGGACCTACGGCCACGTGGTGGTCGATGAGGCGCAGGAGCTCTCGCCGATGCAGTGGCACGTGCTGATGCGCCGCTGCCCGCTGAAGTCCTTCACCATCGTCGGTGACATCGCCCAGGGCTCCTCGCCGTCGGCCGCGTCGAGCTGGCAGGAGGCCATGGCGCCCTTCGTGGGCAAGCGGATGCGCGTGGAGGAGCTCACGGTCAACTACCGCACTCCCGGCACCATCGTGGAACTCGCCGAGCGGGTCGCCCAGGCCAATGGGCTCCAGACCACCTCGCTGCGCACCGTGCGCGAAGGGGACTACCCGCCGGTGATCGAGAAGGTCCAGGCCGATCAGCTCATCACCGCCGCCACCGCCGCGGTGCGCGCAGAACATGAGCGAGTGGGGGAGGGGCTCGTCGCGGCGATCGTGCCGCAGCGGCTGCTCGCCGCCGCCCGCCGCGCACTGGTGACCGAGTTCGGTCCACGCGTGGGTAGGGGCGCCGGTTCATTGACCGAGGACATCCTGGCGCTCTCCGCCGACGAGGCCAAGGGCCTGGAGTTCGACGCCGTGGTGCTGATCGAGCCGGCAGAGATCCTTGAGGAGACCGCCGGACGGGTGGGCAGCCTCTACGTCGCCCTCACCCGACCCACCCATGCGCTGCACGTCCTGGCCGCCCGGGAACTCCCGGCCGGGTTCTGACCGATTCTGCCGGGTTCTGACGGACCAGGCCCGAGATGATTGGTAACGTACCTGCTGTGACCCAGATGAGCCTCGAATCCACGAACCCGGCGCTGGCCGCTCAGCGCAACGACGACAGCTTCGAGTCGCTCTGGCAGGAGCTGAACTGGCGGGGACTCGTCCATGTCTCCACCGATGCAGACGCGCTGGAGCAGGCGCTCTCGGGTGAGCCCATCGTCTATTACTGCGGCTTCGACCCCACGGCGGCCTCCCTGCACCTGGGCCACCTGGTGCAGCTTCTGACCATGCGCCGCATCCAGCTGGCAGGGCACAAGCCGCTGGCGCTGGTGGGCGGTTCCACCGGTCTGATCGGAGATCCGAGGCCGTCGAGCGAACGCACGCTGAACACCCCCGAGGTCGTCTCCGGCTGGGTGGATTCCCTGCAGCAGCAGATCAAGCACTACATCTCCTTCGACGGGGAGAGTGCGGCCACCATGGTGAACAACCTGGACTGGACCGAAGGTGTGAGCGCGATCGAGTTCCTGCGTGACATCGGGAAGTACTTCCGTGTGGGCACGATGATCAAGAAGGACATCGTGGCCAAGCGGCTGAACTCCGATGAGGGCATCTCCTACACCGAGTTCAGCTACCAGATCCTGCAGGGCTTCGACTACCTGCAGCTCTTCCGCCAGTACCGCTGCACGCTGCAGTTCGGCGGCTCGGATCAGTGGGGCAACCTGACCTCCGGCACCGAGCTGGTCCGCCGCGCCGAAGGTGCCCAGGTGCACGCACTGGGCACACCTCTGATCACCAACTCCGACGGCACCAAGTTCGGCAAGTCCGAGGGCAACGCCATCTGGCTCGAGCCGCAGCTGTGCTCGCCCTATGCCTTCTACCAGTTCTGGCTCAACCAGTCCGACGCCGATGTGATCGACAGGCTCAAGGTCTTCACCTTCCGGACCCGGGAAGAGATCGCCGAGCTTGAGCGCTCGGTGCAGGATGCACCCTTCAAGCGAGAGGCCCAGCGAGCACTCGCCTGGGACGTGACCTCCCTGGTGCATGGCGAAGATGCCACAAGGAAGGTGATCGACGCTTCCGGTGCGATCTTCGGCAAGGGGGAGTTGACCCTGATCGATGAGCCCACCCTGCAGGCGGTGGCCTCCGAGCTTCCCCATGCACACGTGCCTGCCGGGGAAGCGACTGCAGTCCGACTGCTGGTGGACACCGGCCTGGTCAAGTCCAATGGAGAGGCGCGTCGGGCGATCAGCGACGGCGGCGCCTACGTCAACAACGAGAAGATCACCGATGCCGATGCGCCGGTGGCCGACTCGATGTGGCTGCACGAGAAGTTCCTGCTGGTCCGGCGCGGCAAGAAGAACCTCGCGCTGGTCCATCGGGGGTGAGTCCGGGTTCGATGTGAAAACCGCCAGGTCACGGGGATCCAGGGGTGTGATGCAGGTCGCACTGGTTTTGGTTTGCGGACTCGGCGGGGCGTGTGTAAAGTTCTATCTCGTGCTCAAGGGGGCACGGCGGGAAGCTGAGGCGGACCGCGAAGATCCCCGGATTTGATAACCACATAGCTTCTCCCCACACAGGATCTGTTCCTTGTTGCGGTGCGCTGGCCCTCTGGGCTGGTCATCGGCTCAAGCGAGGTGTTCCCGGGGGGTTCGAGACCACGGTTTGTGTGGTGTTCATGCAGAGTTGACCTCGAGTTGACGAAGGCGAACACCGCGACGTAGAGTTGAGAACCGCGCAGACGACGAGTTCGAGTCGTTCGCAGCGAGTATTCGCTGGGAATGATTCATTCGAAGTCGGGTCAGGACGGCGGAAACGCTGAATTGACGAAGCGGAAGCTTGTTGGTAAGCTTACAAAGTTGCTTCGGAGCGATTCAGAGAAAAACTTCTGATGGTGCCGGTAGCGGTTGTTGTTTGAGAACTCAATAGTGTGCCAAGTTTGTTGATACCAAATTATTTATTT
>NZ_JAJOYV010000007.1:0-149238 GCF_022565855.1 Nesterenkonia sp. AY15 | reverse complement strand
CTTATCACCGGCGTCGTCGACAGCGGCGTCTGGGTAAGCTGACCCCGGTTGAATACGAGACCGTTTACAAAACGACCGTCGCTCTGGCGACGTAAACCCCGAGGTCAACTAAACCGTCAGCAGACCCTTGCCAGGAACCGGCTGCTCGGGTTACTCACTCAGATCCATCTGGCGTTGGAACGCGCAGTGGGAGCCCATCTGCACCAGGTCGGGGTCCTCGACGCGCTGGCCACCTGACCGTCCCCGCAACGATGGAAGACTGCGGGTCGAGGCAATGTGTGCAACCGGGTCAAGAAGCACAACCCCCGACTGGCCGAGCGAGTCGCCAAGGAGATCTTCTCCGCTCTGGAGGCCCAGACTGTGGTGGTCGCCGGCACCGGAGCAGCCGCGACGATCGTGCCGATCCTGGCCCAGCAGATTCAAGACCTCACTCGGCAGCGGGCCAGGGTCCTGGCCCAGGTGGAGGCCCAGCCTCTTTGCCAGGTCCTGACTTCGATGCCCTTCAGTCCGAGTCAGCACCGCCGCCAGGATCCTCACCGAAGTCGTGGGCAAAGACTTCAAGAGCGCAGGCCACTGGTCTCCTACGCGGGAATTGCGCCCACCACGCTTCGTTCCGGGACTTCCATCCGCGGGGAGTTCGCCAACCGCGGCGGGAACAAGCGTCTGAAATCGAGTCTCTACAACTCAGCGTTCGCGGCCCTGCACCATCTGCCCTCGAGGGCTTACTACGACCGGAAGATCGCCGAGGGAAAGCGGCACAGGCAGGCCATCATCGCGCTGGGCCGGTGCTGTTTGGACACCCTTTACGCGATGCTGCGCGACGGGACTCTTTACCGAGACCCAGCCTCACCGGCCGCATCAGAACACTCCCTAGCGGCTTGACAAAAACCATAGTGGCATCCCCTGGAATTGGCTCGACAAGAGCGGGAACTCTCTCCGCGTTTCTGGGTCCAGTCGCTCTCTTCGGGGGCCGTCAATCCCAGCCCCGTGTGGGTGTCCCTTGGCTTGACGGAAACGACGAAGGCAATATCACGCATGAAAATATCCTTCAGACCTGGGGGGAGCTTGTTTCATTATATATCCTCGCTATTGTCTGCGAGTTCAACAGCAGGAATACAAGAAGCACCGCGTAGGGGCTGAAGAAAAGACCTGTGATTGCTCTTAGCATGACAAGAATCAGACCTATATATAGGATTTGCACCGCGCGATTACTGTAGTAGTGAGATGCGTTTCTAGTGGTGATAATAATCATTATCACGAAGGGTATAAAAGCAAGGAGTCCCCCTTGCATAAGAATATCAAGTTCTCCGTTGTGCGCGTGAACGAAGTGCGGATTATATATCGTGAGACCGTTGTTTTCTGAGCGTTGCACGCCGTGACCGATAAGCGGTGACTCTCGGATCATGTCGAAGACGATCTCCCAAATTCTTGTCCGACCTGTCAGGTCTGCAGAACGGTCAAGAACATTGGTAATGAAACCGCTCACGCGCTCTTGGACCTGGAAGACGACAATTCCAATATTGAGGGCCGCGTACAGCACCAGCAGTAGAAAGGGCTTAGCGCCTCTGAGTCCTGCTCTGGTAAGTGCGACCAGGAGTACAGCGCCGATCGTCATCGCCATGGTTAGAACGGAGCTCGCGGACCATGTCAGGACGACAGACATAAACGACGCCACACCAATCAAGAGGGTGGCGATCGTCAGACGTTGGCGCGACAGGAGGTCGTACGCTGCGCTCACAACGAGAGCAGCGATTAAGGGTGTTCCAAAGTTATTACGATGCCCGAGAAGCCAGTACCCTTCGATGGGTGATGACCAGAGGCCTTCGGGCTGAGCCAAAACGGTGGCGCAGTTCACGACTGCCAGGGTTCCAAGTACGATCTTCAATGCAAGCAGAAGTTGAAGGGGCCGTTCTCTAAACGTCGCCTCGACCAATAGGGCCACGGCGAAGAAACCACCCCACACGACCAAGTACCGTTCTACACTCCCAGAATTCGCTAAAGTCGAGACCAGAAATGCGAACATAACCAGCGCGATCGACAGGATATGAGCGGGCATGTGCTTGCGCCCCAATAGCCGATGGACGTACCAGCAGAAGATTACCCCGGCGCTCAGGATTTTCCATCCGGTGATCAAGTTCTCGAGAGCGACTGAGAGGGGGCTGAGGTCCACGGAGAGGAAAAGAGGAAATGCGAGGAGGGCGAGCAGCAGGACGATTCTTCTTTGACTACTGTTCGAGCGGTTATTTAGCCGAGTACTCGCTCGGCGGATAGTGGATCGGGGGTGTGCTGTGTCAGTCAACGAGCCCTGCCCTTGCGACTTGATGTTTTCCGGCAGGTGAGACTCCCAAGTCGGAGACGCCTGTCCTCACTGCCGCTCGCCGGTCGTGAGAAATGGAAGGCGCATTCGTGTTGAGGTGGAACTCGTGGGTGCGCCGGATACAAGCCGCGGGCGCAGCGATCCTTGACACAGTGAGCTTCCGTGGCCCATTTCCGCTCGCGCGGGCTTTCATACGGCTCTTGATCTCTGTCGGCAGAATGAAATTGTTACCGTCGAGTCTGCCGCCGAATGCGTGGCGTGCGAAGATCAGTTCGCCGTCTGGGGCGATGATCTCGTGAAGTCGGAACCCAGGAACAGACTCTTCGCCGATGACGGTGCCATCGGGAAAGTTCAGCACAGTACGCCCTTCTCCCATATGCTCGCCACCCGCTCAGGCGTGAACCTTGCTACGGACGCCTGGGCGCCATTTGAGATCGTCTTGGCGAGAACCGGGTCTGTCCCGACATCTAGCATCGCCGCAGTCATTGCGTCCTCGTCACGGACAGGCACAAGTAACCCACTCACGCGGTCGTCGATCAGCAGGGATGCCCCTCCAACTGGGCAGTCCGTGCACACGACTGGCAGCCCGAGCGCCATCGCCTCGGACATGGCATTCGAGATCCCTTCGAAGTCAGACGAGAGAACGAACATTCCCGCAGTCCGGATACGGTCCGCGATGTCATCGACATAACCAGCGAATACGACAGAGTCTCGGATCCCCAGCTCATCCGCGAGTGCTCTCAACTCATTCTCGAGAGCACCCCTGCCGTAAATCTCCAGCGTCCACTCTGGGTTCGTCTCGATGAATCGGGCGAAAGAGCGCAGCAAGAGTGGGAAGTTCTTCTGAGCACCCAGCCTCCCTATTGAGACAACGCGCTTGTGCCGCTCACCCTTGTAGGCGTCTGCCTCGCGCGCCTCCACCATGTTCGGCACGACGACGCTCCTGCTCATGAGCTTCGGCGGACAGAAGGCCTGCGCATCTCGCGTCTGGTAAACGATGCGGAATGCTAACCGATATGACAGATCCTCCAAGAGGCGAGTGAGGCGGCTCCGCGTGGAGGTCCCGGGGAAGGCACGCTCTGAGACAATGACACGCTTCCTTAGGCCGAGCGAGGCGATCAAGGTGGTGATGTTAAGATCCCACATGTAACACACCACGTAGTCATAATCTCTCGACTTGATCGCACTCCTAAGCTGGCGCACACGCTCGAGAGACTTCCCGATTTTCCCTCTTGCACGATACCGAAACTGAGCGATCAGGACGCTCGGGTCGATCGGATAGGTGGATTCTTTCTCACGTACTAGCGCCATTGTGACGTCGTGGCCACGTGTCGCAAGCGTCTGAGCGACGAGCGACATCGCCCTTTCGGATCCCCCGTCGGTGAGACTCGCGTTCACGAAGAGAAGCTTCAAGCTCATACGGTTGCCAGCCTCCAATATATGAGGACGTCCAAGCCCTCCCATCAATACATGCCCATTCTCTCAGAGCGGCAGTCTCTTCCGTCCCAACGGACCAAAGACGTTCAGCCACGACTCCAGGATGAGTTCGGTCCGATGCCGTTTTCGTACACGTTGAGAGGCTGCGATGACTTCCGCTAGGTCGAGCTTTCCCGATAGCGCCTTAATGGATGCTTCCACTGCCTCATCCTCACCCCCGACGGGGACGACGTATCCGTTCACGCCGTCCTCGATAATCTCTCGGGCCGTACCGGGGGAGAAGTCCGTTGTGACCGTCGGGATACCCGCCGCCGCGGCTTCCATTAGGGCGTTCGGATAACCCTCGTAATTCGACGTGAACAGAAAGAGCGCCGCATCGCTATGTTGGCGCATGACGTTTGGTACTACGCCCTCTAGCGTCACATTGTCTTCCAAGTCCGCCATGCGGATCATCTCAGTTAGCTCATTCTCCAGGGGGCCGGAGCCGTAGATCTTCATTGTGAGCTCCGGGAATCTCTCCCTGATGCGCTTAAAGGCGCTGATGGCTAGCCTATGGTTTTTTTGCTCTGACAGGCGCCCCACTGCGATGACGGTCCGACTACGGCACTTCTTCGTTGTCTCGCCGACGCTGTCCTCGCTGAGCGGATTCGGTATGACAAAAATGCTGGCACGCTTGCATCTTTTCCTATAGTAATCTGCAACACTCTCGCTCTGGCAGACAAGGCCGTCGGACCACCGGTACAAGACGTTGCATGCAAGCTGGAGTCGGCGGTTTCGAGTATAGGGATCAGCCCGATCCGAGACGATGAGCTGGCTCTCTGAGCGAAACAGAAGTCTGAATATAAGGGCAATGATATCGGACTTAGTGGAGAACGAAGCCACCACATCTGGACTCTCCTCGCGGAGTAGCTGCCTGTAGAACTGGATCGCTGCAGGCAGGTTCCGCAGCCCTGGGTTCAAGTTTGCGGAGCGGAGCCGCACCCCAGGCGGGAGGTCGTAAGCGCTCTCCTCACCTTTAACCATTGCGATAACAACCTCAAACCCGCGGGAATCCAGGGCGTTCGCCAGCGTCGCGACGACCCGTTCCGCACCGCCAGCAGTCATTCCAGTCGTAAAAAAGACGACTTTTCGCGTCATGGCGCACCAACCAGAGGATTGGCTTTTTCGGGCAAATTTAGCCATCCTCCCCAGATTTCATCCCATTTTGACGGCCTGAAAGGCGCGAAACCGCTGAAGTGGAAGAACGTCAACTCACCGAAATAGACGTGCCCGTTAACCTCGTAGAGGTCAACCCGCACGTGTGGATGCCCCTTCGACAGCTTTTTCGCGATATCGAGCATTTTCTCGTAGCCATTGGGCTTCGCAGGCGGGACCTTAGAGTTTGGATACGATTGACGAATTTCTAGCGAGTTGAAATCCGCATCGAAGTAGTCAAATTTCATACTTTCCGAACCGCGGCCTGACGCAATAAATATTGCCTTTACCTCGCCGTCGAAGCAGAAGAACTTATAGTCAAGCAACTGGTCATGCTGGTCATCTTTGATAAACGGCTCTGCAATGATCCGCGGCGCAACGTGACGATAGTGCGGCTCGCGTCCGATGTAGTAGAAGTTCTGCTTGAGAGCTAAACGGAGCCTGCTCCGAATCTCCGTCACGTCGACACAGCTCTTATTCTTCACCAGGGCGACGCCCTCGGAATCGTGTGTGCACTTCAGGACGAAGGATTCGGGCAACGTATCAAAATCGATGTCCTCGGCCGATTCATACACAGCAAGGGTGGGGATCACGTGCTCCTCGCCGATCTCGTCGGCAACGATCTTCTTGACTGCATACTTGTCGACCAGGTTCGAGTGTTCCGGGAGCCTGTAGTTCACCTTCAGCCACTGCAGTTTCTCGTTGAACGTGGACGGGTTGCGTAGGTCGCAGACTTTGCCGAACTTCGCGAAATAGTACAGCTGGATGTATGCCCGTGCGGGAATAACGCGAAGCAACTGTTTCGCCGGTTTCAGAAGTTTGCTGCTGCTCATATTCTCTCTCGATCGTAGGTCATGGAGCCCGCCTTAGCCGGTTGAGCGTAGCAGTGGCGGTGCCCGCAATGAGTGAGCGTGTGCGCGGGAAGCAGAGGCATGCGAGGCCGTAGATGAGCGCGCAGGCGAGGACGCCCAGGGAGGACCAACCCCAGTGGCCGTCAGCGAGGCCAGCCAGCCACCAGGCAGCGACCGCCATCAGCGCGGACGCGAGCAGCGGCGCGTAGAGGTTCTTCATCACCTGCAAGAATCCGATATCGGCAACAATAAAAGTCAGTAACTGGCTAATCGCGATACCGACCAGGCGCACTGCGGCGCCCACGATCACCAAGGTGACGAACCCATCGTGGGCCGCGATATAGAGTGCCGGGATCATCACCACCATGTAGAGACACTGTGACAGAAAGGACACTCGAGGCCGGCCCAGGGATCGGAAAATCTCGCTGCAATAGTGGGAGAGAACAATGCTCAGGCTGCTGGTGAACGCCCAGGCCCCGAACATGAGTGCCGCTTCATTCCATTTCGGTCCGAAGAGCAGGTCGGTTAGGAAGTCTCGGTAGAAGAAGGCCCCCACCCCCATAGGGAAAATCACGAGCGCCACGGGTAACTGGACGCGGAAGAAGAACTGGCGGAACTTGCGGGGGTTCGCCTGAAGTCGGGACAGGGCTGCGAACAGGATGGGGGTAGTTGCGCTAGTGATCACCGCGAAGGCGGAGTTGACTACAAGGATTGGTTGTCGATATAGACCCAGTTCGTGGGGGGTCAGGACGCTCCCTACGATGAAGGTCCCTGCCCAGAGCGTTGCCCAGATGGAGATGGCTTCGAGCAGCGACCATCCGCTGAAGGAGAACATCTTCCTTAACAGCGAGAACGAAAAGAAGAGCCCGGGTTTCCACGGCGAGATCACAGTCATTGCGAGCGCGTTCAACAGATTGGCGGAGAGCACGCCAATGATGAGCGCCCAGAAGTCAAGGCCTCCATACGCGAGCGGTACGGACACCACCAAAGGGATGAGGGCTACGACGATCCGGATCGGGAGCAACTTTTTGTACTCGAAAGCGCGCCGGAATAGCGCCTGCTGCGTGCTAACGAAGACGGCCATCGGGAGAGATAGCGCGGTGACCGCAATCGGAATACCGAGACCTGGAGCGCCCACCATCGACGCGATTCCATCCCGGAACAGCACGATGAGAAGCAGCAAAATGACCGCGATCGACATGCTCGACCAGAACGCGACATTAGCCGACCGGTAGAGGTCCGTTTGGTCCTGGAATTCGTGCTGGACGAGATACTTCTGAAATCCTGCATCGGCGAGCATCTCAGCGAAACTCGCGACCATTATGACAAGCGCCAATACACCGAACGCCTCTGGAGCCAAAATTCTGGCCAGAACCAGCTGCGTGACCGGTGTAACAATCTTAGCGGCCACTTCGGTTATGATGGACCACTTAGCTGCGTTGCGCGTTTTGCCGCTGAGATCCCCGCGAACGAGGCCGAGTCCTGGACTGTCTGCACTCAGAAGCGCGTCAGGTGAGCGTGGCATCATCGAGTCGCATCTACGTGCGCTAGCTCAAGATACCGCCCGATCTCGACGTCAGCTGAATTTGGCTCAATCGGCATCATGCCCGAAACCGGATGGAACGTCATTTCGGAAAACAACACACGCCCGAAGTGTTCGAAGAGGTCAACTCGGACAAACGGAATATCCTCAGAGAGTCGGCGAGCAATTGCGAGCATCTCGTCCAGCGTCGATGGTTTTGGGGGGACTGCATCGAAATGAAGGTAATCGGGTCGGGCGAACCCAGTGGGCTCCCAGTCACACGTGAGAAAGATCATCTTCGCTGTCTCGTGATCGTGCAGACCTTGAGACACGTACAAGAACTTTGGCTCGCCGTTGAAGCAGTAGAATTTATAGTCGGTCATGCCAGCTTCGATCTGGTCCGCTAGTGTCTCGATCTTTGTGTCGGATTTGGTGCCCTCCGGCTCCCAGGCCGGCAGGTAGACCTCCGCAAGGATGCGTGGCTTGACATCACGGTACGGCCACTCTCGACCGCTGTAATAGTAATTGCGCGCTAGCGATTTCTCAATCTTCTCCCACGCCGCAGTCACGTCGAAGGTGTCACGATCGTTGCAGATGGCCAGTCCACCGGAGTCATGTGTGCACTTCAGGACGAATTGCTCCGGCAACGTGTCGAGGTCGATCTGGTCGAACGAGTCCCATACGCCCAAATTTGGAACGACGTAGGACTCGCCGATGCGATTCGAAATCCAGTTCTTCACCTCGTACTTGTCGACCATCGTGGTGTAGATCGACCGGCGGTCGTGAAGCTTGAGCCACTGGAGCTTTTCGCTGAACATCTGAGGTTTCCGTAGATTGCAAAACCGGTGGAACTTCATTAAGTAGCGCAACTGAATGTATAGGTGATCCGGTATTAGCCTGGAAAGGCGCTTAATAATTCGCGGATATTGGTTGCCATTCATCAGCTGAGTTGCGCCCTTTCCGGGTGTGGCGGATGAGCCTTTAGAAAGCGTCCAGATTGGCCCATAAATGCCGTTAGACAAGTTGTTTCCATTGTCTGAACCTTCTCCCCGCGGGATTTACAGGACGTACTGCGATGCCGGTCGCCTGAGGGCGCCCCTGAAACGGTCGCGCTCCCTAACCGTTGTGCTTGTATCAAATCCGCATGTCCGGGGGTTTATCGATATCCCGAATTATAGATGCCTTCGACAAGACTCGCCTAATCCTCAGTTCGCCCAGGGCTATTCGTTGAGTGGCTGGGGTCTTGTATCCGGGACGTGGGGAACTGGGGTAGCAGCGATGGTTCCGGGTGTGCATCCGTTCTTCTCCACTGAGGGGCTCTGATCGGCGCCCCTGCGAAGGTTTCGACGGTGGTCGGATGATCGTCTTGCCCCTCCGAGGATGACATGAAAGTACCGCGCTGGCGCTCAGTGCCGAGGTGTTGCGGCGTGCTCCGGGAAGTAGAAGTCACTGCCATCCCTATTGCGCTGAGTTGTTGACCGCAATTGGGAGGAACTGGTGTTCGAGACTTAGAAGCAATATGACGCGGCGGTCTACTGCAACCGGGTGGACGCGCTCGTCTTGACCGTCGGTGCTGGGCATCGGCCTGGTGCGATTCCCAACCGTGGTGCTCCAGTGACGGCGAATCTCCGAACGGTTTCGAATCTGAGAAGCGGTTGTCAGTGAGAGCTCGCAGGCAGGCGGGACTTCGGCCTCATCTGGAGCTGCGATTGCCGGTACCTCCTGGCAGGTCGGTTGCCCAAGGACGCAGCGTGATTTCTTAATTCTCGTCTTCGGCTCCGTCCTTTGTGGTTTGAGGTCGCTGCTCGAGTATTGGATCTACCGCGTGTGCTGGCAGAAGATTGTCCCCCGGTCAGCGGGGAGGCTTCGTCACGCTCTAGGTGTAGGGCTCCCGAACTTGCCCCGAGAACTGTGCGGTAGAGGACTGGCTCACTGGCCGGGTGCCCGCAATTAGCTCTGTGCGCAATCGCACGCCTCAGTGCACTGACAAGGGAGGTCCTGCGATTCATGGCCGGCGGGTCTAGCTCAGCTGGGCGAACGTCTTTCTGCGCCGATTTTTGCATGATCCTAGGGTCCCAGTGGTAATCGCCGGACCGGTGTATCATCATCCAAGCGTGGGGGAGTATCCCTAACACTGTGGTCGTCAGCACGCGGGGCATCGTCGCCTCGCCGGACACAGAGGCCTGGACTCAGGCGGAGAGACTCGCGAGGACATGGTTGTACCCTCCTTCGCGAAAGGCTCCTTCATGGAGATCTCCCCACTGATCTGGACCGTCACGCTAGCGCTGATCATCGGCTTGCTGCTCTTCGACTTCGTCTTCCACGTGCGCAAGGCGCACACCCCCACCATCAAAGAGGCCGCCCTCTGGTCTTCCTTCTACGTGGGCGTCGCGCTGCTCTTCGGACTGGGCTTCTTCGTCCTGGGCCACCCGGAGATGGCCACCGAGTACTACGCCGGCTACGTCACCGAGAAGGCGCTCTCAGTGGACAACCTCTTTGTCTTCCTTGTCATCATCGGCAGCTTCAACGTCCCCCGCGAGTATCAGCAGAAGGTGCTGCTCTTCGGCATCGTCTTCGCGCTGATCGCGCGCAGCGGGTTCATCTTCATCGGCGCCGGGCTGATCAACCTCTGGAGCGACGTCTTCTACCTCTTCGGCATCATCCTGCTGATGACCGCCGGGCAGCTGCTGAAGAAGGAGCTCGCCGGGGACACCGGGGGAGACGAGGCGGACAACTTCTTCATCCGCTTCGCACGCCGGCACCTGAACACCACCGAGGAATACCACGGGGACAAGATCACCACCCGGGTCAACGGCAAGCGGATGTTCACCCCCATGCTGCTGGTGATGCTCGCCATCGGCGGCACCGACCTGCTCTTCGCCGTGGACTCGATCCCGGCCATCTACGGGCTCACCCAGGAACCGTTCATCGTCTTCGCCGCCACCGCCTTCTCGCTGATGGGTCTGCGTCAGCTGTACTTCCTCATCGACGGGCTGCTGGACCGGCTCATCTACCTCTCCTACGGCCTGGCCCTGATCCTGGGCTTCATCGGCGTCAAGCTGATGATCCACGCCCTGCACGAGAACAACCTCTTCTTCATCAACAACGGCGAAGACGTCTCCGTGGTCGAGATCGAAACCGGACTCTCACTGCTGGTCATCGTGGGTGTCCTGATCATCACGGTGACCACCTCGCTGCTGGCACCGAAGGGCCGGGCGCTGCGCGCCATCCAGAACGCCGAGAAGTACTCCCAGCGCTACGTGGATCTCCGAGAAATGGCGCCCGCGGACCGAGAGTTCAACCTGATCCAGACAGCCCAGAAGTACGACTACTGGGCCACCAAGGTGGCGAAGGTGCCCGAGAAGTACCAGGAAGACCTGATCGAACATCGCGGCCAGTACCTCGCGCTCCTGGAGAAGGCCCGAGGTCTGCGCAGCGGCGTGCGCTGACTCCAGTTCGACCGAGCCAGAGTCAGGTGCGCTTCAGCAGCTCCGCGAAGACTCGGGCGCCGTCGTCACCCAGGCCGTCATGGTGGAACTCGGAGGTCTCCCAGACGCTGATCCCGCCGATGAGGTCCGCGGTCTCCCAGGAGAGCTCCCGCGCCACATACACGTCATCGGTGTAGAGCGCCGCGGCGGTGGGCACCCGGTTGCGGCCCAGCTGGGCCAAGTCGTAGAGCGGCTCCCAGTCCTCGACGGCGGCCAGCAGGTCCGCCGCCTCCACCAGGTCCTTGAGCGTCGGGTCCAGGAGCAGGTGTTCGCGCAGGATCATCTCACCCAGCAGCAGGGGAGAGGCGCCCTCCGCGTCGAACTCCGGGAACTCGGCACCCACCCGCTGGGCCGCCCAGCCGGTCGAGGCGCGTCCATCGGTCACCTTGGCGGGCTGGCCGTAGATGGATTCATGCATCACCGCGTACATCGGGTTCGCCGCGAAGGAGAGCTGCTGGCCCACCGCTGCGAGGAAGGAGTCTGAGAGCTCGGTCCGCTCCGGCCCGGTGAACGCTTCTTCGAGCAGGTAGTGCAGCGAGTCCGCCCGGGCGTTGCCGCCCAGCAGCATCCCAACCAGCTGGAACCGGGCAGGGCTCAGCGCGGACCCGTCGAGCAGCTGCACCTTGTGGGTACGAAGGTGGGCGAAGACCGCGTCCAGGATCTCGCGGTCCTCTGGGAACCGGTCGAAGTGCTCATAGTTCCGCGCCCGCATCTTGGCGTAGGTGGCCCGGTAGACCCGGTCCGCGTGACCCGTGAGCGGCGCCAGGCCGCCGGTGATCAGCGCCCGGTCCAGCGAAGCGTGAGCGAAGGAGAGATAGGTCAGCGTGGCGAACCCGCCGAAGCTCTGCCCCAACACGCTCCAGGACGCCAGCCCCAGCGCCCGCCGGAACGCCTCGGCGTCTTTGACGATCGAATCGGCGCGGAAGTGGCGCATGTGGGCAGCCTGGGCGGCGGCGTCGCCCCGGGCGGCGAGGGAGTGCCGGGTGAGCGGGGCGGAGAGTCCGGTGCCGCGCTGATCCAGCATCAGGATCCGGAACGTGGCGCCGGCCTCGGACATCCAGCCGCCGAGCTTCGCCGGTCGACTTCCCTTCCCGCCGGGGCCGCCCTGCAGGAACAGCAGCCAGGGGAGTGACTCCACATGTTCCCGGCCCTGCGCGGCGGCCTCCGCGGCGACGAACTCCCGCGCGTAGATCCGGATCCGCTCAGCCCCGGGCGCCCGGTGCTCCAGCGGCGCATGGTGGTCTAACGGCACATCGAGCCAGTGATCGGTGATCTGGGTGCCGTCGATCAGCGTGGACGTCGCCCCCGCGGTACTGGCCTCAGGTGTTCCGGAACCGGCGGCGCTGATCCCCGCACTGGTCATCCCAGTTCGCCGACCCGGTCCATGATCACCACGGGGCCGCCGGTCTCATCCGAGGCGGTGAGATCGATCCAGGCGTAGATGCCCCAGTCGTGGTGGGAGTCCGGGTCATCCAGGACCTGCACGGCCCGCCAGTAGCGGCGCTCCGGGTCCGGGGTGTCCTTCGGAGAGACGTCGATCCGCACCAGGCTCGGCCCGCGGGACTGCGCATCGGTATAGAGGTCCTCGTAGATGTTGAAGTAGGCGTCCAGCGCCTGACCCCAACGGTCCTTGTCCCAGCCGTGCTCGGCGTCGAGCTCGGCGAGCTTCGCCTCCTTCTCCTGGGCGAAGAGCTCCGCGCGCAGGAACAGGGCGTTGCGCACCATGACCTTGAAGGCCCGCGCATTGGAGGTGACCCGGTCCGGGTGATCCAGCGCGGAGATGTCAGCCTCCATCGCGGCGAGCTCGGCCAGCTTCTCCGGGTCATCGCCGGCCTGCAGCCGCTCCCATTCCTCCAGCAGCGAGCTGTCGGTCTGTCGGACCACTTCGCCCAGCCAGGCGAGCAGGTCTTCGAGCTCCTCGGTGAGCCGGTTCTCCGGGACCGTCTGCTTCAGCGCCTTATAGGCGTCGCTGAGGTAGCGCAGCAGCACTCCCTCGGAGCGCGCGATCTGGTAGTGGTTGACCATGGTGGTGAAGTCGAAGGCCCGCTCGAGCATGTCGCGGACCACCGATTTCGGCTGCAGCGCATAGTCGGAGACCCAGGGTGCGCCGGTGCGGTAGATCTCGAACTGCTGGGTCAGCAGCTCGGCGAGCGGCTGCGGGTGGGTGAGCTCGTCGAGGATCCGCATCCGGTCCACATACTCCACGCCTTCGGCCTTGAGCTCGCCGATCTTCTCCGACTTCAGCTGCTTCACCTGGGCGCCGGTGATCTGGTGCGGGGTCTCCAGGATCGACTCGATCACGCTGATCACATCGTGGGCATAGGACTCGGACTCGGTGTCCAGCAGCTCCACCGCGGCCACCGCGAAGGGCGCCAGCGGCTGGTTCAGCGCGAAGTTGTCCTGCAGGTCCAGGGTCAGGTCCACGGTGCGGCCGTCCTCATCGGGACGTTCCAAGCGCTCCAGCACCCCGGCGGTGAGCAGCTCGCGCAGGATCTGCAGCCCCTGCCGCTGCAGCTGGGCCTTCCGGGCCGGGGTCTCATCGGCGGCGAGGATCATCCGGCGCATCGCCCGGATCGGGTCCTCGGGCCGCTCCAGCAGGTGCAGCACCATCGAGTAGCTGACCTTCATCCGGGAGACCATCGGCTCCGGGGTGGCGGTGATGATCCGTTCGAAGGTCTTGTCGCTCCAGGAGACGAACCCGTCGCGGGGCTTCTTCTTCCCGGCCGAGCGGATCGCCTGGGAGACCTTCTTCTCATCGTCGCCGTGCTTGGCGCGGGCCTTCTCGATCGAGGCGTTGTTCTCGATCACGTGCTCCGGCGCCTGGACCACCACGGTGCCGTGGGTGTCGAACCCGGCCCGGCCGGCGCGCCCGGCGATCTGATGGAACTCGCGTGCGTTGAGCTGCCGGGTGCGGGTGCCGTCGTATTTGCTCAGCGCGGTCAGCAGCACCGTGCGGATCGGCACGTTGATCCCGACCCCGAGGGTGTCGGTGCCGCAGATGACCTTCAGCAGGCCCTGCTGGGCGAGCTGCTCGACCAGCCGGCGGTATTTGGGCAGCATGCCGGCGTGGTGGACCCCGATCCCGGCGCGGAGCAGCCGGTTCAGCGTCTTGCCGAAGCCCTTGGCGAAGCGGAAGGTCTCCAGCTTCACCCGGATCGCCTCACGCTCGCCCTTGGAGACCACGTTGAGCGAGGCCAGGCCGACGGCGCGCTCGGCCGCCTCGCGCTGGGAGAAGTGCACCACGTAGACCGGGGCCTGGTGGGTGGTGACCAGCTCCTCGAGCTTGGTCTGCAGCGCGGTGGTGGAGTACTCGTAGCTCAGCGGCACCGGGCGTTCGGCGCTGGAGACCGTGACGACGTCGCGCCCGGTCCCTGCACTGAGCCGGGCCTCGAACCGGGAGGTGTCGCCCAGGGTGGCGGACATCAGCAGGAACTGCGCCCGGCTGCCGGCGGCGCCGTGTCCCGGGGTGCCGGGCTCGGCGCGGCCGGTGAGCTCCAGCAGCGGGACCTGCCAGGCCCAGCCGCGCTGGGGATCGGCGTAGAAGTGGAACTCGTCCATGATGACCGGGCCGACGTTGGCGTCGCGGCCGTCGCGCAGCGCCTCATTGGCGAGGATCTCCGCGGTGCAGCACACGATCGGGGCGCCGGCGTTGACCGAGGAGTCACCGGTGACCATCCCGACGTTCTCGGCGCCGAAGATCTCCACCAGGGAGAAGAACTTCTCCGAGACCAGCGCCTTGATCGGGGCGGTGTAGACGCTGCGCTCGCCGCGGGAGAGCGCGAAGAAGTGCGCCGCGGTCGCGACCAGGGACTTGCCCGAGCCGGTGGGGGTGGCCATGATGACGTGCTGGCCGTCGGCCAGCTCGAGGATGGCGTCCTGCTGGGCGGGGTAGAGGGTGAGCCCCTGGGTCTGGGTCCAGGCTTCGAAGGCCGCGTAGAGCTCCTCCGGTCCGGCGGGGCCTTCACTATCGGCGGAGGTTTCCAGCTTGTGCAGCCGCTTGGCGGCGGTCACGGCGCTCACCAGCCGCGTTCCCGCCATGCGGGGAGCTGGGCGCGTTCGGCGCCCAACGTCGTGGGGTCGCCGTGGCCGGGGTGGATGATCGTGTCGTCCTCGTAGTCGGCGAAGAGCCGGGCCTCGACGTCGTCGAGCAGCGTGGCGAAGTCTTCGGCCGACCAGGTCTTCCCGACGCCGCCGGGGAAGAGCGAGTCCCCGGTGAAGATGTGGGTGGGGCCGTCTTCGACCCGGTAGACGAAGGCCATAGACCCGGGGGTGTGGCCGCGCAGGTGGATCACTTTCAGGTCGACGCCGTCATAGGAGAGCACCTCGCCGTGGCTGAGCCGCCGGTCGATGGTGACGTTCTTCTCGGCCTCGATGGCGGGCGCGTCCTCGGCGCCGGCCGCGGACTCCGGGCCGGAGGTTGCTGCAGCTCCGGCCCCCGGGGCATTGAGCAGCTCTTCGAGGGCGCGGATGTGATCCCAGTGCGAGTGCGTGGTGAGCACCGCGGTCAGCTCCAGCGGGCAGGGCGTGTCCTGGGCGGCTTCAGCGAGCAGACCCCGGATGGCCCCGGCGTCGTCGGCGGCATCGATGAGCACCTGGACCCCGGACTTCTTCGCGGTGAGCAGATACACGTTGTTGTTCATCTCGGAGACCGAGATGCGGCGAAGCGTGATCGCAGGGAGATCGTAGAGCAGAGAACTGTCAGAGGCCATAGGGCTCAGTCTAAGGTCTGGCGACCTCGCGGAGTCACGAAGCGGACGTCGCCCGGCGCATAGGCCAGCTGCTTGGCCGGGCTCAGGATCCCGGCCGAGATCAGCGCATCTTCGAGGCGCTCCGTGGTGCTCACGATCGGGTACGCCCCGGCCTCTTCCAGCTCTCCGGCGGGGGCGTAACCCCAGCGCACGCCGATGCAGCGCAGGCCGTGGGCTGCGGCGCCGTCCACGTCGAAGACCCGGTCACCGACCATGATCGCCCTGGCGTCGGGGGCCGTCTCGCTGAGCGGGCCCGCGGCGGGGTCCAGGCCGATCGCTTCCAGCGCAGCACCGAGGATGGGGCCCTTGCCGTCGTGCGGGACGGACTCGTCCTCGGGGGAGCCGTGCACCGCGGCGAAGTGCTCGCGGATGCCCTGGATGCTCAGCAGCCGCTCGGCCAGTCCGGTGGGCTTCGAGGTGGCCACCGCGCAGACCACGCCGGCGGCGTTGAGCGTGCTCAGCAGCTCCTCGATCCCCGGGTAGACCCGGCTCGCCTGCATGCCCTCGGCGAGGTAGCGCTGCCGGTACTCCTCCACGATCGAGGGGATCAGGGCCTCGGTGACGCCGGGCAGGCTGGCCAGCGAGGTGGCCAGCGGCGGACCGACGAATGAGTCCAGCACCTCCTGATCGGGGATCTCGATCCCGTGCACGCCCAATGCATGGACGACGCCGAGGGTGATCGCCCCGGCCGGATCGACCAGGGTGCCATCGAGGTCGAAGAGCACCACCCGGATGTCGGAGGTGTCAGCAGCGTCGGCGGCGGAGTCGACGGTGAGGCGGGCGGTGGCAGGGGCAGCGGGGGAGTCAGAGATCACGGCGCCATTCTGACATGGACCGACGCGGCGTCGTCGTCGGGGTGATGAACGCCACCTCGCACTGAGCGGCGGAATCTCCGAGCACCAGGGCCCGAAAACCGGGTCAGATGCGCGGAGAATCCGCCTTTCGACGCAGGGAGCGCCCGGTCCCGAACGGGCGGACCGCCCCCACCCCGCCCTGGCTTCGAACGTTTGTTCGAACGGGTCAGGGGTTCTACACTGAATCACGTGTCAGAGCGAGCAGCCGAAACAGCCATCATCGAATCCGTGGACGACTACTACGCCGAGGGTGCGCGACGAAAATCCGCCACCAACGGGACGATCGGTCATGCCGAAGCCGACCGGATCGTGGTCCAGGGTGCGCGCGAGCACAACCTCAAAGACGTCACCGTCGAGCTGCCGCGCAACTCGTTCATCGTGTTCACCGGCCTCTCCGGCTCCGGCAAGTCCTCGCTCGCCTTCGACACCATCTTCGCCGAGGGCCAGCGCCGCTACGTCGAGTCGCTCTCCGCCTACGCCCGGCAGTTCCTCGGCCGGGTGGACAAGCCCGACATCGACTTCATCGAAGGCCTCTCCCCAGCGGTCTCCATCGACCAGAAGTCCACCTCCAAGAACCCCCGCTCCACCGTGGGCACGGTCACCGAGATCCACGACTACCTGCGCCTGCTCTGGGCCCGGATCGGGATCCCGCACTGCCCCACCTGCGGCGAGAAGATCGAACGCCAGACCCCGCAGCAGATCGTCGACCAGGTCCTCAGCTTCCCCGAGAAGACCCGCTTCCAGGTCCTGGCCCCGGTGGTCCGCGGCCGCAAGGGCGAGTTCAAGGACCTCTTCCGCGACCTCGCCAGCGAAGGCTTCTCGCGCGCCATCGTCGACGGCGAGATCATCCAGCTCAGCGAGCCGCCCACGCTGGAGAAGACCTATAAGCACCAGATCGAAGTGGTCATCGACCGGCTCGTGATCCGCGAAGGCATGCGCCAGCGGCTCACCGACTCGGTGGAGACCGCGCTGAAGCTCGCCGACGGGCGCCTGGTCATCGACCTGGTCGACCTCGACGAGGACGGCGAACCCACCAACGACAAGGTCCCCGAAGGCCTCACCGGCCCCAAGCAGCGGCCCTTCTCCGAGAACCTGGCCTGCCCGAACGAGCACCCGCTGGCGCTGGACGAGATCGAGCCGCGCTCCTTCTCCTTCAACAACCCCTTCGGCGCCTGCGAGGTCTGCTCCGGCATCGGCTCCAGCCTCGAGGTGGACATCGACCTGGTCATCCCCGATGACACCCTCTCGCTCGAAGGCGGCGCCATCGCACCCTGGGCCCTGGGCAAGGCCTCCAAGGACTACTGGCTCCGGCTGATCACCGCGCTCTCCAACGAGCTGGACTTCTCGGTGCGCACCCCCTGGAAGGACCTGCCCAAGAAGGTGCAGAAGGCGCTGCTGCACGGCCGCAACCACAAGGTCGTCGTGCAGTACCGCAACCGCTTCGGCCGCGAACGCACCTACTCCACCGGGTTCGAAGGCGCGCTCTCCTACATCTCGCGCAAGCACCTCGAGGTGGAGTCCGACAACGCCCGGGACCGCTACGCGCAGTACATGCGCCAGATCCCCTGCCCGGCCTGCAACGGCCAGCGGCTGAACCCCGCCGCGCTCGCGGTCACCGTGCAGGGCGCCTCGATCGCCGAGATCGCCCGGCTGCCGCTGGACAAGTGCGCCGAGTTCTTCTCCACCGTGAAGCTCTCCGCCCGCGACGCCACCATCGCCGACCAGGTGCTCAAAGAGATCCTGGCCCGGCTGAACTTCCTGCTCGACGTGGGCCTGAGCTACCTGAACCTGGAGCGCGCCGCCGGCACGCTCTCCGGCGGCGAGGCCCAGCGGATCCGGCTCGCCACCCAGATCGGCTCCGGCCTGGTCGGGGTGCTCTACGTCCTCGACGAGCCCTCCATCGGGCTGCACCAGCGCGACAACGCCCGGCTGATCCAGACCCTCACCCGGCTGCGCGACCTCGGCAACACCCTGATCGTGGTCGAACACGACGAGGACACCATCGCCGAGGCCGACTGGATCGTGGACATCGGACCCGGCGCCGGTGAGCGCGGCGGCGAGATCGTGCACTCCGGCTCCGTGCAGGGCCTGCGCGACAACACCCACTCCATCACCGGGGACTACCTCTCCGGCCGGCGCAGCATCCCGATCCCGGCGCAGCGCCGCCCGGTGGACAAGACCCGGATGCTCAAGGTCATCGAGGCCCAGGAGAACAACCTGGACAAGGTCTCCGTGGAGATCCCGCTCGGGATCTTCCTCTCCGTCACCGGCGTCTCCGGCTCCGGCAAGTCCACGCTGATCAACGAGATCCTCTACAAGTCGTTGGCGAACAAGCTCAACGGCGCCAAGCAGGTCCCCGGCCGGCACCGCCGGATCGACGGGATCGACGATCACCTGGACAAGGTGATCCACGTGGACCAGTCACCGATCGGGCGCACCCCGCGGTCCAACCCGGCCACCTACACCGGGGTCTTCGACCACGTCCGCAAGCTCTTCGCCCAGGCGCCGGAGTCCAAGACCCGCGGCTACCAGCCCGGCCGGTTCTCCTTCAACATCAAGGGCGGACGCTGCGAGTCCTGCTCCGGCGACGGCACGCTGAAGATCGAGATGAACTTCCTGCCCGACGTCTACGTGCCCTGCGAGGTCTGCCACGGCGCCCGGTACAACCGCGAGACCCTCGAGGTGAAGTACAAGAACAAGAACATCGCCGAGGTGCTCGACATGCCGATCGAGCAGGCCGCGGAGTTCTTCGCCGCCTTCGCCCCGATCGCCCGACACCTCAACACCCTGGTCGAAGTGGGCCTCGGCTACGTGAGGCTCGGCCAGTCCGCCACCACGCTCTCCGGCGGCGAGGCCCAGCGGGTGAAGCTCGCCTCGGAGCTGCAGCGACGTTCCAACGGGCGCAGCGTCTACGTGCTGGACGAGCCCACCACCGGGCTGCACTTCGAAGACATCCGCAAACTCCTGCAGGTCCTGCAGGGGCTGGTGGAGAAGGGCAACAGCGTGATCACCATCGAGCACAACCTCGATGTGATCAAGTCCTCCGACTGGGTCATCGACCTCGGCCCCGAAGGGGGCAGCGGCGGCGGGCTCGTCGTCGCGCAGGGCACTCCGGAGAAGGTCGCCGCCACGGCAGAGAAGACAGGATCCCACACGGGCGCATTCCTTGCCGCACTGCTAAAGTGAGTGGGCCAGTTCACAGAGCGGCACCCACGTCACACAGCAGGACTACGTCGCTGATCAGCGAGTAAGCGGAGGCACCAGGTGAGCACCACCCCCGAGGCGCAGGAGTCTGAGCGCGTCGCCACCAATGATGCGGTCCGCAAGACCTTCGAGATCGCCGTGAAGCTGTCCTGCCGGCCCATCATCACCGGGCTGGAGAACACCCCCGCCGAGGGCGGGTTCATCGTCGCCTCCAACCACCTCTCCTTCCTGGACTCGGTGCTGATCCAGGCGCTCTTCCCTCGCACCGTGAGCTTCTTCGCCAAGGCCGAGTACTTCAATCAGACCGGGGTCAAGGGCCGCGCGATGAAGCTGTTCTTCGAATCCGTCGGCTCGGTCCCGGTGGAGCGCCAGCGCCAGTCCGCCTCCGTCGAGGCGCTCTTCGAACTGGGCGCCATCGCGCAGGCGGGCCACGGCGTCGGGATCTACCCCGAGGGCACCCGCAGCCGCGACGGCCGGCTCTACCGCGGCAAGAACGGGGTCGGCTGGCTCGCCGTCGCCACCGGGCTGCCCGTGATCCCGGTCGGGCTGCGCGGCACCGAGGCGCTGCAGAAGCCGGACTCCCGGATGGTCCGACCGCGCAAGTTCGAGATGCACGTGGGGGAGCCGCTGCAGTTCCCGCAGCTGGGCAAGAAGCACCCGCTGCCGGCCCGCCGGGCGGCCACCGAGCAGATCATGGACGCCATCGCCGCGCTCAGCGGCCAGGAGCGGGTAGCCAGCTACAACGCGCCGCCCGCCGAGGCCGATGGCTGACCCCACCTCCTACCGACCTCGCACCGGGGAGATCCCCACCAACCCCGGGGTCTACCGCTTCATCGACCCGCACGGCCGGGTGGTCTACGTGGGCAAGGCCAAGAACCTGCGCGCGCGGCTGAACTCCTACTTCGCCCGAGTCGCCACCCTGCACCCGAAGACCTACGCCATGGTGCACGCCGCCTCCAGCGTGGAATGGACCGTGGTCGGCTCCGAGCTCGAGGCGATCCAGCTCGAATACACCTGGATCAAGCAGCACACCCCGCGGTTCAACATCATGTACCGCGACGACAAGTCCTACCCCTACCTCGCGGTCACCATGAACGAGAAGTACCCGCGGGTCCAGGTGATGCGCGGGGACAAGAAGCCCGGGGTGAAGTACTTCGGACCCTTCTACCCGGCCAAGGCGATCCGCGAGACCGTGGACACCATGCTGCGGGTCTTCCCGGTGCGCAGCTGCTCCGCCGGGGTCTTCAAGCGCGCCAAGGCCTCCGGCCGGCCCTGCCTGCTGGGCTACATCGGCAAGTGCGCCGCGCCCTGCGTGGGGGAGATCAGCGAAGAAGACCACCGCAGGCTCGCCGAGGAGTTCTGCGAGGTGATGGCCGGACGCCCCGGCCCGCAGGTCCGCCGGATCACCAACGAGATGAAGGCCGCCGTGGCCGAGCTGCGCTACGAGGACGCCGGGAGGCACCGCGACGACCTCGAGGCCATCCGCCGGGTCTTCGAACGCAACTCCGTGGTGCTCTCGGAGGACACCGAGGCCGACATCTTCGCCTTCGCCGAGGACGAGCTCGAAGCCGCCGCCCAGGTCTTCCACGTCCGGCAGGGCCGGATCCGCGGTCAGCGCGGCTGGGTCGTGGAGAAGGTCGAGGACACCGACGCCGGCGCGATGGTCGAGCAGCTGCTGATGCAGGTCTACGGCTCCATGGCCGACACCGAACGGATCCCGCCCGAGGTGCTGGTCCCCGCGCTGCCGGACAACGCGGAGGAGATGACCGCCTGGCTGCGCCAGCTGCGCAGCGACTCGGGCGAGGGCAAGACGCAGATCAGCCTGCGCGTGCCCCAGCGCGGCGACAAGGCCGCCCTGCTGGGCACCGTGCAGGAGAACGCCTCCCAGGCGCTGGCGCTGCACAAGGCCCGGCGCAACTCCGACATCACCACCCGCTCCGCCGCGCTGCGCGACCTGCAGGAGGCGCTCGGCGCCGCCGAGCCGCTGCTGCGCATCGAATGCTTCGACATCTCCCACACCTCCGGGACCAACGTGGTCGCCTCGATGGTGGTGCTCGAGGACGGGCTCGCGAAGAAGCGCGACTACCGGCGCTTCTCGATCAAGGGCGACGCCGCCCGCGACGACACCTCCGCGATGTATGACGTGATCACCCGCCGCTTCGCCCGACATCTGAAGGACCAGGCCCAGTCCGACGCCGCAGTGCCGGTGGCCGAGCTCGCGGAGCCTGTGCCAGCGGAACCTGTGACAGCGGAACCTGTGCCAGCGGAACCCGTGACTTCTGTTGCGGCGGCGGGGGAGCCTGCTGAAGCCGCCGAGGCCAGGGATTCCACGGTGGTCGAGCGCGAGGCCGAACGCTTCGCCTACCCGCCCAGTCTGGTCGTGGTCGACGGCGGCCAGCCGCAGGTCAACGTGGCACGGCAGGCACTCGATGACCTCGGGATCACCGACCTGCCCGTCGTCGGACTGGCCAAGCGGCTCGAAGAGGTCTGGCTGCCCGGGGACGACTTCCCGCTGGTGCTGCCGCGCTCCTCCGAGGCGCTCTACATGCTCCAGCGGATCCGCGACGAGGCCCACCGGTTCGCCATCGCCTACCACCGCTCCAAGCGGTCCAAGGCGATGACCGCGTCTGCGCTGGATGAGGTGCCGGGCCTGGGGCCGAGCCGCCGCGCCGCCGTCGTCGCGCACTTCGGCTCCGTCGCGAACCTGAAGAAGGCCAGCCTGGAGGAGATCATCGAGGTCCCCGGGCTGGGCCGCGACACCGCGCAGAAGATCCTCGACCACCTCACCGCCGAGGCGCCCGCCCCGGCGAAGGACCCGGCCTGACGCAGGGCCTCAACAGTGGCCTGAACCGGGGCTTCACCCGATTCGTGCCAGCCAGATAGGCTCTTCAGCATGGATGTTGGTCTGACCCCGGTGAAGCCTCCCGAGAACGAACTGTTGATCGTCACCGGCATGTCCGGTGCCGGCCGAACCACGGCCGCCCACGCCTTAGAGGATCTCGGCTGGTACGTGGTCGAGGGGCTCCCGCCGGAGCTCATCACCACCATGATCGACATCATCTCCCGGCACCCCGGATCCATGGAGAAGCTCGCCGTGGTCATCGACGTGCGCACCCGCGCGCTGTTCTCCGACATGCTCGGCGCGCTGGAGCAGCTCAAGGCCACCGGCGTGACCTACCGGATGCTCTTCCTGGACTCCTCCGACGCGCTGCTGGTCCGCCGCTTCGAACAGGGCCGCCGCCCGCACCCGCTGCAGGGCTCCGGGCGGATCCTCGACGGCATCACCGCCGAACGCGACCTGCTCAAGGACGTCAAGTCCGCCGCCGAGATCGTGCTCGACACCACCGACCTCAACGTCCACGGCCTGGCCCGGGAGATCACCGAGATCTTCAACGAGGACGGCCCGGTCCAGCTCCGGCTCAACGTGATGAGCTTCGGCTTCAAATACGGGGTCCCCGCCGACGCTAACTTCATCGCCGACATGCGCTTCATCCCCAACCCGCACTGGGTGCCCGAGCTGCGCGCCTTCACCGGCCTGGACTCCCAGGTCAGCGAGTACGTGCTGGGCAACGAGGGCACCGGCGACTTCCTGGCCAACTACGTCGAATCGCTGCGCCCGGTCATCGAGGGCTACCGGCGGGAGAACAAGCACTACGCCAACATCGCGGTGGGCTGCACCGGCGGCAAGCACCGCTCGGTCGCGGTCTCCGAGGAGCTCGCCCGCCGGCTGGACCAGCTGCCCAACGTCACGGTGAACACCATCCACCGTGATCTGGGACGTGAGTAGGGGTGAGCCAGATCGCCCAGCCGCAGCCGCGCGGCTCCTTCCGCGTCTCCGCCCTCGGCGGAGGCCACGGGCTCTCCGCCACACTCTCGGCGCTGCGCGTCATCGCCGCTGAGCACCTCACCGCCATCGTCACCGTGGCCGACGACGGCGGCTCCTCCGGCCGGCTCCGCGAAGACATGGACGTGCTGCCCCCCGGGGACCTCCGGATGGCGCTGGCCGCGCTGTGCGACGACACCGAATGGGGCCGCACCTGGGCCCAGGTCATGCAGCACCGGTTCCGCTCCCGCGAGGGCGTCACCGGCAGCCTCGACGACCACGCGATGGGCAACCTGCTCATCGTCGCGCTCTGGGAGCTCATCGGCGACTCCGTGGAGGGCCTGCGCTGGGCCGGGACCCTGCTCGGAGCCCGCGGCCAGGTGCTGCCGATGTCCCGGCAGCCGCTGACCATGTCCGGGGTGGTGGAACCCATGGAGGGCGAATCCGGGTCCGAGCCGCCGTTCAACAACGGCGATCGGCTCTCCTCCCAGGTGGCGCTGGCGACTGCGGGCAGCCTGGGCCGGCTGCGCGATGTCCAGTTGCACCCGGCCGAGGCCTCGGCCTGCGCCGAGGCGCTCACCGCCATCGAGCTCAGTGATTGGGTAGTGTTAGGTCCTGGCTCCTGGTACACCTCGGTGCTGCCGCATCTGCTGCTGCCCGAGCTCCGAGACGCTCTCTATGAGACCGAGGCCCGGCGGTGTATCGTGATGAACCTCACACCTCACACCGACGAGACCGCCGGCATGAGTCCGGCCGAACATCTGCGAGTTCTTCATCACTACGCCCCCGGGCTGCGCGTGCACCGCATCATCGCGGACCCCACGTCGGTTCCCCTCCAGGAGCGCGAGGAGTTCGCCGCAGCGGCGGAGCTGCTCGGCGCGGAGGTGAGGTACCACGACGTCGCCAAGGCGGGTCAGCCAGATGTGCATGACCCGCTGCGGCTGGCCATCGCCTTCAGCGAGGTCTTCGGCGACTGAGCCGGGGCGCCCGTGCCGGAGCGGCCGAGCCGGAGCGACTGTGTCGGAGCGGCCGTGGACCGAGCGGGAGCGCCTGTGAATCGAGCAAGGGCGGCTAGGAGCGGATTCCCGCTCAGGGGCATTGGGTACGATGACCGAGCTGCATCAGACGAAGACCAGAGGACAACACATATGGCGCTGACCGAGTCGGTCAAAGAAGAGCTTTCCCGCCAGCACGTCAAGACCACATCCGAGCGGAAGGCCGAGGTTTCGGCCATGCTCCGCTTCGCCGGGGGACTGCACATCATCTCTGGTCGGATCGTGATCGAGGCCGAGCTGGACCACGCCGCCACCGCGCGGCGGCTCAAGACCACCGTCACCGAGGTCTACGGGCACAACCCCGAGGTCATCGTGGTCTCCGGCAACGGGCTCAAGCGCGGCTCCCGCTATGTGGTGCGCGTGGTCCGCGACGGCGAGGCGCTGGCCCGGCAGACCGGCCTGCTCGACGCCCGCGGCCGCCCCGTGCGCGGCCTGCCCTCCGTCGTCGTCAACGGCTCCATGGCCGACGCCGTCTCCGCCTGGCGCGGCGCCTTCCTGGCCCACGGCTCGCTCACCGAGCCCGGCCGCTCCTCCTCCCTGGAGGTCACCTGCCCCGGCCCCGAGGCCGCCCTGGCGCTGGTGGGCTCCGCCCGCCGGCTCGGGATCCCGGCCAAGGCCCGCGAGGTGCGCAACGTGGACCGGGTGGTGATCCGCGACGGCGACTCCATCGCGAAGCTGCTCACCCTCATGGGCGCCCACCAGACCCTGCTGGTCTGGGAGGAGCGCCGGATGCGCAAAGAGGTCCGCGCCACCGCCAACCGGCTGGCGAACTTCGACGACGCCAACCTGCGCCGCTCGGCCCAGGCCGCCGTCGCCGCCGGCGCCCGGGTGCAGCGCGCCCTGGAGATCCTCGGCGACGAGGCCCCGCACCACCTCAAATACGCCGGAGAGCTGCGGCTGGCGCACAAGCAGGCCTCCCTGGATGAGCTGGGGCGGCTCGCGGACCCGCCGATGACCAAGGACGCCATCGCCGGGCGCATCCGCCGGCTGCTGGCCATGGCGGACAAGAAGGCCTCTGAGCTGAAGATCCCAGGCACCGAGTCCAGCGTCACCCCGGACATGCTCGAAGGCTGAGGCCCAGCTCACCGCAGTTACTCCAGTGGTGAACACTTCAGGTCATGGACGTCATCCCCCTTTCTGGTGATGCGCCCACGGCATAGGATGAGGACCGAGCCGAGGTGCAGCTGGCCTCGACGAACCCCCGTGTCTAGGAGGACATTTTGACTGACTTCACACTTCCTGAATTGGACTACGACTACTCCGCGCTGGAGCCGCACATCTCGGCCCGCATCATGGAGCTGCACCACTCCAAGCACCACCAGACCTACGTCACCGGCGCCAACACCGCGCTGGAGAAGCTGGCCGAAGCCCGCGAGAAGGGCGACTACGCCACGACTCCGAAGCTTCTCAAGGACCTGCAGTTCAACCTCGGCGGGCACACCAACCACTCGATCTTCTGGAAGAACCTCTCCCCAGAGGGCCATGAGCGCCCCGAGGGCGAGCTGGCAGCAGCCATCGACGAGTACTTCGGCTCCTTCGAGGCGTTCCAGGCCCAGTTCACCTCCGCCGCGCTGACCATCCAGGGCTCCGGCTGGGCGATCCTCGCCTACGAGCCCATCGGTGGCAACATCGTCATCGAGCAGTTCTACGACCAGCAGAACGGCGTGCCCGTGGGCACCATCCCGCTGCTGATGCTCGACATGTGGGAGCACGCCTTCTACCTGGACTACCAGAACGTCAAGCCCGACTACGTGAAGGCCTTCTGGAACATCATCAACTGGAGCGACGTCGCCGCACGTCTGGAGGCCGCCCGCTCGGGCGCCTCGAAGCTGCTCACTTCCTGATCGCTTCGGCACCGACGGTGTGACTGTCCGGCACGGACGGTGTGACCGTCCTCCCAGGCAGAACGGGCCCCAGGATGTTGGGGCCAGCCATGTCGACATGGTTGAATGATCTACGAGAAAACTGAAAATCACGTTCTGCAGACAGCCTGATGAACAACGATGTTGTTGGGGGTCAGCGGTTCGACTACGGTCGAGCTGCTGATCCCCAACGTGTGTCTAAGGGCTTTTTCGTCCGGAGTGAGAAGCTCCAGGTCTGCCTCTGCAAGAACGGCCCCAAGGCCCGCAGGAACTGCGGTCCCACTGTCAAGAGAGGAACCTCATGGCGACAAAAATCGCGATCAATGGTTTTGGACGTATCGGACGCACCGTGCTGCGCGTGCTGGAGAACACCGGCCGCACCGACCTCGAGCTCGTGGCGATCAACGATCTCACCGACCCCGCCCAGCTGGTGAACCTGACCAAGTACGACTCCGTCATGGGTCGCTTCCCGGCCGATGTCTCCCTCGACGGTGACACCCTCGTCGCCGGTGACCGCCGGATCAAGATCCTCTCCGACAAGGACCCGGCAAACCTGCCCTGGGCCGATCTCGGCGTCGACGTCGTGCTCGAGTGCACCGGCTTCTTCACCACCAAGGAGTCCGCCGGCAAGCACCTCGATGCCGGCGCCAAGAAGGTCGTCCTCTCGGCACCGGGCAAGGGCGTCGACGCGACCCTGGTCATGGGCATCAACGAGGACACCTATGACTCGGAGAACCACACCGTGGTCTCCAACGCCTCCTGCACCACCAACTGCCTGGCTCCGCTGGTCAAGGTGCTCAACGACGAGTTCGGTCTCGTCGAGGGCCTGATGACCACGGTCCACGCCTACACCGGTGACCAGCGCCTGCACGACGCCCCGCACAAGGATCCCCGCCGTGCACGCGCCGCCGCCGTGAACATGGTCCCCACCTCCACCGGTGCGGCCGCCGCCATCGGTCTGGTCATCCCCGAGGTGGACGGCAAGCTCGACGGCTACGCCCTCCGCGTCCCGGTCATCACCGGGTCGGGCACCGACCTCACCATCGCCATCGAAAAGGAGGGCGTGACGGCTGAAGATGTCAACGCCGCCTTCAAGAAGGCCGCCGAGGGCCCGCTCAAGGGCATCCTGCACTACAGCGAGGATCCGCTGGTCTCCTCCGACATCGTCGGCGATCCGCACTCCACGATCTTCGACGCACCGCTGACCAAGGTCATCGGCAAGACCGTCAAGGTCTTCGGCTGGTACGACAACGAGTACGGCTACTCCGCCCGCCTGGTGGACATGACCGCGCACGTCGGCCGCTGATCCAGCTCGCCTGATCGCATGGGCCCCGGCTCGACGAATCCTCGTCGAGACCGGGGCCTCTGCCGTGCGGCGTGTCGGTGTGCGGCGCGTCTGCGTGCGGCGCGTCTGTGTGCGGTGAGCGCGCCGTCGTCGTCTTCTTCTCGCCGATTCCGGCGCCCGCCGCCTCCCTGTTTCTCCCTTCCAGCGATTGGTACCCTGATCCCATGACTGCAGCCACCCTTGACGCCCTGCTCTCCGAAGGCCTGAACGGCCGCCGCGTGCTCGTCCGCTCCGACCTCAACGTGCCGCTCAAAGACGGTGTCGTCACCGACGACGGCCGGATCCGCGCCTCGCTGCCGGTGCTGGAGAAGCTCGCCGCCGCCGGCGCCCGGGTGCTGGTCACCGCCCACCTGGGACGCCCCAAGGGTGAGCCCGAGCCGAAGTACTCCCTAGCCCCGGTGGCCGCCCGGATGTCCGAGCTCACCGAGGTCACCGTGCTGCGCGCCGATGACCTCGTCGGCCCCAGCGCCCAGGAGCAGGCCGCCGCGGTCGAACCGGGTCAGATCCTGCTGCTGGAGAACGTCCGCTTCGATGCGCGCGAGACCTCCAAGGACGACGCCGAGCGGGCCGGCCTCGCCGCCGAGCTCGCCGCCCTGACCGGCACCGACGGCGCCTACGTCAACGACGCCTTCGGCGCGGTGCACCGCCGGCACGCCTCGGTGGCCGACATCACCGCGAAGCTGCCCGCCTACCAGGGCGACCTGGTCCGCGACGAGCTGCTGGTGCTGCAGCGGCTCACCGAGACCCCGCAGCGCCCCTACACGGTGGTCCTGGGCGGCTCCAAGGTCTCCGACAAGCTCGCCGTGATCGAGAACCTGATGAGCCGCGCCGACACGCTCCTGGTGGGCGGCGGCATGGTCTTCACCTTCCTCAAGGCCCAGGGCCACGGCATCGGCAAGTCCCTGGTCGAGGACGACAAGCTCGACACCGTCAAGGGCTTCCTGGAGGCCGCCGAGCGGCAGGACTGCCGGATCGTGCTGCCCACCGACATCGTGATGGCCTCGGCCTTCGCCGCCGACGCCGAGGTCGAGGTGCTCCCGGCCGACGCGCTGGAATCCGGCAAGCACGGCGCCGAGGCGCTCGGCCTGGACATCGGGCCCGACACGTCGAAGGCGTTCGCCGCCGAGATCGCCCAGGCCAAGACGGTCTTCTGGAACGGGCCCATGGGCGTGTTCGAGATGGAGGCCTTCGCCAAGGGCACCGCCGCCGTGGCCGAGGCGCTGACCACCACCGAGGCGTTCACCGTGGTCGGCGGCGGCGACTCGGCGGCCGCCGTGCGCGCGCTGGGCTTCGACGAGGACAGCTTCGGGCACATCTCCACCGGCGGCGGCGCCAGCCTGGAATACCTCGAAGGCAAGGCGCTGCCCGGCATCGACGCGCTCGAAGGCTGAGCTCGCGCTCCTGCTGCTCCGTCTGACCTGCTGATCTCATCACCGTTGAAAGGGAACTCCTCTCCATGACTACTCAGAAGAATGGCGCTTTCGTGCGTCGCCCGCTGATCGCCGGCAACTGGAAGATGAACATCGACCACATGGAGGCGATCGCGCTGGTCCAGAAGCTCGCCTGGACCCTCAACGACGCCGGCCACGACTACGACCGCGTGCAGGTCTCGGTGTTCCCGCCGTTCACCGATCTGCGCGGCGTGCAGACCCTGGTCACCGGGGACAAGCTGGGCATCGACTACGGCGCCCAGGACCTCTCCGACCAGGACTCCGGCGCCTACACCGGGGACATCTCCGGGGCCTTCCTGAAGAAGCTGGGCTGCTCCCAGGTGCTCATCGGGCACTCCGAGCGCCGCGAGGTCCACGGCGAGACCGATGAGCAGCTCAACGCCAAGCTCAGCGCCGCGCTGCGCCACGGACTTGCTCCGGTGCTCTGCGTCGGCGAGGGCCTTGAGGTCCGCGAGGCCGGGAACCACGTGGCTCACACCCTGGCCCAGCTCGAAGGTGCGGTGGCCGGCCGCAGCGCCGAGGAGCTCAGCGAGCTCGTCGTCGCCTACGAGCCCGTCTGGGCCATCGGCACCGGCAAGGTCGCCGGGCCCGAGGACGCGCAGGAGATGTCCGCCGCGATCCGCGCGAAGCTCGCCGAGCTGTACTCGGAAGGGTTCGCCGACACCGTCCGGGTGCTCTACGGCGGTTCGGTGAAGTCCAAGAACGTCGCCTCGATCCTCGCCGGAGCAGACGTGGACGGCGCCCTGGTCGGCGGCGCGAGCCTGGACACCGACGAGTTCAGCAAGATCGCCTCCTTCGAGAAGCACATCGACACCGGCGCGCAGGGCTGAGGCCAGGGTTGAGCCCGTTCCGGGCTATCCTGGTAGCTGATTCGCCCACGTTCCATCACGAAAGGTCGCTGTGTCTGCACTGACCATCACACTTCAGGTCATCCTCGCCGTGATCAGCCTGCTGCTGATCCTGCTCATCCTCCTGCATAAAGGCCGCGGAGGAGGCATGTCTGACATGTTCGGCGGCGGCGTGACCTCATCCCTGGGGTCCTCCGGCGTGGCAGAGCGCAACCTGAACCGGCTGACCATCACCCTGGCGGTGACCTGGGGCCTGATCATCGTCGCCCTGGGACTCATCGTCCCGATGGGCGCCGACATCTGACGCTTCCGTACAGGAGAAAAGCCCAGCTCGACCACCACGGTCGACCTGGGCTTTTCTCATGCCCACCCCTCCCGCGTGGTTGAGTTCTCCGGCGGTTACGTAGTAGCCGGAGAACTCAACCGCCCGGGAGGAGGGGTCAGCGGAGTGTGCTGGCGGCTGCCTGATCCAGGTGCCAGATGGTCTCCCGAGCACCGCGGGCGTTGACCGCGGGGATCTCGGTGACCTCGGTGCCCGGGGTGAGCGCCTTCGCGGCGGCCTCGGCCTTGTCCGCGCCGGCCACGACCATCCAGACCCGCTCGGCGGTGTGGATCGCAGGGAAGGTCAGCGTGATCCGCTGCAGTGGGGGCTTCGGAGACTCATCCTCACTGGTGGTCACCTGCTCGGTGACGTGCAGCGAGGCCTTGCCCGGGAAGAGGCTGGCGACGTGACCGTCGGGGCCGACGCCGAGCAGCAGCACGTCGAAGCGGGGGAGCGCCAGGCCGGAGCGTCCGCCCTCGGCGCTGTGGCCCTGCAGCTCGGAGGCGTACATCTCCGCGCCGATGAAGGGTTCTGCGGCGTCTTCGGAGGTGGCCATGGGGTGGATGTTGCCCTCGGGAAGCCCGTGCTTCTCGATCAGAACCTCGAGCAGCGCCTCGTGGGCCTGCACGGCGTTGCGCTCGGGGTCATCGCTGGGCAGCAGGCGCTCGTCGCCCCACCAGAAGTGCACCTTGTGCCAGGGCGGAGTCTCGGTGCCCGGCGTCGCGACCAGCTGTGCCACCTGAGCCAGGACGGCGACGCCGGCGCTGCCGCCGGTGAGCACCGCATGGGCGTCACCGTGGTGGCGTGCGGCGTCGACCAGGACCGCGAGCAGCCGCTCGGCGACCACCGTGACCAGCTGGTCCTTCTCGGCGTAGACCTCGGTGCGCGGGGCGGCCAGCGCCGCCTGGGATGAAGCGGCCTGAGGGGAATCTGTCATGGGAGTGCATCCTTCCGCGGCATCGTCACTGATGCCACGAGCCTAGTATGTCGGTCAGTACAGCGCAGCAGCTCAGTTGAATCCAGGGGAGGCGCCGGAGAGATCGGTGGCCGGCAGCGCCCGGGTGAGCACCTCGCCGTAGACCTCATCTGAATCCAGCCGGCGCAGCTCCTCGGCCAGGCACACCTGAAGGGTGCGCACCGGCAGCGGCACGCCTTGGACGAGTCCGTCGGCGGAGCGCAGCTCGGCGATCTCCTCGCCGCGCGGCCTCGAGAGGCTCACGTCCCCGCTGGGGCGGTGGAAGGTGACCGCGGTCAGGGTCAGCGGCAGCTCGGACTCGACCGGTTGCGCCGTGGAGACCAGGCTGACCGGGATCCGCAGCGCCTGCTGCAGCCAGGCCGCGAGCAGCGCCGCGCTGGGCAGGTCCGCGGCGGCCTCCACGGTCACGCCGGTGAGCTCCGCGGGGTCGAAAGTGTCCAGGATGCTGGCCAGCTGGATCCGCCAGTGTGTCAGCCGGGTCCAGGCCAGATCGGTGTCACCCGCGGTGTAGTGCGCGGAGATGCGCTGCAGCGCCTCCAGCGGGCGCGGGTCCATCGCCGAATCGGTGATCCGGCGGTGCGCGATCCGCCCGATCGGGGTGGAGCCGACGTTCTCCGGCAGCTCATCGGCCCACCAGGCCACGATCGGGGCGTCGGGCAGCAGCAGCGCCGAGACCATCGCCTCGGTCTGCTCGGCGAGCTCGCCGGAGGCTTCCAGCACGATCACCTCTGAGGCGCCTGCGTCGCCGCCGACCCGGATCTGCGCATCCAGCCGGGTCTCATCCGCGACCTGCCCGGAGGCCAGCACGATGATCCGGCAGGGATGCTCCCGGGAGGCCAGGTTCGCCGCCGCGATGGCGGGCTCGGCATTGTCCTTCGAGGTGAGGATGACCAGGGTCAGCACCCGGGTCAGGGCGACGACGCCGCCGTCCTCGCGCAGCTCACGCAGCTTCTTGGAGACCTTGGAGGTGGTGGTGTTCTCGATGTCGACGATCACGGGATTCTCCTTAGGGCCTGCGCCAGGTGCGGCCGTCGCGGGCCAGCAGGTCATGGGCGGACTGCGGCCCCCAGCCGCCCGGGGCGTAGGGCTCGGGCTGGGCCTTCTGGGCGGCCCAGTGATCCTCGAAGGGGTCCAGGATCTTCCAGGAGAGCTCGACCTCTTCATGGCGCGGGAACAGCGGCGGCTCGCCGAGCAGCACATCGAGGATCAGCCGTTCATAGGCCTCGGGGCTGTCCTCGGTGAAGGCGTGGCCATACCCGAAGTCCATCGTGACGTCGCGGACCTCCATCTGGGTGCCGGGCACCTTGGAGGTGAACCGGATGGTGGCGCCCTCGTCAGGCTGGACCCGGATGACGACGGCGTTCTGACCGAACTCGTGGTCGTCGTGGTCCTGGAAGAGCAGATTCGGGGCGCGCTTATAGATCACCGCGATCTCGGTGACCCGACGGCCCAGGCGTTTCCCGGCGCGCAGGTAGAACGGGGCGCCGGCCCAGCGGCGGGTGTTGATGTCCAGCTTCAGCGCGGCGAAGGTCTCGGTGGTGGAGTCCGGGTTGAATCCCTCTTCGTCCAAGAACCCGACGACCTTCTCCCCGCCCTGCCAGCCGGAGGTGTACTGTCCGCGGGCCGAGGCGGCGCCGAGGTCCTCGGGGAGCCGGACGGCGCCGAGCACCTTCTCCTTCTCGGCGCGCAGATGCTCCGCGTCGAAGGAGATGGGCTCCTCCATGGCGGTCAGCGCGAGCAGCTGGAGCAGGTGGTTCTGGATGACGTCGCGGGCCGCGCCCACGCCGTCGTAGTAGCTGGCCCGACCCCCGATGCCGATGTCCTCGGCCATGGTGATCTGCACGTGGTCCACGTACTGGGCGTTCCAGAGCGGCTCGAAGAGCTGGTTCGCGAAGCGCAGCGCCAGCAGGTTCTGCACCGTCTCCTTGCCCAGGTAGTGATCGATCCGGAAGACCGCGTCCGGCGGGAAGACCGACTCCACCACGGCGTTGAGCTCTCGGGCCGAGGCCAGGTCATGGCCGAAGGGCTTCTCGATGACCACCCGGCTCCACGGATCCTCCACGCTGTTCTGCGCGGTGGCGAGGCCGTGGGAGGAGAGCTTCTCGCAGACGATCTCGAAGGAGTTCGGCGGGATCGAGAGGTAGAACGCGTGATTGCCGCGGGTCCCGCGCGATTCCTTGAGCTCATCCAGGGTCTCCCCGAGACGGGCATAGGCGGCGTCGTCGTCGAACCCGGTGGTGGTCACGAAGCGCAGCCCGGCGGAGAGCTGGTCCCAGACCTGCTGATCGAAGTGGGTGCGTGCGGAGATCTTGACCTGCTCGAGCACCTCCGCGGCGAACTCCTCATGACTCCACTCCCGCCGGCCGAAGCCGACCAGCGAGAAGCTCGGCGGCAGCAGCCCCCGGTTGGCCAGGTCATAGATGGCCGGGAGCAGCTTCTTGCGCGCCAGGTCCCCGGTGACGCCGAACATCACCATCGCCGAGGGCCCGGCGATCCGGTTCAGCCGGCGGTCACGCGGATCGCGCAGCGGGTTGCCCGGCTTGGCCCGGGAGCTGCTCCGGGAGCTGCTCGAGCGCGATGACCCGGTCCGCGATGACCCGGTCCGCGAGGATCCGGCGCGCGAGGAGTCGCCGGTGCGGGGTGCGTTCACAGGGCGTCCACGGTCTCGATGACCTGGGTCAGGCCCGCGGTGCGGTCATTGAGGTGCACCTGCAGCACCGGCATGTCGTGTCCGGCCAGGACCTGGGCGTCGCCCTCGGCCTGGGCGGCGATCAGCTTCGACAGCGTGAACGGCCGGTCCGGGACCTCGACGTCGGTGCTGGAGCTGGTGGTCAGCTGCAGGAAGGCCCCGATATGGGGCCCGCCCTTGTGGAACTGTCCGGTGGAGTGCAGGAACCGGGGTCCCCAGCCGAAGGTCACCGGGCGTCCGGAGAGCGAGGAGAGCTGGGCGCGGATGGCTTCGAGCTGGGTCTCGGTGGTGCGGTCCAGGTACGCGGTGACCGCCAGGTAGCCGTCCTCCGGGACAGCCTTGACCAGCGCCTGCAGGGCCTCGCTCAGGTTCGACGCGTGGGCGTCGGTCAGCGCGGACCCGCCGAGGGTGCGGAACGCCACGGCGCCGTCGGTCACGGAGTCCCCGGCCTCGGGGGCGGGCGCGTCGAGCAGGCCGCGGGCGGCGGTCTTGGCGGATTCCACGTCGGGCTGGTCGAAGGGGTTGATGCTCAGCAGCGCGCCGGCGACCACGGTGGCGACCTCCCAGAGCATGAACTGCGCCCCGAGGCTGCCGCCGGTGCGCACCGCGTGGGAGCTGACCACCAGATCTGCGTCGTCGTTGTCCACCGAGGCGCCGTCTTCGACCTCGACATCGATGATCTGGGTGATCAGCACGTCGTCGACGTCGCGGTGCAGCTCGGGCTCGCCGTCGGCGACGATCACCGGCAGCAGACCGGTGCCGTTCTTGCCGGTGGACTCGGCGACCAGCTGTTCGATCCAGTTGCCCAGCCCGATCAGCGGGGAGCCGGCGTCGACGATCACGAGCTTGTTGCGCAGCGGGACGGTGCCGCCGATGGCGGAGCCCAGGCGCAGGCCGGGGTTGTCGGCGTCGTCCTCGGCGAGGATCGCGAGCGAGTCCTCGGCGTCGTCGAGCAGGGATTCCACGTCGGCACCGGCCAGGCCGGAGGGGACCAGACCGAAGGCGGTGAGCGCGGAGTAGCGCCCGCCCACGGTGGGGTCGGCCTCGAAGATCGCGCGCACCCCGGCCTCGGCGGAGGACTTCGCCAGCGGGGAGCCGGGGTCGGTGACGATCACGGTGCGGGTCACGGCGTCGATCCCGGCCTCGGTCATGGCCTGCTGCACGATCCGGCGCTGCGAGTCGGTCTCCACGGTGGAGCCGGACTTCGAGGAGACCACGAGCACGGTCTTCTCGATGTCGGTGCCGATCACGGCGGCGACATGCTGCGGGTCGGTGGAGTCCAGCACGGTGAGCTCGACCCCGGCGGTGGCGCAGATGACCTCGGGTGCCAGCGAGGACCCGCCCATGCCCGCGAGCACCACCCGGGTGAGGCCTTCGGCGGCGAGCTCCTCGCGCAGCGCGGCGATCTTGGGCAGCAGCGCGCGGGAGTCCTCGAAGAGCGAGACCCAGCCGAGCCGCTTGCTGGCCTCGTCCTCGGCGGCCACACCCCAGAGGGTGTGGTCCTTGGCGGCCAGCCGGGAGGCGAATTCGTGGTCGAGCAGACCTGGAACCTGGTTCTCGGCGGCCTGACGGGCCGCTCCGGTCAGTGTCAGGGAGAGTGAGCTCATGACGTGCTTCCTTTCTCAGCCGAACGCCTCGGTTCAGCCTGGCCAGCATCTGCGCTTATAGGGGGCCGGTGGGATTGACGTGGCTGTTGTCCCTGATCGGCGCCCGGTGGGGGAGTCTCTGCTCCAGTCTTGCTGGATCAAGACGCCGCCCGGGCCGGGCGCCGTACGGGGTGAACAGTCGAATGATCAGCTCAGCGTGCGAGCCGACCGGCATGCACGGTTCAGCTGTTGCGCTTGAGCCCATCATCGATGGTGCCCAGCAGGCCAGTCCAGGAGACCTCGAACTTCTGCAGACCCTCGGTCTCCAGGGTGTCGACGACCTCGCGGTAGCTGATCCCGGCGGCGGAGATGCCGTCGAGGACCCGGTTGGCCTCCACGTAGGTGTCGGCGAGCGTGTCCTTCTCGACGACGCCGTGGTCGGCCAGCGCCAGCAGGGTCTTCTCCGGCATGGTGTTGACCACGTCGGCGCCGGCCAGCTCGGTCACGTACAGGGTGTCCGAGAGGTTCGGGTCCTTGGTGCCGGTGGAGGCCAGCAGCAGCCGCTGCGGGCGTCCGCCGCGCTCGGCCAGCAGCTGCCAGCGCTCGGAGGAGAAGGTCTCCACCGCGATCTGGTGCGCCAGTCGGGCGTTGGCGACGGCGGCCTGGGACTTCAGCTTCTCGGTGCCGGGCTTGCCCGCTTCGGCGGCGAGCTCCAGGCGCTTGTCGATCTCGGCGTCCACGCGGGAGACGAAGAAGGAGGCCACCGAGTGGATCTTCGAGATGTCGATCCCGTCAGAGTGGGCCTTCTCCAGGCCGAGCATGAACGCGTTGATGACCGCGCGGTAGCGCTCGAGCGAGAAGACCAGGGTCACGTTGACGCTGATCCCCTCGGCGGTCACCGCGGCGATCGCCTCGATGCCCTCGACGGTGGCGGGGATCTTGATCAGCACGTTCTCCCGGTCCACCGCCTTGTAGAGCTCGCGGGCCTGGGCGATGGTGCCGGCGGCGTCGCGGGCCAGCCGGGGGTCGACCTCGATGGAGACCCGGCCGTCGACGCCGTCGGTGGCGGCGTAGACCCCGGCGAACACGTCGCAGGCCTCACGCACATCGGCGGTGGTGATGTCGAAGACGGCCTTCTCGGCGTCGGCTCCGGCGGCGGCCAGCTCGGTGAGCTGCGCCTCGTAGGCCTCACCGTCCTTCAGCGCGGACTCGAAGATGGTCGGGTTGGTGGTGACGCCGACGATGTTGTGGGTCTCGATCAGCTTCGCCAGCGAGCCGGAGTTCAGCCGTTCGCGGGAGAGGTCGTCGAGCCAGATCGAGACGCCGAGGTCGGAGAGCGCCTGAGTGTTCTTGTTTGCAGTCATATCTGTTCTCCTGATGCCAGGTGATGGATGAGTCTTTGCGCGCCGGGTGCCTCCAGGAGGCGGCGGCGATTAGGAGGCGGCGGCGATGGATTCCTGGGCGGCCTCGGTGACGGCGGCGGCGGTGATGCCGAACTGCTCGTAGAGCACCTTGTAGTCGGCGGAGGCGCCGAAGTGATCCAGCCCGATGATCCGGCCTGCGTCACCGACGATGTCGCGCCAGCCCATGGAGGACGCGGCCTCCACCGAGACGCGCGCCCTGACCGCGGCCGGGATGACGCTCTCGCGGTAGGCGGCGTCCTGCTCGAAGAACCACTCGCGGCAGGTCATCGAGACCACCCGGGCGGCGATGCTCTGCTCGGCCAGCGCTTCGCGGGCCTGCACGGCCAGCTGGACCTCGGAGCCGGTGCCGATGAGCACGACGTCGGGGGTCACCACGGCACCGTCGCGGACGGCCTCGGCGAGCACGTAGGCTCCCTTGGCCGCGCCCTCGACCGCACCGAACTCGGTGGCGGTGGCCGCACCGGCGCCGCGGGCGTAGGTGGGGATGTTCTGTCGGGTCAGCGCCAGACCGGCGGGACGGTCGTTGCGGCGCAGCACCTCGCGCCAGGCGATGGCCACCTCGTTGGCGTCGCCGGGACGCACCACATCGAGGTTCGGGATGGCGCGCAGGGTGGCGAGCTGCTCCACCGGCTGGTGGGTGGGGCCGTCCTCGCCCAGGCCGATGGAGTCATGGGTCCAGACGAAGATCGAGCCCGCGCCCATCAGCGCGGCCAGCCGGATGGCGGGGCGCTGGTAGTCGGAGAAGATCAGGAAGGTCCCGTTGTAGGTGCGCAGCGGGGTGGACAGCGAGATGCCGTTGCTGATCGCGGCCGCGGCGTGCTCGCGGATCCCGAAGTGCAGGTTGCGCCCGTAGGGGTTGCCGGTGAACTTCTCGGTGGAGTGGGACTCCGGGATGAAGGAGTCGTAGCCGGCCAGCAGGGTGTTGTTGGACCCGGCGAGGTCGGCGGAGCCGCCCCAGAGCTCGGGCAGCACCTCGGCGATGCCGTTGAGCACCTTGCCCGAGGCCGAGCGGGTGGCGACCTCTTCCCCGGCGGGGAACTCCGGCAGCTGGGATTCCCATCCCTCGGGCAGCTCGCCGGCGGTGAGCCGGTCCAGCAGCTTGGCCTCATCGGCGTGGGCCTCGCGCCAGGCGGCGTACTTGGAGTCCCATTCCTTGCGGGTCTCGACGCTGCGGGTGAGGATCTTGCGGGCGTGGTCGATGACCTCGTCCTCCACGGCGAAGTGGGCTGACGTGTCGAAGCCGAGCAGCTCCTTGAGCGCCTCGAGCTCCTCGGTGCCCAGCTTGGCGCCGTGGATCCCGCCGGTGTTCTTCTTCTTCGGCGAGGGGTAGCCGATCATGGTGCGCAGCGCGATGAGCGAGGGCTTGGAGGTCTCTGCCTTGGCCGCCTCCAGCGCGCGGTGCAGCTCGTTGATGTCCTCGTCGTAGTCACCGGTCTGCATCCAGTCCACGCGCTGGACGTGCCAGCCGTAGGCCCGGTAGCGGGCCTGGACGTCCTCGGTGAAGGAGATGTCGGTGTCGTCCTCGATGGAGATCTTGTTGTCGTCCCAGATCACCACGAGGTTGCCGAGCTCCTGGTGCCCGGCGAGCGAGGAGGCCTCGGAGGTCACGCCCTCCTGGAGGTCGCCGTCGGAGGCGATGACCCAGATGGTGTGGTCGAAGGGGGACTCTCCGGCGGGGGCGTCGGGGTCCATCAGTCCGCGCATCCGGCGCTGGCCGTAGGCGAAGCCGACCGAGGAGGCCAGGCCCTGGCCCAGCGGGCCGGTGGTGATCTCCACGCCGGCGGTGTGGCCGTACTCGGGGTGGCCGGGGGTGAGCGAGTCCCAGGTGCGCAGCGCGGCCAGGTCCTCGACCTCGAGGCCGTAGCCGGAGAAGTAGAGCTGCAGGTACAGGGTCAGGGAGGTGTGACCGGGGGAGAGGATGAAGCGGTCGCGGCCGATCCACTTGGGATCGGTCGGATCGTGCTTCATCACCTTCTGGAACAGCAGGTAGGCGGCTGGGGCCAGCGACATCGCGGTGCCGGGGTGGCCGGAGCCGACCTTTTCGACGGCGTCTGCGGCCAGCACGCGCAGCGTGTCGACTGCTCGCTTGTCCAGATCGGTGAATACGGCATTATCGGTCACTATGTTTCCTCCAGATGGTGAGGGACGGTGGACAACGAGGGCCGCGCACATCGTTGTGCCGCGCAGGTTCAACCCTACCGGGGTAGAGGCTATTCCTGGCGGATCATCAGAGCATTGCAGAATGCTCACGCGTGATGATCGCGAGTATGAGGTCTTGGAGCTGCGACGTCTTCGGGCAGCTCAGCCCATCCCCAGGGCCAGGGAGATGAGCTCGAAGGAGCGGTGATCGATCACCAGGTCTGCCTGCTCGGCCAGTGCGGGCTTCGCGCAGAAGGCGATCCCCACTCCGGCGGCTGCCAGCATGTCCAGGTCGTTGGCGCCATCGCCGACGGCGACCACATTGCGGGGGAGCAGGCCCTGTGACGCCGACCACTGTTCAAGATACTCCCTCTTGGCCGCACGGTCGACGACGGCGCCCCGGACGGTCCCCTCCAGGGTTCCCTGCGCCGAGATGGCCAGGTCATTGGCGTGGTAGCCGGTGAGCCCCAGATCAGCGGCCAGCGGAGCCAGCACCTGGAGGAACCCGCCGGAGACGGCGTAGCTGGGCCAGCCGCGGCGGCGCAGGTCTGCGAGCAGCTCGCGGGCGCCCTGCGTGGGGGTGATCGCGGCGAGGGTGGAATCGATCACGCCCTCGGGCAGTCCGGTGAGCGCCTGGACCCGCTGGTGCAGCGAGGCCGCGAAGTCGATCTCTCCGCGCATCGCGCGCTCGGTGACCTCGGCGACCTCGGCCTCGCGGCCGGCGTCGCGGGCCAGCAGCTCGATGACCTCCTGGTCGATGAGCGTGGAGTCCACGTCCATCAGCAGCATCAGCCGGCCGTCCTCGGCGTGCAGCTGGGCCCGCCGCGGGGCGGGCAGCACCGTCTGGGTGACCGTGCCCTCGAGCTGATGAGCGGCGTCTTCGAGCAGCGAGACCGCCAGCTGCGAGCCGTAGGAGTCATCGGAGTCATCGAGCGTCAGGGACCAGCGCACGGCGGAGACCTCGGTGCCGTCGCCCAGCGGGACCTGGCGCAGCTCCACGCTGTGCACGACGCCGCGCCGGGAGAACTCGTGGGTCAGCGAGCGGATGAGCGGCCCGTCCAGCTCAGCGGCCGCCAACATGGCCACCGTGCCGTGGGGGAGATCAGGGCTGGGCAGATCAGGTGTGCGGAGATCATGGTGAGGGTGCGCAGTCATAGCGTGTTCAGCCTATAGCGCCTCATCGGGTTCGATAGTGTTGGGCCCATGAGCCCTGTCCTCGATATTCAGAATGTCAGCGTGCGCCGCGGGCGCAAGAAACTCCTCGATGACGTCTCCTGGACGGTGAACGAGGACGAGCGCTGGGTGATTCTGGGGCCGAACGGGGCGGGCAAGACCACTCTGCTGCAGATCGCCGCCGCCCGGATGTTCCCGACCACCGGTACGGCCGAGATCCTCGATGAGCAGCTCGGCGCCGTCGACGTCTTCGAGCTGCGCCCGCTGATCGGCTTCAGCTCCAACTCGCTGACCACCACGGTCCCGATGCAGGAGACGGCGCTCAACGTCGTCGTCACCGCCGCCTACGGGGTCACCGGACGCTGGCGCGAGGAGTACGAGCAGCTCGATGAGCGCCGGGCCTTCGCGCTGCTCAACGAGTGGGGCGTGGGCACGGTCTTCGACCGTCCCTTCGGCACCCTCTCCGAGGGGGAGCGCAAGCGGGTCCAGATCGCCCGGGCGCTGATGACCGACCCAGAGCTGCTGCTGCTCGACGAGCCCGGCGCCGGACTGGACCTGGGCGGACGCGAGGCGCTCGTGGCGCGGACCAGCGAGCTGGTCCGCAGCGAAGAGGCTCCCACCACCGTGCTGGTCACCCACCACCTCGAAGAGATCCCGCCCGGCTTCACCCACGTGCTGCTGCTGCGCGACGGCAAGACCGTCGCCGCGGGACCGATCGAGGAGACCATGACCTCGGCGAACCTCTCCACCACCTTTGACACCGAGCTTGATCTGATCCACCGCGACGGGCGCTATTCGGCCTTCAAGAAGCAGCCCGAGGCGGCTGTGGCCGGCTCCATGGCTGCTCCGGCGGCTGGGCTGTCGCAGGCTCGTGGTTGATGGAGGCGCTCGCTGACTTCTTCCTGAACGAGCTCAGCGTCGCGCAGCTGCTGCTGATCCTGGTGGCCGGGATCTGGGCCGGCGCGATCAACACGGTGGTCGGCTCCGGCACCCTGGTGACCTTCCCGGTGCTGGTCGCCATGGGAGTGCCGCCGGTCTCGGCCACGGTCTCCAATGCGATGGGCCTCATCGCCGGCAACTTCACCGGCGCCTGGGGGTACCGGCGCGAGATCCGGCAGGTGAAGTCGGTGCTGGTGAAGCTGGTGCCGGCCTCGATCCTGGGCGGCGTCATCGGCGCCACGCTGCTGATCACCCTGCCCGAGGAGATCTTCGGGAGGGTCGCCCCGATCCTGATCGTGGTCTCGCTGGGCTTCGTCATCGCCCAGCCCAGACTCTCGGCCTGGGTCCGGGCGCGCGCCGCGGCCCGGGAGTCCGACGCCGGGGCCGCCGGAACTTCCGGGGCTGCCGGAACTTCCCGGCCGGCCGAATCCGGTGCGGGTGACGCGCCCACGGCGGGCAGGCCCTCGATGCCCACGGTGAGCCTGGCGCTGATGCTGCTGGTCTTCGCGGCCGGCATCTACGGCGGCTACTTCGTCGCCGCGCAGGGGATCCTGCTCATGGGCATCCTCGGGATCTTCCTGATGGCCAACATCCAACAGGCCAACGGCGTGAAGAACCTGCTGGTCGCCGTCGTGAACCTCACCGCCGCGATCAGCTACGTGTTCGTGGACTATGTGCTGCGCGAAGCCGGGGACCGCGTGATCCTCTGGGAGGTGGTGGTGGTCATCGCCGTGGGCTCCACGCTGGGCGGCCTCATCGGCGCCTGGGTGGGACGCCGCCTCTCGCCGCTGGTGCTGCGAATGATCATCGTCACCCTGGGCCTGGTGGCGCTTTTCGTGATGCTGCGCAACCTCTTCGTCGCCTGACCCCTCCTCTGACCCTCCCGGGTGGTTGAGTTTTCCGGCTACTACTTACCCGCCGGAAAACTCAACCACCCGGGAGGGTTAGGTTCTTCGCGACCGGCGCCGGACAGGGGCACGGCCGATTTGATATAGTGCTGTGTTGGTCCAAACTCGGCCCACCCTCAGTTCCACGCCTCTGGCAAAATCCAGCGGCAGATGAAAAGGACACACTCCATGAAGTCTGATATCCACCCCAAGTACGAGCCGGTCATCTTCAACGACCTGGCCTCCGGTGAGAAGATCCTCACCCGCTCCACCACCTCCTCGAAGAAGACCATGGAGTGGGAAGACGGCAACACCTACCCGGTCATCGACGTCGAGATCTCCGCCGCCTCGCACCCGTTCTACACGGGCAAGCAGCGCATCATGGACTCCGAGGGTCGCGTCGAGCGCTTCAACGCACGCTTCAAGGGCTTCGGCGGCAAGAAGTAGGCAGTTCACGCTTCTGGCGTCTCAAGCATCCTCAGCAGGGCCGCAGTCACCTCGACTGCGGCCCTGCTGCTGTCTCAAGGCCCTGGGCAGTGAGGCGCAACGCCGACTAGAATGAGTCATGACCAAGACCGGCCGGAACACCGCCGCGGCGGTGCTGCTCGTGGCAGCGGCAGCGCTGGCGCTGCTTGGGGTATTGGTCCATCACAGTTTCACGGCTGAGTACGGCATCATCACGCATAGTGCAGTCGAGGGCCTGGTCTGGGGATTTACGGCCGGCCTCTCCGGAGCAGCTCTCGTGCTGGTCGGGGTCGTCGCCGTGTGCGCCCTGGTGCTCTCACCGCGACCGTGGATGCGGTGGACGGCCGTCGCCATCCCGGTCCTCATGCTGCTCGGGATGCTTGCTCTCACCCCCGTGGCGCTCCAGCAGAAGACTGAGGCCCAGTACGACGCCGTTCCGCAATGCGTGACCGAGGGTTCGGGTGAACCCGCTGCCGCTGCAGAGCGTGAGTCCCAGCGGGCATTCGACTCCATCGAACACGTCGGACACTTCGGCGGCGGCGGCGCCAGTGGGGTCGATGGCTGTGACCGCAGCTTGGTGGTCTCCGAAGAGGTCGATGTGCTCGAGCACTATCGGGCAGCGCTGCCCGAGGCGGGCTGGGAAGTGATCGAGGACGACGGACGCCATCTGCGGGCCCAGCGGGAGGGGATGGCGTTCGAAGTGGCGCTCTGCCCCGGAGGCGGCGTCGTGTGGGCTGGAAGCGACGACGGCGCCGGTGCGCAGTGCGAGCCTGGCTGACCCGGAACTGTCCTGCAGGGTCACCGCTGCGCGGGTGCTCTCAGTCGTCAGCGACCACCGGGTAGATGTAGTTCATGAAGCACAGCGCCGCGATCGCGGTGCCATAGGCCTTGGAGGGGACGATCGACTCCACGATGTAGCGGATGCCGCTCAGCTCGAAGTGCTGGTAGCCGTTGTAGTACAGCTCATCGAGCATGTCGCGAAGATGAGGTTTGACGTCCTCCTCGCCCATCCCCCCGCCGAACTCGCACACCAGGCCGCCCTGCTTCTCCCCGTTCTCATCGTGGAGCAGTCCGTAGATGATCCCTGCGGTGGCCCGCTCGCCCGGGCCGCACGAGAACTCAGCCACGATGGACTCCATCACCTCGCCGTGGGCGATCGCCTTGCGACCGGGATACTCCTTCAGCACCGCAGTCTTCGGCAGGATCGAGCTGTACGTCATGATGTTCGCCATCTCGATCCCGGCGTCGTGGAGTGCCAGGTGGTAGGACCCCGCGTGGATGGTCACATCACTCTCACCCTTCCCCTGCGTCTCGAAGTAATCACAGGGTATGCGGTTGCCAATTTTCATAGATCTACTCCAAACGTGGGGCTCTGTCGATCACGGGGACGGCGCATGCCCGTCGGCTCTGCAGCTCCCCGAGGTCCGACATCGCAGATGTTCAGGGCGCCCCTGGAACGGAGGGGCGCCTGTCACGGTGCACTGACCACGCTAGGTCGGGAGGCCGGCCCTGCATCACAGTGATGGGCGAACCCCCGCGGGGACTACGGGGGAACCCCCGTGATTCCCGGTGGTGAAACATTCCTGCCCCTGCTCGCCCTATCACCGGCAGGAATAGGATTGCCCCATGACGGACACGCATCAGCAGCACGGGGAGTACAAGGTCGTGGGCGGCAAGCTCGTCGTCGTCGACCTCCACACCGACCTTGATCCCCGCACCCACCCGCGCGACGCGCACATCACCGCCGCCTCGGTCAACGGGGACTTCTTCCTGGAGCCCGATGAGGCGCTGGACTCGCTCAACGCCGCGCTGATCGGGCTGCCGACCCGCGCCACCCGGGAGGAGATCGCCGAATCCGTGCGCGCCGAGCTGCCCGCGGAGGCCCATATGTTCGGCTTCGACGAATACGCCGTCGCCACCGCGGTGCGCCGCGCCCTGGGCCATGCCACCCGCTGGGAGGACCACGACTGGGAGGTCATGCCGGCGGTGCAGATGCCCGTGGAGATGCACGTGGCGCTGGATCAGGTCCTCACCGAGGAGGTGGGCCGCGGCACCCGGCCGCCGCTGATGCGGATGTGGGACTACGCCGGCCGGGCCGTGGTGATCGGTTCCTTCCAGTCCCTGGTCAACGAGGTCGACTCCGAGGCCGCCGAGCGGCTCGACGCCACCGTGGTGCGGCGGATCACCGGCGGGGGAGCGATGTACATGGACGAGGGCAGCTTCGTCACCTACTCGCTCTCGGTGCCGCAGTCCCTGGTGGACGGGCTCAGCTTCGCCGACTCCTACCCGTTCCTGGACGCCTGGGCGATGGAGGCGCTGACCTCGATCGGGATCACCGCCTCGTATAAGCCGCTCAACGACATCGTCTCCACCGAGGGCAAGATCGGCGGGGCCGCGCAGAAGCGACTGGCCAGCGGCGGAATGGTGCACCACGTGACCATGAGCTACGACATGAACGCCGACGACATGCTCCAGGTGCTGCGCATCGGGCGGGAGAAGATCTCCGACAAGGGGATCACCTCCGCAGCGAAGCGGGTGGATCCGCTGCGCAGCCAGACCGGGCTGGCCCGAGCGGAGATCCTGGACGCGTTCGTGCAGACCTTCGCCACCAAGTACGGGGCGCGGATCGCCGAGATCCGTCCCGAGGAGCTGGCCCGCGCCGAACAGCTGGTGAAGGAGAAGTTCAGCACTCCAGAATGGACCGCCAGAGTCCCCTGAGCTGGGAGGATACAGAGTCCGACGACGGGGCTGAGGTCCACGATTCGCGGTCCAGTTCAGCGTCGTGCTAATGTTTCTTGTCGTTGCCTCTGAGGCAAAAACAAGATGCGCGGGTGGCGGAATAGGTAGACGCGCTAGCTTGAGGTGCTAGTCCTCGTAAAGAGGGTAGGGGTTCAAGTCCCCTTCCGCGCACATCTGAGAACGAAGCAGAGACCCCGGTCTGACATGGAGCAATCCATGTCGGCCGGGGTCTTTTGCTTGCCTCCTTCAGAAGGGCACCTGGGTGGCGAGCAGCCCGGCCGCCGGTGCGCGACCGCTGGTGACGCGGCAGAACTCAAACGGGTCCATGGCGAGGTGCTCTCCGCCCCCGCCGGCGTTCCCGCCGTCGCCGAATGTCCAGTGCCCGCCGGCGGGTCCGCTGAGCTCGAGGACGACGGGCCGCCCGTGGCGCAGGGCCCACTCGTGGACGGCGTCGTCGACGATGACGCCCTCATGGTCGGCCGTGGCGAGCATCTCCATGCCCGTGGCCCGGGTGATGTCGATCCGGTGCATGAACGGGTCGCGGGTCAGGATCACGTCGAACAGGTAGCCGAAGGTCCATCGCCCGTCGGTCTCCTCCTCCATGGTCTGGTTTCGCAGGAACGTCGGTGAGCGGCGCCGGTTGCGGACAGCCTGTGGGCTCAGCCTCCGGTACTGACGGGCGACCTCCTCGGCGGTGAGCGCTGCGTTCTTCTCGACTTGGAGCGCGGTCAGCGCATCGATCTGCAGGCCGCCGCGGCGCCGTGCGCGCAGGGCGGCCGTCGCCTGCTGGCGGATCATCTCGGGCACCGAGGCCGCCATCTGGACCATCCCCAGCATGTGCCCGGCCATCGCGCGCACATCCCACTCGGGGCAGTCGGTCTGGGCGGCCCACTGTTCAGGGGTGAGCTGGTCCAAGAGATCGGCGATGCGCGCGTATTCGGTGGCGGCGAGCTGGGTCGCGAGGGCGCGGTCCAGCTGGGGGAGGCGGGCCTCCCGGGTCAACTCTTGCTGCTTGGTGCTCATGACTGCTCCTTAGGCAGTGGGTGGTTCTGGAGTCAGGGCAGGCCGAGGTCGTCGGCCAGCATGTCGATGGCACGGTCGAGCAGTCGAGCCAAGCGGTCTCCGCCGGGATCGTTGGCGTGTTGAGAATCCACCAGGCCCCCTACCAGCGCGGTGAACAGGTCGAGGTCCTCTTGTGCCGTGATGCCGTGACGAATGAAGATCTCGCGAGCGAGGTCCAGCGTGGCGACGGCAGGGGCGTAGTTGTGCGCGCTCGGGGTGAAGCCCGGGATCGTCCGCAGATTCATCAATTGATGTCGGGGAAGGTCGCTGACGGCGAAGTCGAAGAAGCTCCGCGCGATGAACCGGAGCGCCTCGCGCGCGTCCTCCGGGACCTGGTCCCGCAGGGCCTCGAACTGCGTGAGACATTCGGCCCAGGCCTGCCCGAACATGGCGTCGTAGATCGCGTGTTTGGATCCGAAGTGCGTATAGAGCGACGGCGCGCGCATGCCGACCCGCTCGGCCACCCCGCGCAGGGTGATCTCCGCGAGCCCGGCCTCACGCGCCATGGACCAGGCCGCGTCGAGGATTTCGAGCTGCGTGGCCTCACGCCGTTCGGCCTGCCTATCACGCGTAGTTCCACCTAACATAGTTAGGATTCAAGCACCGGCGCGTATGGCCTGTCCAGGGTTCGGGTCCTCATCCCCGCCCCTCAACGCAGGGGGCGCCGCTCAGCCGTCGTTGGCGTTGCCTCGGTCGGCGTAGTCCTCCGGGTCACCGCCGTCGTGCTGTGCCCACTGCTCCGCGCAGGTGCCCCGGGGGGATTCGGCTCCCAGTCGGCGCGGGCCTGGGACTGCTGCCACAGGTTCTGGTCGACCTCTTCCTGGGACTGTCCGCCCCGCACGAGCGTCGAGGTCTCGATTCCTTCCCAGCAGGCGAAGTGGGACTCCAGGTGTTCCCACTCATCGATCTGCAGGTAGTCCGGGTGGCACAGCGGGTCCGGCATCGCTCCGCTGCCGTCCCAGTCCTGCGGCCAACCTGCAGGCTGGGCGCCGTCGTTGTGCGCGGCTTTCGCGGCCAGCGCCTCGTCGTCGTTGCAGTGCAGATGGAAGACCTCGCTGCCGTCGTCCTCCTCCGGAGAGATGTAGAAGAACTCCACGCCATCGGGCCCGCCAATGAGCTGCTGGCCTCCGGGGTGCTGCTCAGCGTCATGCTCAGCGTCACCCTCAGCGGCATCCGCGGTGCCCGGCCCGGCGGCATCTGACTCGGCGGGGGCGTCTTCGTCGCTGGTGTCTGCCGCAAGCTCTGCGGTCTCACTGGAACTCGACGCCGGCTCCTCAGCCGCAGCGACATCGTCGGCAGGATCATTCTCGGCGGGAACATCGGCCGCGCAGGAGGAGAGCAGCAGGGCCGCTCCGACGGTCGAGAATACCGGAATCCAGCGTCTGTCAGGCATGTTCACACCATACATATCGCTGATTCTCAAGTGAACAACAATGAGCAATCATCTTGGCCGAGCCGAGCGGGGAAACCTTGCGATCCTGGCGTGTCGCCCGGCACGCCTGGCCGACGCGCTGCGCGTCATCTCCTTGAGCGCACCTGGTTCCTCCTGGAAAAAGCCCGTGTGCTAGCGTCATACGGTCCCCGGCAGGGGCCTCCACCCGCGCCGGATTCCCCGGTCGCGGTGCAGGTCTCGGCAACAGACTTCAGACCGTTCATCTCGCCGACTTCGCCACGTGTTCAGAGACGGAGCAGCCGATGAAGCACCATGCCGAGGACGCCCCCTCGACGCCTCGGCGAGAACCGTCTGATGTCCGGTCCGCGGAGGAGCAGCACGGCTCGTCGTCGGTGATCGCAGCAGGAACCCCGCGCATCAACTACGCACTGATCCTCGGCTCCACCCTGGCGCTGACCGCTATCGGGCTCACCATGGTGTTCTCCATCACCGCGATCAACGCTTTCGGCGACGCCGAGGGCAGCACCGGCGTGTTCCGGGGTCAGGCAGAGTGGGCGGCGGTCGGGCTGCTGGGGATGATGCTGGTCTCCCGGGTCAGGGTGCAGCTCTTGGGGGCTCTCGGCTGGGTGCTCATGGCGCTGTCCTGCGTGCTGCTGGTGCTGATGGTCGTCACGCCGCTGGGTGTCGAAGCCGGCGGGAGCACCAATTGGATCCGGCTCGGCCCCATCACGGGTCAGCCCTCCGAGGTGGCGAAGCTCGCGCTGGTGCTCTGGGGCTCCACGGTTCTCACCCGCAGAGCCAGCGGCGACCGGAGGCTCCTTGACTGGCTGGTCCCGATCGTGATGCCGGGGGCGCTCGTGGTGCTCACACTGGTCTGGATGGGCGGCGATCTCGGCACAAGTCTGATCATCATCTTGATCGTCGGTGCCCTGCTGTTCAGCGCTGGCATCGCCAAGCGATACCTCCTCATCACGGCGGGGGCCGCCCTGGCTGCGGTGGTCCTGCTGATGTGGACCACGCCGTACCGGATGATGCGGGTCTCTGCCTGGCTGCGCCTGAACTGTGATCATCCGCTCGGGCCCTGCCGGCAGTGGGAACAAGGCTTCTCTGCACTCACCTCAGGGGGCTTCTGGGGTGTCGGGCTGGGGGAGTCCCGGCACCGGTCTTCCCTCCCGGAGGCAGAGCATGACTTCATCTTCAGCATCCTCGGCGAGGAGCTCGGCCTGCTGGGCGCAGCGGTGGTGCTGGGACTCTTCGCGGTGCTGTTGCTGGGAATCCTCCGGGTGGTCGCCGCATCCCAAGGCAGGTTCATCCGCCTCATCGGCACCGGCGTGGCTGTATGGATCGCCGGTCAGGCGTTCCTCAACATCGGCATGGTCACCGGTCTGCTTCCCGTGGTGGGGGTGCCGCTGCCCTTCATCTCTGCCGGTGGTTCCGCGCTGACCTGCGTCCTGCTCGGCGTCGGGGTGCTTCTGAACTTCGCGCGACGCCAACACCTCGACCGGCAGTCCGCACTCCGTTCCGCGCGGTGAGGGGCGCCGTCGGTTCGCCCGCTGGCCCAGCGCGGCCAGGCGTGCCGCCTCAGTGATTCGCCGCTGCCGCGTCGTGGGCCGCTTGGCCTGGGTGGACCGCATCCTGACCTAGCTCAAGCCGCTCTTCGACTCCCTCGATGAGCTGCCGGCCCACTTCACCGCCCAGGAGCAGGCAGCGATCAACCGGTATCTCCGCCTCGCGGCCCAGCAGCTGACCGAGTTCGCCGCGGGACTTGGCCATGATGATGACGAGGGTGTCAGAACAGAGCAGCCCAAGGCCCGATCCAGGCGTTGAGGGGCGGATTCTCCGACCATTCGACCCGGATCTTGGGGTGAACTACCCGGAGATTCCGCCCCTCAACGGGGGTCGCACCTAGCTCAGCGAAGCGTGCGTCAAAGGAATGCTCTTCACCCAGGCCCATGTAGAGGGTCCGGGCCTGCGGCGATCCAGAAGTTTGGCAGATCGCGGTGATGGAGCAGAAGAACACCCACCACCACGCACTGAGGGGCGGATTCTCCGACTGCATCGGGCCATTTCGGGCCCAACTGGTCGGAGAATCCGCCCCTCAACGGGAAGGTTCGCCCCTCAACGGGGACGGAAGAGAAGTGTCAGCGCGGGGCGGTGCCTGCGCCGGGGTTGCCGGGGTTGCGGCCTGAACGGCTGCGCACGGTGCGGAAGACTTTGCGGCCGAGCCACATGAGGACTGTTCTGATGATCATCTCCGGAGCATAGCCGAGCCCCCACCCCGCCCAGCACACGCGAGCTGAACAGGGCCTGGGCAAGTCAGACTCGATAGGCTGATGGCAGAAGAATCCCAACCCCAGGAGACGCCCTGTGAGCATCGCCCCCGGCACGAATCCCGCAGATCCCGCCGCAGCAGCCGAGACCGAGGTCATCGACTTCTGCCGCGACCTGATCCGCTTCGACACCTCCAACTGGGGCGAGGGCAGGTCCAACGGGGAGCGCGAGGCCGCAGAATACTGCGCCGCGGTGATGCGTCAGGCTGGGCTGGTGCCGGAGATCTACGAATCCGCTCCGGGGCGCACCTCGGTGGTGGCCCGGATGAAGGGCGCCGACCCGGAGCTCGGCGCGCTGGTGGTGCACGGGCACCTCGACGTCGTCCCCGCCCAGGCGGAGGACTGGCAGGTCGACCCCTTCGCCGCGGAGATCCGTGACGGGATGATCTGGGGCCGCGGCGCTGTGGACATGAAGGACATGAACGCGATGATCCTCGCCGCGATGCTGCGGATGCACCGCGAGGGCCACCAGCCCCAGCGCGACCTGATCTTCGCCTTCTTCGCCGATGAGGAGGACAACGGCAGGTTCGGCGCGAAATGGATGGTCGAGCACCACCCCGAGGTCTTCGACGGGGCCACCGAGGCCATCAGCGAGGTCGGCGGGTTCTCCACCGACGTCGCCGGCCAGCGCGCCTACCTGATCCAGACCGGGGAGAAGGGGCTGCACTGGACCAAGATGACCGCCTCCGGCACCGCCGGGCACGGCTCGGCCGTCCACAGCGACAACGCCGTGGTCCGGCTCGGCGCGGCCGTGGCCGCCATCGGCGAATACGAATGGCCGCTGGACTACACCAAGACCACCCGGGCACTGATGGAGCAGCTCTCCGAGCTCACCGGGATCCCGTTCGACGAGAAGGACCCCTCGAAGCTGCTCGAGGCCACCGGCAGCGCCTCGAAGTTCATTTCCGCCACGCTGCGCAACACCTCCAACCCGACCCTGCTCGAGGGCGGCTACAAGCACAACGTGGTCCCCGGCTCCGCCTCCGCGCTGGTCGACGCGCGCACCCTCCCGGAGCAGGACGACCAGGTCGCCGCGAAGCTCAAGGAGCTGGCCGGGGAGAAGGTCAGCTTCGAGCTGCTCAACGGCGGGCCTTCGCTGGAGGTCCCCTTCTCCGGGCTGCTGGTCGAACAGATGGTCGCTTCGCTGAAGGCCGAGGACCCCGAGGCCGTGGTGCTGCCCTACATGCTCGGCGGCGGCACCGACAACAAGCACCTGGCCTCGCTGGGGATCTCCGGCTATGGCTTCGCCCCGCTGCAGCTCCCCGCCGACTTGGACTTCACCGGCATGTTCCACGGCGTGGACGAACGGGTCCCCACCGAGGCGCTGACCTTCGGCGTCCGCGTGCTGCACCGCTTCCTCGCCGTCCAGTAAGTACCGCAGCAGACGACCCCGGCGGACGGCCCTGAGCTGCGCGCCGGCACATCACCTTCCAAGCAACACCCGAGCCCCCACCGCAGGAGCGCACCATGGACCCCGTCACCACCGTGCTGAGCCCGGAGCTGCTGGCGCGCATCGCCGCCCGCGCCCCCGGATACGACGCCCGCAACGAGTTCTGCCACGAGGACCTCGCCGAGCTCACCGAGGCCGGGTACCTGCGGGCCATGGTCCCGGCGCAGATGGGCGGGCTCGACTGGGACCTGCCGACCCTCGTCGCCGCGCAGCGTCGGCTCGCGGCCGCCGCACCGGCCACGGCGCTCGCGGTGAACATGCACCACATCTGGGTGTCCGTGGCGCGCAGCATGGTCGCCGGCGGGCACGACGCCTTCGAGCAGGTGCTGAAGGAGGCCGCAGCCGGGGAGATCTTCGCCTTCGGCATCTCCGAGGCCGGCAACGACGCGGTGCTCTTCGACTCCACGACCCAGGCAGTCCTTGACGACGACGGCGCGGTCAGCTTCACCGGCACCAAGATCTTCACCACCTTGTCCCCGGTCTGGACCCGGCTGGGCCTCTTCGGCAAGGACACCGCCGCCACCGGGCAGGAGGGGGAGACCCCGCTGATCTTCGGGTTCCTCGAGCGCGAGGCCCCGGGCTGGCGCACCATCGAGAACTGGGACACCCTCGGGATGCGCGCCACCCAGTCCCACGCCACCGCCCTGGAAGGGGCCAGGATCCCGGCGGAGCGGATCGTGCGACGGCTCCCGGTGGGACCGAACCCGGACCCGCTGGTCTTCGCGATCTTCTCCTCGTTCCTGACCCTGCTCGCCGCGGTCTACACCGGGATCGGGGACCGCGCGCTGACCCTGGGCGCGGAGCTGGTGGCCCAGCGCCGCTCGCTGCTCAGCGGGGAGACCATGGACCGGGACCCCGACGCCCGGTACAAGCTGGCCGAGGCTCAGCTGGCCCAGCTGTCCCTGGATTCTCAGCTGCGCGGACTCGCCGCAGAGATCGAAGCAGGAGCCGAGCACGGCGCCTCCTGGTCGCCCCGGCTGGCGGCGCTGCGCACCAGCGCCACGCGGACCGCGCGGAAGGTGCTGGACCTGGTCCTGGGAGTCAGCGGGGGAGCGCAGTACCACCGCGAGTCCGAGCTCAGCCGGCTCTACCGCGACGTGCTCGCCGGGATCCACCACCCCTCCGACGACGAATCGGCGCACCGGACGCTGGCGAACTACACCCTCGGCCCGCTCTGAGCCGCCCCCTCTGACCGGCCTGTGCTGACCGGCCCGCGGAGACCGGCCTGCGCTGAGCCGACCTCCGGGCCGCGTCACCACCTGACTGCCCTACAGCGTGCGCTGGACCCGCATCACCCGGCGGCGCAGCCAGTATCGACGCATTCCGCCGGTATAGATCATGGAGCGGCGCAGCTCCCATTTGCCGTACTCCGCGTGGTCGGTGACCCGGCGGCGAACCTCTTTCAGCGACTCCTGCGGTTGGCAGGTGATGACCATGTATTCCCAGGTGGGGCCGGCGTCGTCGGTCGTGGTGTAGAGCTCGGCCATGGGCTGGGACCACCAGTTCTGCTGGGTCATCAGAGGTTCACCGTCACTTTCGTGGAGAAGCTTCAGCCTACGTCGGACAGAGTCTCGATCCGAGGTCTCAACCAGGACTTACCGAAGTGGTGTCTCGTTGGTACGGTGAGCATATGACTATGGATCCTCGCGTGGCACTCAACGCGCTGACGAACGCTCTCGAAGAGCACCTCTCCGCCTCGCTGAACCGCCGTGGGAATGAGGATCCGGCAGTGGAGTCCGCGTTCTACGAGATCTCCGACGCCTTCGAAGCCTACGAAGACGCGCTCTTCGCCGCCAGCGGCGAGGTCACCCCGCTGGACCTCTACGACGAGGACGACAGCGACGAGGACGACAGCGACGATGACGACGACGACGATGACAGCGACGACGAGCTCGAAGAAGAAGAAGACGACGACGGCGAGGCAGAGGTCTACGAGGAGGACGAGGAGCGCTAGGCGCTCAGCGACTCCAGCAGACCCAGCACCCCGGTCCTCTCCCAGAGCATCTCCAGAGGTCTTTCAGCGGGTTCACAGCCCCGCGTGATCTTCGCCACTGTGGTCGGTCACCGGCAAGCAGACTCCGATGCTCTAAGCTCGGCCTGTGCAGTGGATAGAAGCAATCATTCTTGGCCTGGTGCAGGGCCTCACCGAGTTCCTCCCCGTCTCATCCTCCGCGCACCTGCGGATCGTGGGGGAGTTCCTGCCTGGCGCCGCTGACCCCGGCGCGGCGTTCACCGCGATAACCCAGCTCGGCACCGAATTCGCGGTGCTGGTCTATTTCTGGCGTGACATCGTGCGGATCGTGAAGGCCTGGTTCGCCGCCCTGATGGGCAAGCTGCCCCATTCCGACGCCGATGTGCGGATGGGCTGGCTCATCATCGTGGGCACCGTCCCGATCGTCGTGCTCGGGCTGCTCCTCGAGGACATGATCGAATCGGTCTTCCGCACGCTCTGGCTCACTGCGACGATGCTGGTGATCTTCGGCGTGCTCCTGGCCTTCGCCGACGCCTACGGCAAGCAGCGCAAACCGCTGGATCAGCTCAGCGTCCGGGACGGCATCATCTTCGGCTTCGCCCAGGCCATGGCGCTGATCCCCGGGGTCTCCCGCTCCGGCGGCACGATCACCGCGGGTCTGCTGATGGGCTACACCCGTGAGGCCGCCGCCCGGTATTCCTTCCTGCTGGCGATCCCGGCGGTCTTCGGCTCCGGGTTCTACAAGCTCTTCGGCTCGCTGGGGGAGCAGACCGGCCCCTACACGATGGGCCAGACCATGGTCGCGACGGTCGTCGGGTTCTTCGTGGCCTATCTGATCATCGGCTGGTTCCTCAAATACGTCTCCACGAACTCCTACACCTTGTTCGTGAACTACCGGATTCTGCTGGGCCTGTTCGTGTACGTCATGCTGGGCCTCGGAATCATCAACGCCTGATCGGCGTTCAGTCAATAACGACTCTCTTCCCGGCAGCGGGTTCCGCGGCGGCTCAACGCTGCCGATCACCTGCCGGGCTGCCCCACTGGTGAAAGGACCTCTGCGTGAAATCGTGGACCTCCCCGGACGTGCCCACCCTGCCTGCGCTGCCGGAGACCCTGCAGCTGCACGACACCTCGGCGGACGCTCTGGTCCCGGTGGAGTCCACCGACGGCGTGGGGTCCCTCTACGTCTGCGGCATCACCCCCTATGACGCCACGCACCTGGGCCACGCGAACACCTACGTCCAGTTCGACCTGCTGGTGCGCTATTGGCGCGCCGCCGGACTGCGCGTGAACTATGTGCAGAACGTCACCGACATCGACGACCCGCTGCTGGAGCGCGCCACCGCCACCGGCGTGGACTGGTTCGAACTCGCCAAGGAGCAGACCGAGCTCTTCCGTGAGGACATGGCCGCCCTGGGCGTGATCGCCCCCGACACCTATCTGGGCGCGGTGGAGACCATCCCGGTCGTCGCCCACGACGTGGCCCAGCTGGTCGAGCTCGGCATGGGCTACCCGGTGCCGGTGCCGCTGGAGGAGCTGGCCGACGGCGTGACTCCCGGTGAGCCGGAATCCTTCGACATCTACTTCGACACCACGGCGGCCCAGGCCACCACCCCGTGGACGCTGGGCAGCATCGGCCACTACGACCGCGCCGAGATGGAAGAGCTCTTCCCGCAGCGCGGCGGAGACCCCGAACGGGTCGGCAAGCGCGACCCGCTGGATCCGCTGCTGTGGCGTGCGCGCCGCAATTCCGAGCCGCACTGGGACGGTCAGAGCCTCGGCCAGGGCCGCCCCGGCTGGCACATCGAATGCTCGGTGATCGCCCGCCGCCACCTGCCCGCGCCGTTCATGGTCCAGGGCGGCGGCTCCGACCTGCGCTTCCCGCACCACGAGTTCAGCGCCGCCCACGCCACCGCCGCCGACGGCGTGGCGCTGGCCCAGACCTACCTGCACGCCGGGATGGTCGGCCTCGACGGAGAGAAGATGTCGAAGTCCAAGGGCAACCTGGTGCTCTCCTCCCGGATGCGCGCCGAAGGGGTCGACCCGCAGGTGATCCGCACGCTGCTGCTCAGCCACCACTACCGCGCGGAGTGGAACTACACGCCCGACCTGCTCGACGCCGCGGCGCAGCGCTGGGAGCGCTGGAACGCCGCGCTGGACGCGGCTCCGGAGACCGACGGCTACGGCGAGCTCGGGACCGCCGGCGCCGTGCCCGAGGACCTGCAGCACGCGCTGCACTCGGCCCTCTCACAGAACCTCAACGCTCCGGCGGCCCTGGACACCCTCGACATGTGGGCCACCGGCCAGCTCGCCGGCCGCACCAGCCGGGCGCGGGTCATCGCGGTGGTCAAGGCGCTGCTGGGCATCGAGCTCCAGGAAGCGACTCCTGCGCACAGCGGGCATGCCACCAAGGCCAAGACCGCCGGCTGACGACGCCGGCCAAGCCGGTAGGCGCCGGCAGAGACCGCCGGCTGAAGCGTCTGACGCGATCAGCCCTCGGGGCGCTTGCGTCGGCGCAGGTAGCGTTCGAACTCCTGCGCGATGGCCTCGCCGCTGGCCTCAGGCAGATTCGTGGTGTCGGTGGCCTCTTCAAGACGCTTGACGTAGTCAGCGATCTCGGCGTCCTCCTCGGCCAGATCATCGACCCCGCGCTCCCAGGCCTCGGCATCCTCGACGACCTCGCTCTCATCGAGGGTCAGCCCGAGCAGATCCTCGAGCTCCCGCATGATCGCCAGCTGCGCCTTCGGTGAGGGCGCCTGACCCACATAGTGCGGAATCGCCGCCCAGAGCGAGACGGCGGGAAGCCCGGCCTGAGCCGCCGTGTGCGCGAGCACCCCGACGATCCCGGTGGGACCCTCATAGGTGGGTTCATCGATGTCCAGGATCTCCTGCAGCGCGACGTCCTCGCTGGAGAGCGAGGCCGGGATCGGGCGGGTGTGCGGCACATCGGCCAGCAGCGCGCCGACCAGGATGATCCCGGAGACGTCGTTCTCCGCGGCGCGGGTCAGCAGATCTGCGGTGAAGGCCTGCCAGCGGAAGCTCGGCTCCACGCCGTGGACCAGCAGCAGATCCACCGCCGCCCGGGCCGGTCTGGCCCGGTAGATCTTGGTGGAGGGCCAGATGATCTCCCGGTGCCCCCCGGAGCTGCGCACCTTGGGCCGGGAGAACTGGTAGTCGTAGTACCCCTCGTCGTCGACCTTGCCGACCAGTTCGGCGCCGCAGGCCTGTCCCACCGCGCGCACCGCGGAGGAGGCGGCCGCGCCGGCGTCGTTCCACCCCTCGAAGGCCATCACCATCACGGTGGGCCGCGAGCGGGGAGCTTCACCTTCGCCGGTGACCGCGGCGGTCTGGTTGGCGCGCAGGTGCTCGGCGAAGCGCTGTGCGAAGCCTTCGGGCAGCGCGGATTCTCCGGCCGCCTGGGGTTCGCCGGAGTCCTCGGGGGAGGAGTCCTGAGGCGCTGTCTCGTCGCTCACGCTTCTCACACTATCCCCCTGGTGACCCCACGGGAAGCGTACGATTGAGCCCATGCCTTCGACCTCTTCTGCCACTGTTCAGCACCAGACCTCCGGTGCTTCCGCCGCCCCTGAGGCGCTCTCCGGGGAGCTTCAGGCCGTGTTCTGGGACATGGACGGCACGCTGGTGGACACCGAGCCGTATTGGATCTGGGAGCAGCGCGCCCTGGTCGAGGCCCACGGCGGCACCTGGTCCCAGGAACAGGCGCACGGGCTGGTCGGGCAGGCGCTGAGCTACAGCGCCCTGATGCTGCGCGAGGCCGGGGTGGACATGACGGTGCGCGAGATCATCGACCACCTCATCACCCGGGTCGCGGAGCGCGCCGTCGCCGAGATGCCCTGGCGTCCCGGAGCCCGCGAGCTGCTCGCGGAACTCAGCGCCGCCGGAGTGCGCTGCGCCCTGGTCACGATGAGCGAGAAGCCGCTGGCCGAGGCGATCGTCGCCGCGCTTCCGGCGGGGCAGCTGGAGTTCATCGTCAGCGGGGACATGGTCAGCCGCGGCAAGCCGGATCCGGAGGCCTATCAGCAGGCGTTCACCAGGATGTCCGGCGACCACGGACAGCGCAGCGGGGAGCCGCTGCAGATGAGCCGCTGCATCGCGATCGAGGACTCGGTCCCCGGGGTCACCGCCGCCTCTGACTCCGGACTGGTCACCATCGCGGTCCCGCACTACACCCCGATCCCCGCGGATGCGCGCTGGCAGACCCTTGACGGGCTGGCGGGCGTGAGCGCGGCAGACCTCGAACGGCTCCTGGCCCGATGACCGCAAGCCCCGGCAGACGGCGCAAGAAGGCGACGACCCGGGTGCGGATCGCCGGCATCCCGGTGCGGTTCCGCGCCTCCTGGTTCCTGGTCAGCGCCGTCATCGTGGTGCTCTTCGGACCCCAGGTGCAGCGGATCTTCCCTGAGCTGGGCGTCCTGGCCTACCTGGTGGCGCTGGGCTACGCGGTGCTGCTGATGTTCTCGGTGCTGGCCCATGAGCTCGCCCACGCGCTGGCCGCGCGCTCCTTCGGCTGGCCCGCCACCGAGATCGAGCTCAACCTCTGGGGCGGACACACCGAGTTCCTGGCCCACCGCGCCACACCGTCGAAGTCTCTCGCGGTCTCCCTGGCCGGCCCCGCCGCCAACCTGGTCATCGCCGGACTCGGCTTCTACCTCTCCGGCGCGCTCGAGCTCACCGGGGTCACCGCCATGCTGGTCCAGGTCACCGTGCTGGTGAACTTCTTCGTCGGGATCTTCAACCTGCTCCCCGGGCTGCCGCTGGACGGCGGACGGATCGTGGAGTCCGCAGTCTGGGCCGCCACCGGAGATCAGGACCGGGGCATGCGCGCCGCCGGATGGGCCGGGCGCCTCGTCGTCGTCGCGCTGCTTGTCGGACTGGCCGTCGTGGTGATCACCGGGGTGCGCGAGGTGAGCCTGGTCGTCGTCGTCGTGGCGGTGATGGTCAGCTTCTTCATCTGGCAGGGCGCCTCGGAGAACGTGCGGGTGGCCAATGCGCGGCTGAAACGGCCGCGCTGAGCCTCAGCTCCGCTGGCGCCGACCACGACTGCTGCCTCCGGGTCCGACGGGGGATCGCTCCGCGCTGATGGCCAGGCCGTGACAGGGATAGGCTGAACGCAGACGATACGTCCGCCCGGACCGGATCATGGTCGGCGGAGCCGCAGCACCTCAGAGAGCGAGATTCAGTGACCACGAGCACCTCCGGCGAGTCCCCGGCGACGACCCCCTCCGGTCCCATCGGGGCCCATATGCGCTCGGGTCCGCTGCGCGCGGGCCAGCGCGTGCAGCTCACCGACCGCAAGGGCCGGCCCAGCACCATCACGCTGCAGCCCGGCGGGGAATGGCACACCCACCAGGGCGTGCTGCGCCACGATCTGCTCATCGGCGCCAGCGAAGGCATCCTGGTGGCCAACGACGCCGGCCACGAGTACCAGGTGCTGCGCCCGCTGCTCAACGACTTCGTGCTCTCGATGCCGCGCGGCGCCACCGTGGTCTACCCCAAGGACTCCGCCCAGATCGTCCAGGTCGCCGACATCTTCCCCGGCGCCCGCGTGGTCGAGGCCGGCGTGGGCTCCGGCGCTCTGTCCATCTCGCTGCTGCGCGCGGTGGGGGAGAGCGGGGTGCTGCACTCGTTCGAGCGGCGCGAGGACTTCAAGGACATCGCCGTGGGCAACGTCGAGGCGTTCTTCGGTGAATCCCACCCCGGCTGGGAGGTCTACCTCGGCGACATGCAGGAGGAGGTCCTCACCGTGGAGGAGCCCGGAAGCGTGGACCGGGTGGTGCTGGACATGCTCGCCCCCTGGGAGTGCCTGGACGCGGTGAAGACCGTGCTGGCGCCCGGCGGCGTCTGGGTCAGCTACGTCGCCTCGGTGACCCAGCTGTCCCGGCTGGCCGAAGAGATCCGCTCCTCAGAAGGCTTCACCGAGCCCGAGGCGCACGAGACCATGCTGCGCACCTGGCACCTCGACGGCCTCGCCGTGCGCCCCGATCACCGGATGGTCGCCCACACCGGCTTCCTGCTCTCGGCCCGTCGGCTCGCCGACGACCAGACCCCGCTCCAGCTGAAGAAGCGCGAGAAGGTCTCCGTGGTCAGCGAGGAGGACCACGCCGCCTGGCCGGCCAACGACCCCGACGTCGTCTGGGACGAGGCCAGCCTGAAGACCCGGACCGTCTCCGGGAAGAAGGCCCGCAAGGCTGCGGCCTATTCACAGAAGATCGCCGCCCAGGCCAAGGAGGTGTTCACCCGTGAGTGAGCAGACAGGCAACGAGCGAAACACCGAGCACAGCACCGAGCGCCACCCGGCACGGACCCCTGACCCGGAGCCCGCGCAGGCCCCGGCGCAGACCCGTGAGGCGCAGCTGCAGCAGGAGCGGCTCTCCCAGGCGCACCGCCAGCTGGACACGCTGCGCAGCCGCTCCAAGCAGCTCGAGGCGCAGCTGCAGAGCGCCGGGCGGAACAACCAGCGGATGACCGACCTGCTGGAGACCACCCGCAACGAGATCTCCCAGCTGCGCAACGCGCTGCAGGCCGACGGTCAGGCGCCGTTCACCTTCGGCACGGTCATCGGCTACCGCCCCGAACACCCCCAGGCCGAGGGCCGCGAGATCCAGGCCACCACGGTGGCCGGGGTCGACATCCTCCAGGCCGGACGCAAGCTCCGGGTCAGCCTGTCCCCGCTGATCAGCCCGGACCAGCTGCAGGCCGGCGACGAGGTGCTGCTGAACGAGAACTTCACCATCGTGGCGATCCTCGGCGCCGAGCGCACCGGAGAGCTCGCGAGGGTCAAAGAGGTGCTGCCCGATGCGCGGCTGGTGATCATCTCCCGCGGCGAGGACGAGCGGGTGGTCACCCTCACCGAGGCCGCCACCGCCCAGGCCCAGCGCGAAGGCCTGCACGGCGCCCGGGTCGGCGACGCCGTGATGGTGGACCTGCGCACCGGCACCGCCACCGAGATCGTGCCGCTCTCCGAGGTCGAAGACGTGGTGCTCGAAGAGTCACCGGACGTCTCCTACTCCGACATCGGCGGCCTCTCCGAGCAGATCGAAGCGATCCGCGACGCCGTGGAGCTGCCCTTCCTGCACGCCGACCTCTATCAGGAGCACGGGCTGCGCGCACCGAAGGGGATCCTGCTCTACGGGCCTCCCGGCTGCGGCAAGACCATGATCGCCAAGGCCGTGGCCAGCTCGCTGGCCGAGACCGGACAGGCGGCAGCCGACGACGCCGGCCAGCCCAGCCCCGGCCAGCCCAGCCCGGGTCCGAGCAGGGGCGCGTTCTTCCTCAACATCAAGGGCCCCGAGCTGCTGAACAAGTACGTGGGCGAGACCGAGCGGCACATCCGTGTGATCTTCGCCCGGGCCCGCGAACGGGCCTCCGCCGGGCAGCCGGTGGTGGTGTTCTTCGATGAGATGGAGGCGCTCTTCCGCACCCGCGGCTCAGGGGTCTCCTCCGACGTGGAGACCACCATCGTCCCGCAGCTCCTCGCCGAGATCGACGGGGTGGAATCGTTGGAGAACGTCATCGTCATCGGCGCCTCCAACCGCGAAGACATGATCGACCCGGCCATCCTGCGCCCCGGACGCCTCGACGTGAAGATCCGGGTCCAGCGCCCCGGCCGGGAGGGCGCCGGAGAGATCCTGGGCATCCACCTCGGCGGAGCAGTCCCGCTGCACGCCGACCTGCTCGCCGCCCACGGTGACCGCGGCGCCGCCGTCGCCGGCCTGGTCGACGCGCTGCTGGACCGGCTGTTCCCCGGGACGCCCAAGGCCCGGCTGCGCCTGATCCACGCGGACGGCACCCATACCGCGTTCCAGGCGGCGGACTTCATGTCCGGGGCGGTGCTCAGCAACATCGTGGACCGGGCGAAGAAGGCCGCGATCAAGGACTTCCTGCGCGCCGGCACCGACCCGGCGCAGAAGGGCCTCACCCTGGAACATCTGCTCGCCGCCGCCGAGGAGGAGCTGCGCGACCAGGAGGACCTGGTCAACACCGCAGACCCGCAGGCCTGGGCTCGGGTGGTCGGCGCCTCGACCTCCCCGGTGGTCCGGATCGAACGGCCCGGCGAGGCGGCAGCCGCCGCACACACCGGAGCCCCCGAGGTGCAGGGATGACCGTGCGCCGACTGATCGGGATGGAGACCGAATACGGGATCCACGCCCCGGCCAACCCGCGCGCCAGCCACATCGCGCTGTCCATCGAACTGGTCAACGCCTACGCGGCCCACATCACCGAGTCCGGCGGTGCGGTGGCCGGCACCGAATGGGACTACCAGTCCGAATCCCCGCTGGTCGACGCCCGCGGCTGGGTGCTCCCGCGCTCCGCCGCGCACCCCTCCCAGCTCACCGACACCGGGGAGGCGCTGGCCCATGCCAGCCACGACGACGCGCTCACCCACGCCACCGAGCAGGAAGCGGGCCAGGGCCCGGTGCGCGATGCGCTGGGCAACGTCAGTGGAGGAGACCCCAGCCCGGCCGACCTCGCCGGGTCCTTCCACGCCCCCGGCTCACCGCACTGGCGAGGCGAGTTCTTCCAGGCCGATGAGGGCGCCCCGAAGCTGCTGATGAACCTGGTCCTGGGCAACGGGGCCCGGTTCTACGTGGACCACGCCCACCCCGAATACTCCTCACCCGAGGCCATCGGCGCCCGCCGGGCGGTGCTCTACGACGTGGCCGGAGACCGGGTGGCGCTCGCCGCCGCCCGCCGGCTGAGCCAGGAGCAGCACGCCCCGCAGGTGCTGCTGTATAAGAACAACACCGACAACAAGTCCGTGTCCTACGGCGCCCACGAGAACTACCTGGTGCCGCGCAGCGTGGACTTCGACGCCCTCGTGGCAGGGCTGCTGCCGTTCTTCGCGACCCGGCAGGTCCTCTGCGGCGCCGGGCGGGTGGGGATCGGACAGACCAGCGCTCAGGCCGGCTATCAGATCTCCCAGCGTGCCGACTTCTTCGAGGAGCAGGTCGGACTCGAGACCACGGTCCGCCGCCCGATCATCAACACCCGCGACGAGCCCCACGCCGATCACGACCGGTTCCGCCGGCTCCATGTGATCATCGGCGACGCGAACATGAGCGAGTACTCCGCCTGGATGCGGGTGGGCAGCACCGCGCTGGTGCTGGACCTGATCGAATCCGGCCGAGCCCCGGAGCTGACGCTCACCGACCCGGTGGCCGCGCTGAAGACGATCTCCCATGACCCCAGCCTCACCGCCACGGTGCCGACCTCCCGCGGGGAGCTGACCGCGGTGCAGATCCAGCAGCTCTACCTGCAGGCCGCTCTGGACTGGGAGCGGGAGAAGACCCCGCCGCCTGGCACCCACACGGTCCCGGACACCGAGACCGCCGAGGTGCTCGAGGCCTGGGAAGAGCTGCTGCAGGACCTGGGCACCGATCTCTACGCCGCCGCGGACCGGGTGGACTGGATCGCGAAGCTGACCCTGCTGGAGTCCTACCGCCGCCGCGATGGCCTGGCCTGGGACGCCCCGCTGCTGGGCATGGTGGATCTGCAGTATGCCGATCTGCGCCCGGAGAAGGGCCTCTACTACAAGCTGGCCCGCGCCGGCCGGATGCGCCGTCTCTTCACCGACCACCAGATCGCCTGGGCCTCGGAGCACCCGCCCGAGGAGACCCGCGCCTGGCTGCGCGGCCAGCTGGTGAGCGACCACGCCGACGTCGTCGTCGGCGCCAGCTGGGACCAGATCCTGCTGCGCGCTGATGACGTCTCCCCGGTGGTGCGCCTGGGACTGCCGGACCCCTATGCCGGGACCCGCGCGGCGGCGGAGAATACACTTGTCAGCGCGGCGACCCCTGAGGACCTCATCACTGGACTCCAGCGGCTGCTGGGTCAATAAAGGAGACACCATGTCCACACAACCGCAGAAGCGCCCGCAGGGCGGCAACGACGACGGCGCAGCGCCCGAGGCCGCAGCCACGGCCGGCGCCAACGCGCAGGCGCAGAAACGCGCAGGCGAGCTCGACAGCCTGCTCGACGAGATCGATTCGGTGCTGGAGTCCAACGCCGAGGAGTTCGTCAAGGGCTTCGTGCAGAAGGGCGGCGAGTAGGCCTCCATGGATCGGCGCGTCATCGGGGTCGAGACCGAGTTCGGCATCACCCACACCGGCGGCACCCACCGCGGCCTGCCCCCGGACGAGGTGGCCCGCTACCTCTTCCGCCCGGTGCTGCGCTGGGGGAGAAGCTCCAACGTCTTCATCCCCAACGCCTCCCGGCTCTACCTCGACGTCGGCTCACACCCGGAATATGCCACCGCCGAATGTGATGACCTGCTGGATCTGATCGCCTCCGACCGCGCCGGCGAGCTGATCATGCATGACCTGGCCCAGCGCGCCGAAGCGGCGATGGCCCAGGACGGCTTCGACGGCAGCGTCTACCTGCTGAAGAACAACGTGGACTCCCAGGGCAACTCCTATGGCAGCCACGAGAACTACCTGATCCCGCGCACCACTCACTTCCGTCGGCTCTCCACCATCCTGCTGCCCTTCCTGGTCACCCGGCAGATCATGGTCGGCGCCGGACGGCTGGTTCCGGCCACCGACGAGAGCGACCCCCATTTCGCGTTCTCCCAGCGCGCAGACCACATGTGGGAGGGCATCTCCTCGGCCACCACCCGGTCCCGGCCGATCATCAACACCCGCGACGAGCCGCACTCCGACGCCGCCGTGCACCGCCGGCTGCACGTGATCGTGGGCGACTCCAACATGTCCGAGACCACCAGCCTGCTCCGCTACGGCGCCACCGACCTGGTGCTGCGCATGGTCGAGTCCGGGGTCCCGGTGGGGGACTTCGAGCTGGAGAACCCGATCAGCGCGATCCGGCACATCAGCCACGACATCACCGGTCAGGCCGCCGTGAAGATACGCAACGGAGGCGAGCAGACCGCGGTGGACATCCAGGCCCGGCTGCTGGACCGGGCGCGGCGCTTCGTCCGGGAGAACGGGGCCCATCACGAGCGGGTCGAGCAGATCTTCGAACTCTGGGAACGCACCCTGCAGGCGGTGGCCAGCGGTCAGCACGCGCCGATCGAGCGCGACATCGACTGGGCGATCAAGAAGCGGCTGCTCACCGACGTCGCCGAACGCGGCAGCCTCCCGATGGGCCACCCGAAGCTGGAACAGCTCGACATGGCCTATCACGACGTCCACCCCACGCGCGGGGTGTTCAACCTGCTCGCCGCCCACGGGCGAGCCAGCACCCAGCTTCAGCCGGAGCGGATCCAGCGCGCCATCGTGGACCCCCCGGCCACCACTCGCGCCGCGCTGCGCGGACGCTTCCTCTCCACCGCCCGGGCCATGGGCGCCGAACACACCGTGGACTGGGTGCACCACAAGCTGGTGGACCGCCCGCTGGACGCGCTGATGCTCAAAGACCCGCTCAGCGCAGAGGATCCCCGGCTGGACACCCTGCTCGGTCGGCTCGGTGAACGGGTCGCGACATTGAGCGAGCAGACCCTCGATCAGCGCCGCGCCCAGGAGGTCCCGCTGGCCCTGAGCGAGCGCTACAAGCTGGGGCATCCCCAGGAGCTTGCTGAGCCTCCGCTGATCTGACGAACCAGGTGTCCGGCCTGTACAGTGCTGGGCAGGCCCAGACCTTGTCAGGTCGCCGTTCAAGCTGAAGGAAACACCGTGCATTCTTCGTTCCGCCGCACCAGCGTGGCTCTGTCCATCCCGGCAGTCCTGCTGCTCACGTCTTGCTCCGACGACGGTCTGGGTGACACCGACGCACTCTCCGGCGTGGACCTGCATTTCACCGATGAAGGCACCCCCGAGGTCATCCTGCGCAGCCCGCTGGAGCTCGAGGAGGAAGCCTCCCGGGTGCTCGACCGCGGCGACGGCGAAGACCTCGACGAGGAGCAGATCCTGGAGGTCTCCCATGCTGTGGCCGACCCCAGCTCCGGAGAGATCCAGGAGGAGAGCTTCAGCGAGGGCAGCCCCTCGATGATCTACCTGCCGCAGATGCAGGAGCAGAGCGAGTTCATCTACGACTCGCTCACCGACACCGACCTCACCGTCGGCTCTGAGATCGCGCTCTTCGAACCGGCCAACGCCGAGACCGGCGCCCAGGCCACGCTGCTGGTGCTGCGTGTGGAGGGCCAGTCCCCGGCCTTCGCCGAGGGCGAGGTCCAGGAGCAGGACGGCGAGCTGCCCGAGATCGAGAACGAAGAAGGCGTGCTCCCGGAGCTGAACGGCGGCAACGACGGCGAGGAGCCCGAGGAGGTCAGCACCGAGGTGCTCATCCAGGGCGACGGCGACGAGGTGGCCGCCGACGACCAGGTCGTCGTGCGCTACTCCGGCTGGAAGTGGTCCGACGGCGAGCTCTTCGACTCGAACTGGCCCCAGGACGACGAAGAGCCCGACGCAGGTCCGGCAGGCTTCCCGCTGAGCAGCCTGGTCCCCGGCTGGGCCGAGGGTCTCGAGGGCGAGCAGGTCGGCTCCCGCGTGCTGCTGGTCATCCCGCCGGAGTCCGGCTACGGAGAGAGCGACGAGGACGCCGAAGAGGGCGCCGAACACGAGCTCGCCGGCGAGACCCTGATCTTCGTGGTCGACCTGATCGCCTCCGCCGAAGCACCCCAGGCGGCACCCGCTCCCGAGGGGGGCCAGCCCGAGCTCTCCGAGGAAGACATCGAAGAGATGATCGAGCAGATGGAGGCCGAGCAGGGCGGTGCCGACGGCGCTGATGGCGACGACGCCGGCAGCGACGATGCAGGCAACGATGATGACGCGAACACTGATGCAGAGAACGAAGAGGAGACCGACTGATGTCTTTCGGCCAGCGCAGCTATGACCGCACCCGCCCCGAGATCGACTTCCCCGGAGAGACCCCGCCCGAGGACCTCGTCATCGAGGAGCTCATCGCCGGCGGCGGACACCCCGTGGAGCCCGGCGATTCCATCTCCTGCCACTACGTGGGCGTCTCCTGGTCCACCGGCGAGGAGTTCGACGCCTCCTGGAACCGTGGGGAGACCCTCGACTTCACCGCCGGCATCGGCCAGGTCATCCAGGGCTGGGACCAGGGCCTGATCGGGATGAAGGAGGGCGCACGGCGCCGCTTCGAGATCCCGCCGCACCTGGCCTACGGCGAGCAGGGCGCCGGCGCCGCCATCGGCCCGAACGAGACCCTGATCTTCGTGGTGGACCTGGTCAGCGTCCGCAAGCCCTCCTGATCCGCCACGGTGACTGAGAAGATCGACAGCGAGACGGCGCCGCCCGCGACGGATGCGCAAGATCTCCAGGCGGCCGAGGATGAGCAGGACGTCTACGCCGACTATGGCGTGGCGCGCGCCTTCTCGCTGGCCGCGAGCATCCTCGACGCCGGTCAGGGCGGACTGACCAAGGCGGAGATCCGCGACCGGGTCGAGCACTACCGCAGCCAGTCCGAGGAGCAGTCTCAGGACGCCTGGGAACGGCTCTTCAGCCGCGACAAGGACCATCTGCGCAGCTGCGGCATCGCCATCGAAGAGCCCGCCGCGGACCGCGAGGACTACCGCTACCGGATCGACCCGGCCGACTACGGCCTGCCGCCGCTGCCGCTGAGCGAGACCGAGACCCTGGTGCTCTCCCGCGCCACCCAGCTCTGGGCCGGCAGCCGCACCCGCTCCTGGCTGGAGCAGGCCAGCTGGGCGCTTGCCGGACCAGGCGAGCCCCCGCCGTCGTCCGCCTCGCCGAGCGTGACGCCCAGCTCGTCGTCGCCCGCGGCCGCACCAGCGCAGGCCTCCACCGCTCTGAGCTTCAACCTGGGCAGCGACGAGGAGTTCGAACGGCTCACCGAGCTCGCCGCGCTCGAGCCGCGACAGCCGATCGGCTTCGACTACACCGGCAGGGGCGCTCAGCAGCCCGAGCCGCGCCGGGTGGTGCTGCTGGACTTTGCCGCCCGCGGTCACTGGTACCTGATCGGGCATGATCTCGACCGGGGTGCCCGCAGGACCTTCCGGCTGGACCGGGTGCACGGACCCATCGGCCCGCTGCGCCCCGCACCGCAGCTGACCGAGCAGGACCGCGCCGCCATCGACGCGGCCGACGTCGGCGCCGCGCTGGACGGACTCGCCGGGGAAGAGGATCCGGCGCGGCTGCTGCGCGGAGCCCTCGAAGCCCATGAGGGCCCCGCCCCGAAGCCGCCCCGATTGGCGCCGGCCGCCGCGCCGCGCCGGGCCGATCCCGCCCACCGCAAGGTGGAGCGTGTGCTGGCCATGGCCGCCTATCTGCTCAGCGCCGACGGGGTGCGTCCGTCTGAGCTGCTGACACGACACCAGATCACGCCCAAGCAGCTGCTCAAGGACCTGCTCTCCATCCAGCAGTCCGGCAGCTTCGGCCCCGGACAGTACGGCGAGTTCATCGACATCCACCCCGCGCCGCCGCTGAACCTGGACGCCTTCACCCAGGACTACCTGGTGACCGACGCGCCGATCACCCTGGCGATGCCCTCCGCGCGCACCGGCGACGTCCTGGCACGCCCGCTGACGCTGACCAAGCCCGGCGCACTCTCGCTGCTGATCGCGCTCAACACCATGATCAGCGCCGCGGACTCCGCCGACGACGACACGGCCACTGACGACACGGCCGCTGACGACACGGCCACCACGGCCGCGGCCGAGTCTCTGCGCGGGAAGATCGCCCGCGTGCTCCCCGCGGGTCTGCAGGAGGCCGCGACCAAGGTGGCCGCCGGCGCCCAGGCGCGCAATGAATCCACCGCCGAACTGCGCGCCGCGGTGACGGGCGGCTGCTGCGTCGAGCTGCGCTATGAGGACGCCTCCGGGACCATCACCGAGCGGGTGGTCGAGCCGACGCACGTCTACATCGACGGCCCCCGCACCTATCTGCAGGCCTGGTGCCGCCTGGCGCAGGGACCACGGAACTTCCTCGGCTCACGCATCCGGGCGCAGCGCCCGCTGCCCGAGGAGCCGATCAGCGAGACCGCACGTCTGCTCGCCCAGTCCCCGGCGGAGCCGCCACGACCGCCGCAGGGCAGCGGAGCGTTCGACGTCGTCCTGCGCTTCTCCCCGGCCGCTGCCGCGCTGGCCGATCGCTATGCGCCGCAGCGTCAGCGCATCCAGCCCGACGGCGTCCGGATCATCAGCACCTGGTTCCAGAGCCGCGAGGCTCTGATCAGGCTCTGCCTGCAGCTCGGGGGAGATCTCACCGTCCTGGTCCCTGCCGAGATTCGCGAGAAGGTGACTATGCGGGCACGCGAGGAGCTGTCGGTCCTGTCTGAGTGATTGGCGTACGATTGGGCTCGAGGAAAGGAAGTCACTATGGGTATCCAAGGCTGGCAGTTCGCGATCATCGCACTGCTCATCATCCTGCTCTTCGGCGCCCCGAAGCTGCCGAAGCTGGCCAAGTCAGTGGGCCAGTCGATGCGCATCTTCAAGTCTGAGGTGCGCACCATGAGCGACGAATCCAAGCGGAACTCCTCTGATTCTGATTCCGAATCCCCGGACGTCTCCGCTGCGCCCAGCAGGGACCCGCGTGAAGATGAGCGCGCCCCCGTCGAGGGCCGGGTGCTCAACCCCAATGACCCCACCGCCGAGCAGGCCCGCCGCAATGAGCGGGAGCAGCGGGGAGACCACCGCTAAGCCGCATGGCCACATCGAAGAAGCGGCGGCGCGATCCCGAGCGCACGATGGCTCTGAAGGATCACCTCAGGGAACTGCGCAATCGCCTCATCAAGGCCGGCATCGGCATTCTGCTCGGGGCCATCGCCGGATTCTTCCTCTACGACTGGCTCTTCCGTCTGCTGGCTGAGCCTATCGTCGGCTATGAGGGGGAGGGCCGGCTCGCGGAGATCGCCTTCAACACCGTGGGCGGCCCGCTGGATCTGATGATCAGGCTCTCGCTCTTCGTGGGCGTCGTGATCTCCTCACCCATCTGGCTCTACCAGATCTGGGCCTTCATCATGCCGGGGCTGAAGAAGACCGAGAAGCGCTACGCGATCGGCTTCATCGCCGCCTCGGTGCCGCTCTTCCTCGGCGGGATCGTCGGCGCCTACAGCGTGTTGCCCCAGGCCATCGACTTCTTCTTCGCGCTGAACCCCGAAGGCACGTCGAACCTGATCAACCCCGACGTCTACTTCACCTTTGTGCTGCATCTGTTCCTGGCCTTCGGGCTGGCCATGGTGATCCCGGTGGTGCTGGTCGGGATCAACATGATGGGCCTGGTCACCGGCAGACAGGTGCTCAAGGCCTGGCGCGGGGTGGTGATGCTCATCGCGGTGGTCTCCGCGCTGGCAGCCCCGGGCGGCGACGCGGTGAGCATGTTCTTCATCGCACTGCCGCTGACCGTGCTCTTCGGCGTCGCGATCCTGCTCTGCATGCTCAACGACCGCCGGCGCCGCAGACGCGAGGCCGCCGCCGAGTCCGAGATCGACGAGCTGCTGATCGACTGAGCCGGGCCGCACGCCGCCCGCACCCCGCCCGCCGGGCTCAGCCCTGGGCCGCCGCCTGGGCGCGGAGTCCGCGCAGCAGCTGATCCTGCTCCTCGATGAGCAGCCGGCGCAGCGCCGCGGGGGCATCCGCGTTCTCATCGAGCCAGCGCTGTGTGCGCAGCGCCAGCGGGTGCTCGGTCGGCTCCGCTCCGGCGTCGAGGTCCTGAGCCCCGGGGTAGAGCCCGGAGACCACCCGGGTGGCCTGTCCCTGGCTCATCCGCTCCCACACGTCGGTCAGCGCGTCGAAGTACGCATCGGTCTGCCGCTCTATCACCGCCGCGGTCTCCGGGTCACCTGCCACGGTGAAGCCGTCCACGGTGGCGGTGAGGTGATCGTTGGAGAGCTCCTCGCCGGAGTCATCCGTCCCGGCGAGCGCCTGCCCGAAGGCCGCCTGCTTGACCCGACGGTCGGGCCTCGCGGCGGCGGCGAGCCGGTGCGCGATCCGGGCCCGGGCCGTGGTCTTGGCGGCCAGCTCCGCATCGAGCTGATCCAGGCTCACCCGACCGTGCGCGGCCAGGGCCTGCAGGAACGCCCAGCGCAGCTCCTCATCGATGCGCAGCCCCGAGATCCCATGGTCTGCGGCGCCGCCGTCGAGCAGCGCCTCGAGCAGCTCCAGCTGTGAGCCCTCTCGGCGGGAGAGTGTGGCCAGGGTTCGAGCGGTGGCGCGCTGATGGTCCCCGCCGGTGCGGCGGGTCAGCTCCGCGGCGAGCCGGGCGGCGAGGTCGCGCTGCAGCGCCGGCCGCTCGTCGGCGGGGGTGTAGCGCTCCAGTGCGGTCAGCGACTGCCGCAGCAGCCCCTGGACGACGACGATCTCGTCGATGCCCAGGCCCAGCTGCTGCACGGCCGCCAGGAAGCGGCGGGCGGGCAGCTCGCCGTCGCGCACCATGGACCACAGCGCAGCCCACACGGTGGCGCGCGCCAGCGGATCGGCCACCGGGTAGGTCAGCACCGCGGCCAGCGACTCCGGGTCGAGGCTGAGCTTGGCGTAGGTCAGGTCATCTTCATTGGGCAGCAGCAGCCGCGGCCGGTCCGCCGGCACGCTCAGCTCCGGCACCGGGGTGAGGCCCTCCGGGGCGGTCGGGTCCAGGAAGACCTCCTGGGCGGCGTGCAGTGCAAGCGTCTCGCCTGCGGCATCCAGCACATGGACCCCGACGCGGATCTTGTGCGGCCGGGACACCGACTCCCCGGTGGCCGGGTCGACGCCCTGCTCGCGGACCAGCACCCGGCCCGCACCGCCACCGGCGGCGTCGAGCTCGGCGGAGAGCACCGGGACCCCGGCGGTCTGCAGCCAGGCCCGGGCCCAGTCGTCCATGTTCGCCCCGGTGACCTCTTCGAGCACGGCGAGGAAGTCGCCCAGCGAGGCGTTGCCGAAGGCGTGGCGGCTGAAATAGCGCCGCGCGGCCTCGCGGAAGGCCTCACGTCCGGCGTAGGCGGCGAGCTGCTTGAGCACCGAGGCGCCCTTGGCGTAGGTGATCCCGTCGAAGTTCTGATCCGCGGCCTCGAGGTCGGGGATGTCCGCGACGATCGGGTGGGTGGTGGGCAGCTGGTCCTGCACGTAGGCCCACGCCTTGCGCCCGTTGGCGAAGGAGATCCAGGAGGTGGTCCAGTCGGTGGCCTCGTCCACGGCCAGGGAACCCATGTAGTCGGCGAAGGACTCCTTGAGCCACAGGTCATCCCACCAGTGCATGGTCACCAGGTCGCCGAACCACATGTGAGCCATCTCGTGCATGAGGGTGTTGGCCCGGGTCTCGTACTGGGCGTCGGTGGCGGCGGTGTCGAAGACGTATGTCTCGGTGAAGGTCACCAGCCCCGGGTTCTCCATCGCCCCGAGGTTGTACTCCGGGACGAAGACCTGGTCGTACTTGCCCCAGGGGTAGGGGTAGGCGAACTCGGCGTGGAAGAAGTCCAGCCCGCGCTGGGTGAGCTCCAGCAGCGCGTCGGCGTCGAAGTGCTCCGCCAGCGACGCCCGGCAGAGCACGCTGAGCGGGATCTGGACGGTCTCGCCGCCGGGCACTCCGCCGCGGTAATGGCCCTCCACGTGGTGATAGGGACCCGCCAGCAGCGCGGTGATGTAGGAGGACATCCGCGGGGTCTCGGCGAACTCCACCCGGACCAGCGGGCCGACGACGGCGCCACCGGCAGCCTCCGCGGCATCGTCCGCCCCAGCGGGCTCACCCTTCGCAGCCCCTGCGGCCTCACCGCTCTCCAGCGGCATCCGCGAGATCGCGGGGCTGTTGGAGCGCAGCTGCCAGTGCTGGGGGCCGATGATCGAGAAGCTGAACCGGGCCTTCAGATCCGGCTGCTCGAAGACCGGGAACACCCGGCGGGAATCGGCCGGCTCGTACTGGGTGTAGAGGTAGACCTGCTCGTCCGACGGGTCCACGAACCGGTGCAGCCCCTCGCCTGAGGGGGAGTACCGCGAGGTGGACCGGATCTCCACGGTGTTCTCCGCCCGCAGCCCGGGCAGCAGGATCCGAGCCGGACCCACATGGGCGTCCACATCCAGGGTCTCCCCGTTGAGCACCAGGGACTCCACCGAGGCGCCCAGGTGGTCCAAGAAGGTGCTCACACCGACCTCGGAGGACGCAAAGTCGATCCTGGTCCGCACCGGGTAGGTCTCGGCCTTAGGGGCGGGCGCGCCGCGCAGATCCACCTCGACGCGGTAGTGGGTGACCTCGAGCAGGGTGCCGCGCTGGGCGGCCTCCTCGCGGGTCAGATTCTCGACGTCGGCACGGGGGAAGGGCAGCTGAGCAGTCATCCTGCTATTCAAGCAGACGCCTGCTCAGCCGCCCATCACCCGAGAATCGCCAGCCCGTCGACCGCTCAGCTCAGCTCAGCGGCTGATCAGCTGAGCGGCCCGAGCGGCCCAGCTCACTTCCGGCGCGAGTGCAGCAGCTTCTCATCCACCGGCGCGGTGGGAGAGGCCCGCAGCGTCCGGTAGTACTCCATGGACTCGTCCTGGCGTCGCTGCTCGGAGCCGGAGGTGATCTCCATGCGCACGTGCTCGGGGGAGTAGCCGAAGGAGTCCACGATGTCCTGGGCGTGCGGGCGCAGCCGCTGCAGCAGCCGGTTCACATACGGGCTCAGCGTGCGGGCGCGCTGGGAGGAGATCCGCCCGTTGAGCAGGTACCAGTCCAGCGTGTCCTCGATCTTGGTCAGCGCGTAGAGGTCACGCAGCCAGGTCATGATCTGCCAGGTCCCCGGATCGTCGACCTTCTCGAGGGCTTCGGTGAAGGATTCCCAGAGCAGCAGGTCCGCGTGGGCCTTGGCGGCGTTGATGATCTCGTACTGGTGGTCGTTGAAGATCGCCGCCTGCTTGGCCGCGGGCAGCTTCGACGCCGAGCGCAGCTCTGAAGCCACGTCGATGACCATCTGCCGGGAGCGTTCGGTGAGCAGCTGGCGCTGCACGTCGGGCTGCTTGAACCAGTTGGCGCTGCGGCGTTCATCCCCGGTGTCCTGCACCGACTGGAACGCCCGGCGCAGACCGAAGCGGTTCATCACCGTGGACTGCGCCTGGGTGGCCACATAGCGGGAGAGCACCCCGAAGTCGGCATCCTTGAACTCTGCGGCGTAGTCGCTGAGTAGACGCTTGGCCACCAGCTGGAGCAGCACGTTGTTGTCACCTTCGAAGGTGACGTAGACGTCGAGGTCCGCGCGCAGCGAGACCAGCCGGTTCTCGGAGATGAAGCCGGCGCCGCCGCAGGCCTCGCGGGCCTCCTGCAGCGTGTCCAGCGCGTGCCAGGTGGTCACGGACTTGATCGCCGCGGCCAGGGTCTCCAGCTCCTGCCGGTTCTCATCGGAGTCGTCCTTGCCGGAGAACACGTCGTCGAGCTTGACCAGCAGGTTCTCATGGGCGAAGTTCGCCGCGAAGGTGGTGGCCAGGCGCGGGAGCAGTCGGCGCTGGTGCAGCCGGTAGTCCAGCAGCACCTCTTCCTCGATGGTGGAGGAGGCGTTGAACTGGCGCCGCTGGTTGCCGTAGGTGACCGCGCCGATCAGCGCGAGCTTCGAGGCCGCCACCGAGGCGCCGGTGAGCGAGACCCGGCCCTGCACCAGGGTGCCGAGCATCGTGAAGAACCGGCGACCGGGGGAGTCGATCGGGGAGCTGTAGGTGCCGTCGGCCGCGACGTCGCCATAGCGGTTGAGCAGGTTGGTCCGCGGGACCCGGATGTTGTCGAAGGTGAAGCAGCCGTTGTCCACCCCGTTGAGGCCGCCCTTCTGCCCCTCATCGGTGATGGTGATCCCCGCCAGCGGCTGGCCGTCATCGCCACGGATGTTGGTGTAGATGCAGTGCACCCCGTGGTTGACCCCGTTGGTGATCAGCTGGGCGAAGACGACGGCGTCCTTGGCGTCGTTCGCCGCATTGCCCAGGTAGCGCTTGGTGGCCGCGGGGAAGGGGGTGTTGAGGATGAACTCCTCGGTGGCCGGATCGTAGGTCGCGGTGGTGCCGATGGAGGCGACGTCGGAGCCGTGGCCGAACTCGGTCATCGCGAACGCGCCGGGAGCCCGGAGGTCCATGGTCGCGGGAAGGAACCTGCGGTGGTGATCCTCGGAGCCCAGGTGCAGCACCGCGGCGGCGAAGAGGCCCCACTGGACCCCGGCCTTGATCTGCAGCGAGGGGTCAGCGGTGACCAGCTCCTCGAACGCGGCGATGTTCGCGCCGTGTGCATCGGAGCCGCCGAACTCCTTGGGGAAGGCGCGGTGCACGGCGCCGTCCTCGGCGAGCTTCGCCATCTGCTCGAAGACCCGCTCGCGGTGATCCTCCTTCGACATGCCCTCGACCTTGTGGAAGGCGGAGTCCTTGAGCAGCTCGCGGGCCTGACGCCGGGTGTCGGCCCAGTGTCCGAGCAGCACGTCCTCCATCACCTTCTTGTCCACGCGAGCGGAGTCGGCGGAATCGATGGCCTCGATCGGGTCGGTGACCGGGTGGGTGACCGGGTGGTGTGACATGAGGTCTCCTCAGACTGGGGGTTGAGCGTCAGGCGCACGGGATGATCTGCGCCGGTTCCTCGGCGCGGGGCTGATCAGTGATCCTGCACACAAAATAGTCTATGATACTGACCAGTAACAAATGCAAGACCTGCCGGACCCGCTGACCCAGCGGACGTTCCGTCGGGTGCCTGCACCCCTCGACCCAGGAGTCAGATCCATGAGTGCACAGAACATCCGCGACGCCGTCATCATCGGCGGAAATCGCATCCCCTTCGCGCGGGCCCACACCGCCTACGCCACCGCGGGCAACCAGGACATGCTCACCTCGACGCTGAACGGCCTGGTGGCCCGCTTCGGGCTGCAGGGCGAACAGATCGGCACCGTCGCCGCCGGTGCGGTGATGAAGCACTCGAAGAACTTCAACCTCACCCGCGAGTCCGTGCTGGGCACCCCGCTGGACCCCAAGACCCCGGCCTTCGACGTGCAGATGGCGTGCGCCACCGGCATGGAGGCCATCGGTTCGATGGCGAACAAGATCAAGCTGGGCCAGATCGACTCCGCCATCGCCGGGGGAGTGGACTCCATCTCCGACGCCCCGATCGTGGTCACCGATGAGCTGCGCGGGATCCTGATGGAGGCCAACCGGGCCAAGTCGGTGCCCCAGCGGCTCAAGGCGCTGGCGAAGATCCGCCCCGGCCACCTGTCCCCGCAGGCCCCCGGCGTCAACGAGCCCCGCACCGGCATGTCCATGGGCGAGCACATGGCGATCACCGCCCACGCCTGGGGGATCACCCGGGCGGAGCAGGACGAGCTCGCCCTGGCCAGCCACAAGAACCTCGCCGCCGCCTACGACCGCGGCTTCTTCGACGACCTGGTCACCCCCTTCAAGGGCGTCGGACGTGACACCAACATGCGCGCCGACTCCACGCTGGAGAAGCTGGGCAAGCTCTCCCCAGCGTTCGGGCGTGACCTCGGCGCCGAGGCCACCATGACCGCGGCGAACTCCACCGCCCTGACCGACGGCGCCTCCGCGGTGCTGCTGGGCTCCGAGGAATGGGCCGATCAGCACGATCTGCCCAAGCTGGCGAACTTCATCGACTACGAAGAAGGCGCAGTGGACTTCGTCGACGGCGCCGAGGGCCTGCTGATGGCTCCCGCCTACGCCGCGGCCCGGATGCTCAAGCGCAACAACCTGAGCTTCTCGGACTTCGAATACCTCGAGATCCACGAGGCCTTCGCCTCCACGGTGCTGGCCCAGATCAAGGCCTGGGAGTCTGAGGAGTTCTGCAAGAACAAGCTCGGCCTGGACTCCGCGCTGGGAACCATCGACCGCAGCCGGCTCAACGTCAACGGCTCCTCGCTCGCCGCCGGGCACCCCTTCGCCGCCACCGGCGGACGGATCGTCGCCTCGCTGGCCAAGGCGCTGCACGGCAAGCCCGGCAAGCTCGGCTTCATCTCGGTCTGCGCCGCCGGCGGCCAGGGCATCACCGCGATCATCGAAGGACGGTAACCGCTTCATGGCTAGAGACACCTACACCGAATTCGCCAACACCAGCTTCGGCCGCACCCTGACCAAGAACCTCGGTCTCCCGCAGCCGGCGAAGCTGCGCCGCCACCGGCCCGGACGCCCGCTCATCGAAGGCCCCGTGGTCGTGCTGGGCAGCTCCGAGGCCGCCTCGGCGCTCGCGGACCGGCTGCTCGGCTGGGACCTCGATGTCCGCCGCAACGTCGGGCCCAAGGAGAAGGTGGCCGGCGTCGTCGCCTGCTTCGACTCCGCCTCCAGCCCCGCGGACCTCAGCAGCACCGTGCTGGAGATCGGGATGCTGCTCAAGCAGCTCAAGCCCTCCGGCCGGGTCATCACCGTCTCGCGCGATCCGCAGGGCACCTCGGATCCGGCCGTGCGCGCCGCCCGCAGCGCGGTCCAGGGCCTGACCCGCTCGACGGCGCACGAGATGCGCGCCGGCGGCACCGCCAACGGCATCGTGCTCGCCGACGACCTGGACCCCTCAGCGCCCGGTGCGGCCGGAGCGCTGCGCTTCCTGCTCTCCGGACGCTCGGCCTTCGTCTCGGGACAGTTCATCTCGGTGGACAGCGTCAACGGGGCGCTGCCGGGCAACTGGGACCGCCCGCTGCAGGGCCAGGTCGCAGTGGTCACCGGCGCCGCCCGCGGCATCGGCGCGTCCATCGCCCGGGTGCTGCACCGCGACGGCGCCACACTGATCCTGGTGGACATCCCCGCCGCAGGCGAGCAGCTCGCCGGCGTCGCCAACGAGGTCTCCGGCACCGCGCTGCAATTGGACATCACCGCACCCGACGCCGGGGACCGGATCCTCGCCCACGCGGAGCAGCACCACGGACGGCTCGACATCGTGGTGCACAACGCCGGGATCACCCGGGACAAGCTGCTCGCCAACATGGACGAGTCCCGCTGGAACTCGGTCATCGCAGTCAACATCGAGTCGCAGCTGCGGATGAACCGGGCCTTCCTGGCCTCGGAGCTCTTCAACGCCGACGCCCGCGGCGCGATGGGTCCGCGGATCATCTCGCTGGCCTCGACCTCCGGGATCGCCGGCAACCGCGGCCAGACCAACTACGCGGCCTCCAAGGCCGGGGTCATGGGGATGGTCTCCGCGACCGCCGCCCAGCTGGCCGCCCGGCACGGCACCATCAACGCCGTCGCACCGGGCTTCATCGAGACCGAGATGACGGCGAAGATCCCCTTCGCCACCCGGGAGGTCGCCCGGCGGCTGAACTCGCTGAACCAGGGCGGACTGCCCGTGGACGTGGCCGAGACGATCGCGTTCCTGGCCTCGCCGCAGGCCGGGGGCACCTCCGGGCTGACCCTGCGGGTCTGCGGACAGAACCTCGTGGGGGCCTGAGCCATGGTCACTGAAATCGAGATGCCCTCGCTGAGCAGCCTCTACGGCCGCGCCGCCTTGGGCGCCGCGCGCTCGAAGCTGCGCCCGGGCGCTGGCGCCCGCACCCTGCCGGGCAGGTCCGTGCTGGCCCAGCACCCAGGGGTCAGCGTCGAGCAGGCGGAGAGCTACCGCCGGCTCTTCGGCGGAGAATCCTTCGACGGCGCCCACCGCGCCGCGCTGCCCTCGGTGCTGGTCCACATCATCGGGTTCCCGATGCAGATGGCTCTGATGAGCGACGGCGAGTTCCCGCTGCCGCTGATGGGGCTTGTGCATGTGGCCAACGAGGTTGAGCACCTGCGCCCGGTCCGGGTGGGCCAGCCGGTGCAGATCCTGGTGGCCGCGGAGAATCTGCGCCCGCACCGCCGAGGCACCCAGGTCGACATCAAGGTCACCGTGCTCGAGCAGGGGGCAGACCCGGCGAACGCTGACTCGGAGAATGCAGCGGAGACCTCGGTGCTGTGGCGCTCGGTCTCGACCTATCTCAGCAAGGGCACCCAGCTGGGCACAGAGATCTCTGCAGACTCGGGGTCCACGGACGTGACCCGCTCCGACGCCGAGCCGAAGTCCTTCGTCCCGCCGGTCAAGACCGCCTCCTGGCGGCTGGGCTCGGAGGCGGGCAGGGCGTATGCCGCCGTGTCGGGGGACTACAACCCGATCCACGTCTCCCAGCTCGCCGCCAAGGCGCTGGGCATGCCCGCCGCGATCGTGCACGGCATGTACTGCGCGGGCAGGATGCTGGAAGGGCGGGAGCCCGAGGGCGCCGGACACCGCTGGTGGATCCGCTTCGAGGCGCCGGTGACCCTGCCCGGGACCGTGGCGTTCGCCGCGGAGCCGCATGGGCCCAAGGCGGTGCGCTTCACCGGCTGGAACCCGCGCAAGGCCCGGCGGCATTTCAGCGCCGAGCTGCAGCTGCCCTGATCCGGCTGCCCTGATTCGGTGCCGGAGGAGTCTGCACAGGATTCTGACCTGCAGCACCACGGCCGGTCTTTCCACCCCAGGATCCGCGTGGGACCCGGGCCGCTAGGATGAGCCCCATGGCTTCTCAGCGGACCGGGTCCTCGCGGACCGGCACACAGCGCGGCGGCGGTGCGGGCCGCGGTGCGAACAAGGCCGAGGGCCTTGACTTTCGCAGCGTGGAACCCGCCCCGCTGATCCTGCTCAAGGGCAACGAGGACTACCTCGCCGGCCGGGCGCTGGACAAGATCAAGCGGGCACTCCGGGCGCAGCACCCGGACCTGGAGTTCACCCGGCTCGACGTCGCAGTCGCCGGACCGGGAGAGCTGTTCACCGTCACCTCGCCCTCGCTCTTCGGCGAGGCGCGCCTGGTCCTGGCCGAGGACCTCGCCTCGATGAACGACACCTTCCTCACCGACGCCCTGGCCTACCTCGAGGAGAAGCCCGAGGACGTGACCCTGGTGCTGCGGCACAGCGGCGGCAACCGGGGCAAGAAGCTGCTGGACGCGCTGGCCAGGCGCGCCGTCGTCGTCGACTGTGCAGGGACCCGCAACGACAACGAGAAGCTCGACTTCGTGCGCCGCGAGTTCCGCGCCGCCGGACGTGAGATCCACGCCGACGGCGCCCGCGCGCTGGTGGCCGCCGCCGGCTCCACGCTCTCGGACCTCGGCGGGGCCTGCCAGCAGCTCATGGCCGACGTCGCCGGGGACATCACCGAGGAACACGTGGACCGCTATCACGGGGGCCGGGTCGAGGCCAGCGCCTTCAAGGTGGCCGACGCCGCCTTCGAGGGTCGCCGCGAGGCCGCCACCCGGCTCTACCGCCACGCCATCGCCACCGGGGTCTCGCCCATCGCCGTCACCGCCGCGCTGGCCCGCAAGGGCCGGCACATCGCAGCGCTGGTGGACCATCGCGGCAGCCCCGCCGCGCTGGCCGCCACCCTCGGTGCTCCACCGTGGCAGCTGCAGCAGGTCGCCGAGACCGCGCGGCGCTGGCACCCGCTGCGCGCGGCCGAGGCCATCGAGGCGATCGCCCGCGCCGACGCCGAGGCCAAGGGCGCCTCGCGGACCCCGGAATACGCGGTGGAACGCGCCATCACCGTGATCGCCTCCTCGGCGGGCCGCTGAGCCCGACGCCGAGCCGGACGCCGAGCCCGACGCCGAGCCCGGCACCGGACCTGACACACACCCTGACACCGCCCTGCTCGGTGGCTGGAGTGCGGCTTCTCTGCTATCGTCTATAGGCAGTGTCTGGGGTTCGAAAGAGCCCCAAAACCCTGCGGCAGCAAGTCTCGCGCAGTCCTGGGCCCTCTACCTCAATGGGCTGCGCAATCGCTATGGCAACCCCACGCCACTGAAGTTTGTCTGCTGCCGGCCGACAGGGATGTATCCTCACGTCCAGTGACCTCAGACAGAAAGACAACTCGTGGCAAACATCAAGTCTCAGAAGAAGCGCATTCTCACCAACGAGAAGGCGCGCCAGCGCAACCAGGGCGTCAAGTCCCAGCTGCGGACCGCCATCAAGAAGGTCCGCAACGCTGTTGCCGCCGGCGACAAGGACGCAGCGATCGCAGCCAACCGCGAGGCAGCTCGCAGGCTCGACAAGGCCGTCTCCAAGGGCGTTCTGCACAAGAACAACGCCGCCAACCGCAAGTCCGGTCTGGCCGCCACCGTCAACGCTCTGTGAGCTTGACTCTCTAGAACGTCCGCTCACACGCGAGCGAGCAACGGGGCCCTGCGCGCTGCGCGGGGCCCCGTTCGTGTAAGACCTGACCGCGCCGTCGGCAGCGTCCCAGCGCAGCCACCGCCGCAGTCATGGAACAATGAAGTGCCAGGTGCAGCACAATGCCCGGCGTCTCGACGAAGCAAAGGACTCCCACCACCGTGTCACCGAAGGCCCGCAGCTCGCAGGTGCCCGCCGCCACTGACCCCAGTGTCATCAGGAACTTCTGCATCATTGCGCACATCGACCACGGCAAGTCCACGCTTGCGGACCGCATGCTGCAGCTGACCGGGGTGGTGCAGGCCCGCGACATGAAGGCCCAGTATCTCGACCGGATGGCCATCGAGCGCGACCGCGGCATCACCATCAAGTCCCAGGCCGTGCGGATGCCCTGGGAGCTCGACGGGCAGACCTACGCCTTCCACATGATCGACACCCCGGGCCACGTGGACTTCTCCTACGAGGTGTCCCGCTCCCTCGCCGCCTGCGAAGGCGCGCTGCTCCTGGTCGACGCCGCCCAGGGCATCGAGGCGCAGACCCTGGCCAACCTCTACCTGGCCATGGAGCACGACCTCAAGATCATCCCGGTGCTGAACAAGATCGACCTGCCCTCGGCCCAGCCGGAGAAGTACGCCGAGGAGATCGCCTACCTGATCGGCTGCGAGCCTGAGGACGTGCTGCGCGTCTCCGGCAAGACCGGCGACGGCGTCGAGGAGCTGCTGGACAAGATCGTCGCCGAGATCCCCGCCCCGCAGGGCGACGCCGACGCTCCGGCCCGCGCGATGATCTTCGACTCCGTCTATGACACCTACCGCGGCGTGGTCACCTTCGTGCGCGTGGTCGACGGCAAGCTCTCGCACCGCGAGAAGATCAAGATGATGTCCACCGGCGCCACCCACGAGCTGCTCGAGATCGGGGTCTCCTCCCCGGAGCCCGAGGCCACCAAGGGTCTCGGCGTCGGCGAGGTCGGCTACCTGATCACCGGTGTGAAGGACGTGCGCCTCTCCAAGGTCGGTGACACCGTCACCGCCCAGAACCGGCCCGCCGCGGAGATCATCGGCGGCTACGACGACCCCAGCCCGATGGTCTTCTCCGGGCTCTTCCCGCTCGACGGCTCCGACTTCCCGGTGCTGCGCGAGGCCCTGGAGAAGCTGCAGCTCAACGATGCCGCACTGAACTTCGAGCCGGAGACCTCCACCGCGCTGGGCTTCGGCTTCCGCGTGGGCTTCCTGGGCCTGCTCCACCTGGAGATCACCCGGGAACGGCTCGAGACCGAGTACAACCTTGATCTGATCTCCACCGCTCCCAACGTGGTCTACGAGGTCACCGCCGAGGACGGCGAGATCCATCGGGTGACCAACCCATCGGAGTTCCCCGAGGGCAAGGTCAGCGAGATCCGCGAACCGATCGTGGACGCCACGGTCATCGTCCCCGCCGAGTTCATCGGCCCGGTCATGGAGCTCTGCCAGTCCCGGCGCGGCACCATGGAAGGCATGGACTACCTCTCCGCCGAACGCGTGGAGATCCGCTACAAGATGCCGCTGGCCGAGATCGTCTTCGACTTCTTCGACCAGCTGAAGTCCCGCACCAAGGGCTACGCCTCGCTGAACTGGCAGGGCACCGGTCAGCAGGCCGCCGACCTGGTCAAGGTCGACATCCTGCTCCAGGGTGATCAGGTCGACGCGTTCTCCGCGATCACCCACCGCGACTCCGCCTACGCCTACGGGGTCAAGATGGCCTCCCGGCTGAAGGACCTGATCCCGCGCCAGCAGTTCGAGGTCCCGATCCAGGCCGCCATCGGCTCGCGGATCATCGCCCGCGAGAACATCCGCGCGATCCGCAAGGACGTGCTCTCCAAGTGCTACGGCGGCGACATCAGCCGCAAGCGCAAGCTGCTGGAGAAGCAGAAGGAGGGCAAGAAGCGGATGAAGATGGTCGGCACCGTGGAGGTGCCGCAGGAGGCCTTCATCGCCGCGCTGTCCTCGGACGAGGACGCCGGCAAGGACAAGGCCGGCAAAGAGAAGGCCGGGAAGAAGTAGGCGTTGCCCTCCACCCTTCCCCTCGGCGACCCGGTCCCCGCCGACGGCGGCTTTCCCGCCGCCGTGCAGCGGGCCCTGCCCGCCCGTGCCGAGGTGCCCTTCGGCCTCTACGTGCACATCCCGTTCTGCAGCGTGCGCTGCGGCTACTGCGACTTCAACACCTACACCGCCGAGGACCTCGGCCCCGGCGCCTCCCAGGTGTCCTACCCGGACACGCTGATCTCCGAGCTGGTCTTCGCCCGCTCAGTGCTCGACGCCATGGGTGCCCCGGAGCGCCCGTTCTCCACGGTGTTCTTCGGCGGCGGCACCCCGACGCTGCTGCCGCCCGAGGAGCTCGCCCGGATCCTCACCCGGGCCCGTGAGCTCTTCGGCTTCCGTCCGGACGCCGAGATCACCACCGAGGCCAATCCCGACACCATCACCGCTGCCACCGCGCAGGTCCTCGCCGAGGCCGGGTTCACCCGGCTGAGCCTGGGCATGCAGTCCGCCGTGCCGGAGGTGCTGCGCACCCTGGACCGCACCCATGACCCGGCCAACGTGGAGCGCGCGGTCCAAGCCGCCCGCACCGCCGGCCTGCAGGTCAGCCTGGATCTGATCTCCGGCACGCCGGGGGAGAGCCTCGAAGACTGGCGCACCAGCCTGGACCACGCGGTCGCGCTGCGGCCGGACCACATCTCGGCCTATTCGCTGATCATCGAAGAGGGCACGGCGATGGCCGCCAAGATCAAGCGCGGCGTGCTGCCCGACATCGACCCCGATGATCAGGCAGACAAGTACCTGCTCACCGATCAGGTGCTCGGCGCCGCCGGGATGAGCTGGTACGAGGTCTCCAACTTCTCCACCAGTGCCGCGACCCGCTCGGAGCACAACCTGAACTACTGGGTGGACTCCGACTGGTGGGGCGCCGGGCCTGGCGCACACTCCCATGTGGCCGGACTGCGCTGGTGGAACGTGAAGCACCCCGCGGCCTATGCACAGCGGCTCTCCAGCGGCACCACCCCGGGCCACGGCCGGGAGCTGCTGGCGGATCAGGACAAGACCCTGGAGCACCTGATGCTGCGGGTGCGTCTGGCCGACGGGCTCGACGTCGCCGGGTACAACGCGCTGCCGGAGCTGCGCCGCAGCCAGGGCGAGAAGATCTCGCGGAAGAGCCTGCAGTCACTGGTGCATGACGGGCTGATCGACGACGACGCCGCGGAGCCCAGCACCGCTCATCCGCAGGGCCGAGCGGTGCTCACCCTGCGCGGACGGCTGCTGGCCGATGCCGTGACCCGCCGACTGGCGCCCTGACCGAAGGCCGGGCGCTCGGTGGAGCAGGCGGCGATGCCCAGCGGATCAGCTGAGGATTCTCAGTGGATCAGGCGAAGGTTCAAGGGGTACCGGTAGGGGCGGCCCTTGTTGCACTGGATGCCGGCCACGAGCCCAGAGATGGTCATCGTGACCCAGATCAGCACCGCGAGGAGGCCGAAGACCCAACCGATGGCCGGGATCAGGGCAAGGATGTAGCAGGCCAGCATCACTGCGGTCAGCGGAAGCGTGAAGTTCAGCGCCTCTTTGGACTCCTGGGCGGTGAACGGGCCGCGGTCGCGGTAGACCAGATACACCGCGAGGGCGGGGAAGCAGCCGATGAGCGCGCCGAAGTGCGACAACGTGGCCCAGCGTCGATCCTCTGCCGGGGTCAGCGCCGCGGCGGCAGCGGAGGAACCCTTCAGGCGTGCAGAAGAATCCGTTCGAGCATCCTGCCCCGACCGGTCACCCTGGGGTTTCTGATTATGCTCCACTGCACCTCCGTGTCTGCGATGCCACCCTTGCGGCACCTGGCCGTTCCCGATTCGAATTCTACCCAATCGGCCTGGACATCGACTGGCCGACGGAGGCGTGTCGGAGTCCAGATTCTGCGCGCTGCGCCTGTGTGCCCGGACCCGGTGGTCTCGCTCGGTTCCTAAGTTCAGTGCTCCACCGTGACGAAGTCGATCAGCTCCTCCACCCGACCGAGCAGCGAGGGCTCGAGATCCGCGTAGCTGCTGACCTGGCCGAGGATCCGTTTCCACCCGTGCGCGATGTCACGCTGGTTCGCATGCGGCCAGCCCAGCGCCTGCAGCGTGCCGACCTTGATGTCCTGACTGCGCGGGATGTCCGGCCAGCGCTTCAGCCCGAAGAGATGCGGCTTCACGGCCTGCCAGACATCCACATAGGGATGGCCCAGGACAGCGATGTTGCCCTGTGCGCCGCGCTGCTGCATGACCTCGCGGGCGATGCGCGACTCCTTGGAGCCGGGGACCAGGTGATCCAGCAGCACTCCGACCCGACGCCGGGGTCCCGGCCCGAACGCGCGGATCGCGCCGAGCAGGTCATCGGCGCCGTGCAGCGGCTCCACGACGATGCCTTCGATCCGCAGGTCCTCGCCCCAGACCTTCTCCACCAGCTCGGCGTCGTGGGTGCCCTCGACCCAGATCCGTGAGGCCCGGGCGACCCGCGCCGGCGCGTTCGCCACCGCCACCGAACCCGAGGCGGTGCGGGTGGGCTTCGCCGCGGCGGCCCGCGGGGTGGGGGGAGTCAGCTCCACCGGCTGGCCCTCATACAGGAAGCCGTGGCCCAGCGGGAAGGAGCGGACCTTGCCGCGCCGGTCCTCGAGACTCACCACATGGACACCGCCGGAGGCCTCCACCGAGATGATGGCGCCGACCCAGCCGGACTCCACCTCCTCGATCACGGCGCCGTAGTCGGCGGGCATCGCGGAGACCTTGCGGAGCTGGCTCTGGCGGAGCCGGGAGAGGTCCTGGGCACCCCAGTTCAGGGTGGAGGAGGGACGCCAGTCGGGGAAGTGCGGAGCGCTCATGATCACCCATTGTAGAATTGGCACTTGTACTCGAAGAGTGCCAGAAGTTCAGGAGGCGCCAAGCTTACATGTCAGACACCCGTCGTCTGCAGGTTCTGCGTGCCATCGTGGAGGACTACGTCCAGACCCGGGAGCCGGTCGGATCCCGGGCCCTGGTGGAGCGCCATGACCTGGAGGTCTCGCCCGCCACGATCCGCAACGATATGGCCCACCTCGAGGAGGAGGGTCTGATCGCCGCCCCGCACACCTCTGCCGGGCGGATCCCCACCGACCTCGGCTACCGACGTTTCGTGGACAAGATCACCGAGGTCCGTCCGCTCTCGGCCGCCGAGCGGCGCGCCATGGACACCCTGCTCGAGACCGCCGATGACCACGACGCGATGCTCGAGCACACCGTGCGGCTGCTCGCGATGCTCACCAACCAGGTCGCCGTGATCCAGCATCCGCAGCGCTCCACCGCGAAGATCCGACATATCGACATCGTCTCGATGTCCTCGCACAAGGCGCTGGCCATCGTGATCCTCTCCTCCGGGAAGGTCGAGCAGCGCATGGTCACCCTCGCCGACGCGATCGGCGACGACTCGCTGCACCGGATCGCCCAGGTGCTCTCCACCGAACTGCATCAGCGCTCCATCTCTGCCCTGCCGCTGCCCACCGACACCCTGATCAGCCGGGTGGAGCCGGTGCTGCGGCCGTCCATGGCGATCATCGCCCAGGCGGTGGAGACGATCCTCGAGTCTTCCCGCGTGGATCGCATCATCATGGCCGGGACTGCTAACCTCGCCAGGTCGGGCCGCGACCTCGGTCCCTCCATCGGTCCCATTCTTGAGGCGCTCGAGGAACAAGTAGTGCTGCTTCGACTGTTGACAGAGATGGAGCAGGACCGACGCGGTCTCTCCATCCGCATCGGTCACGAGACCAGTCATGATTCGCTGATCGAGACCGCTGTCGTCGCAGCAGAGTATGGCTCCCAGGCGGGAGCCGAAGGTGCCAAGCTCGGCGTCGTCGGTCCGACCCGCATGGATTACGGCTCCACCATGTCCGCGGTGCGCGCAATGGCGCGCTACCTGTCCCGAATTCTCTCCGAAGGGTGAACGTCCTTGAAGATGACGACTGACTATTACGAAGCGCTCGGCGTCAGCCGCTCGGCGTCCACCGAAGAGATCAAGAAGGCCTACCGCAAACAGGCCCGCAAGCTTCACCCTGATGTGAACCCCTCCGAGGATGCCGCCGAGCAGTTCAAGGCGCTCGGCCGCGCCTACGAGGTGCTCTCCGACCCGCAGAAGCGGCAGAACTACGACGCCACCGGTGATGAGAACGGCCGCTCCGGATTCCCCGGCGGCGGAGCAGGCGGCGCCGGCTTCGGCGGCTTCGGCGACATCTTCGAGACCTTCTTCGGCGGGGGAGGCGGAGGCCCCGCCTCACGCACCCGCCGCGGCCAGGATTCGCTGATCCGGGTCCGCATCGACCTGCGCGACGCCGTGTTCGGCACCACCAAGGAGGTGGAGCTGGAGACCGCCGTGACCTGCACGGTCTGCGACGGCTCCTGCACCCGCAAGGGCACCTCGCCCACCACCTGCCCGGACTGTCACGGCCAGGGCCAGGTCCAGCGGCCGATGCGCTCGATCCTGGGCACCGTCATCCAGACCCAGACCTGCGCCCGCTGCGCCGGCTTCGGCAACATCATCGAGGACCCCTGCCAGGAGTGCGACGGCCAGGGTCGGGTGCGCGAGCGCAAGTCCCTGAAGGTCAAGGTCCCGGCAGGCGTGGACCGGGGCAACCGGATCCACCTGGCCGGCGAGGGCGAGGCCGGACTGGCCGGCGGCCCCTCCGGAGACCTGTTCATCGAGGTCGAGGTCAAGCAGCACGAGGTCTTCACCCGCCGCGGCAACGACCTGCACGCCACGGTCTCGATCCCGATGACCGCGGCCGCCCTGGGCACCACGGTCGACCTGGACACCTTCGACGGCGCCGAGGAGCTCACCGTGAAGCCGGGCACCCAGTCCGGTGAGGTGCTCACGCTCAAGGAGCGCGGGGTGACCCACCTGCGCGGCGGCGGTCGCGGCGCGCTGAAGGTGCACCTGAAGGTCGAGACCCCCACCAAGGTCTCCGACCGCGAGGCCCAGCTGCTGCGCGAACTCGCCCTCGAGCGCGGTGAGGAGCGCGGGGAGTCCACCACCGAACACCGTGGCGTCTTCGCCAAGCTTCGCGAACGCTGGGACGCGCTCTAGAGATGCGCGATCTGAGATGACGGCACCGCTGTTCCACCTCGGCCCGGGTGCGCTGGACGACGCGGCCGTGGCCGAGGTGGTCACGCTCACCGGCGCGGAGGGCCACCATGCCGCCACCGTGATGCGGCTGCAGCCCGGCGAGCCGGTGCTGCTCTCCGACACCGTGGGGCGGCGCGCCGAAGGCCGCGTCCGCTCCGCCGGCGGCGGGCAGCTCGAGGTGGAGATCCTCGCCGTGATCGAGGAGCCGGTGCCGCTGCCCCGGCTGGTGCTGGTCCAGGCGCTTGCCAAGGACCGCCGCGACCTCCAAGGCGTGGAGTCCGCCACCGAGCTCGGCGTGGACGCGGTGATCCCCTGGCACGCCGAACGCTCAGTGGCCCGCTGGAAGGCCGGCCGCGAGACCAAGAAGCACGCCGAGTGGGTCGCCCTGGTGACGACCGCGGCCAAACAGACCAGACGCACCACCATCCCCGAGGTGCGCCCGCTGCAGAGCACCGCCGGCTACCTCACGGCGATCCGGTCCGCGGGCGCCGAGATCGGCGTCGTCGTGCTGCATGAGACCGACGAGACCTCGCTGGCCCAGGCCATCGCCGCGCTGCAGAAGCCCGCACGCAAGGATCCGACGCTGAAGGATCCGATGCAGCAGGATTCCACGCACCAGCTGCAGGAGCTGCACCTGGTCGTCGGTCCGGAGGGCGGGATCAGCGACCGCGAGATCGAGCTGCTCACCGGCGCCGGAGCGCAGGTCGCCCGGCTCGGCCCCACCGTGCTGCGCTCCTCCACCGCCGGTCCCGCGGCGCTGGCCGCCGCGCAGCTGCTGCTGGGCCGCTGGGACTGGGGTGCTGAGACTGGTCAGCCTGAGCAGACCGCATAGACTGGGGACCAATGACTGAGACTTCGCAGAACCCGAGCACATCGCCCATCTCCGGAGCGGCCCGCGGCGCCACCGCCGCCGCGCTGGGCAACATCGAGCGTCAGGTCCACTTCGCCGACGCCGAGACCATGTTCCGCAGCCTCGGCGCCGGGGACCTCGCGCTGCGCATCCTGCAGGGCATCTACCCGGCGTCCTCCATCGGGCTGCGTGATCAGCTGGTCACCGTGGGTGGGCCCGCCGGGGAGATCACCGGGATCGTGGAGATCCTCACCCAGCTCAAGACCCTGGCCGCCTCCGGGACCACGGTCACCGAGGAGATCATCGAACAGGTCGCCACCATGGTGCGCGCCGACGCCGCGCAGGACTCCGCGCGGATCGTGACCACCAACATCCTCTCCCACCGTGGGCGCACCATCCGGCCCAAGACCAAGAACCAGCAGACCTATGTGGACACCATCGACGAGTCCACCGTGGTCTTCGGCATCGGCCCCGCCGGCACCGGCAAGACCTACCTGGCCATGGCCAAGGCGGTCCAGGCGCTGCAGGCCCGCGAGGTCAACCGGATCATCCTGACCCGCCCCGCCGTGGAGGCCGGCGAGAAGCTCGGGTTCCTGCCCGGCAGCCTCAACGAGAAGATCGACCCCTACCTGCGCCCGCTCTATGACGCGCTGCACGACATGATCGACCCGGACTCGATACCGCGGCTGATGGAGTCAGGCATCATCGAGGTCGCCCCGCTGGCGTACATGCGCGGACGCACGCTCAACGACTCCTTCATCATCCTCGACGAGGCGCAGAACACCACCGCCGAGCAGATGAAGATGTTCCTGACCCGGCTGGGGTTCAATTCCAAGATCGTGGTCACCGGTGACATCACCCAGGTGGACCTGCCGCGCGGCACCGACTCCGGACTGCGCACCGTGATCGAGATCCTCGACGGCGTCGAGGGCATCGAGATCTCCCGCTTCGGCTCCGAGGACGTGGTCCGCCACGAACTGGTGGGCCGCATCGTGGACGCCTATGAACGCCACCAGGACCGGACTCCCGCCCCCGCGACCCGACGCGGAGGACGGCGATGACCGAGGTCCAGGTCACGGTCGAGGACAGCTCCGGCTCCGATCAGATCTCCGGAGCGCACCTTGCCGAGCTGCTGGACCTCACCGGATTCCTCTACGCCAAGCTCCACCTGGCACCTGCGGTGACGCTGTCGATCACGCTGGTGGACGAAGAGGCCATCGAGCAGCTTCACCTGGACTGGATGAACCTGCCCGGGGCCACCGATGTGATGAGCTTCCCGATGGACGAGCTCACCGCCGGCACCGCCGAGGACCCGGTCACCGAGGGCTTGCTCGGCGACATCGTGATCTGCCCCGGCGTCGCCGCCGCGCAGGCGAAGGCCAACGGGCACCCGCTCAGCGCGGAGCTCGCGCTGCTGGCCACCCACGGGGTGCTGCACCTGCTCGGACATGACCACGCCGAGGCGGCTGACCGTGAAGAGATGTTCACCCTGCAGCGAGTGCTCCTGGAGGAGTACCTCGGTCACGCTGCCCCGACGCCGACGGTCTGATCCATGGCCCTCGGCATCCTCATCATCCTTGCGCTGGTCTGCGCCGTGCTGGCCTTCGCGCTCTCCGCGGCCGACTCCGCGTTCCTGCGGCTGAGCCGCCGTGAGGCCGAGGAGATCGCCGAGCAGCGCGGCTCCACCGCCGTGGAGAAGATCCTCGCCCAGCCCGTGGCGCACACGCTCGCGCTGCAGACCTGGCGCTGGTTCTTCACCACCGCCGTCGTCGTGCTGGTCATCGTGGCCTCCGCGCTGGCCCTCGACGGGCTTGCCGCCGGCGCCGTGGCAGGCTCCGCGGTCCTGCTCATCGGCGGGGTCATCGCCGCGGCGATCTCCCCGCGGCGGGTCGGCCGGGGCCACCACCTGCTGGTCGCGGCCTCCACAGCGCAGCTGGTGCGCACCCTGCGGGTCGTGCTCGGACCCTTCCCCGAGGCGCTGAGCAGCATCGGCGCGCGCACCGTCCCGGGCACCGCACACACCGACCAGGGCTTCTTCGACGACGAGGAGTTCCGCGAATTCGTGGCCCGCGCCTCGGAGAAGGACATCATCGAGCACTCCGAGGCCGAGCTGATCCAGTCTGTCTTCGACCTCTCCGCCACCCGGGTCCGCGCCGTGATGGTCCCGCGCACCGACATGGTCACCGTGGAGTCCGGGACCAGCCTCGCCGAGGTCATGACGCTGTTCTTCCGCTCCGGACACTCGCGGATCCCGGTGGTGCGCGGCTCAGCCGATGACATCACCGGCATGATCTACCTCAAGGATGCCGCGTTCCTGCACCACCGGCTGCGCAGCGGGGAGCTGCTCAGCGCCTACACCGACCGCGACCCGGACTCGATCCTCATCGACGAGCTCCAGCGCGACGTCCGCTATGTGCCCGAGTCCAAACCGGTCTCCGAGTTCCTCTCCGAGCTGCAGCGCGAGTCCACCCACGTGGCCATCGTGGTCGACGAATACGGCGGCACCGCCGGGATGGTCACCCTGGAGGACCTGATCGAGGAGATCGTGGGGGAGATCGTGGACGAATACGACACCGAGTCCGCCGAGATCGAAGACCTCGACGACTCACGACGCCGGCTCTCGGCCCGCATGTCGGTCGACGACTTCGCCGAGCTCTACGAGCTCGACCTCGACGACGAGGAAGAGGTCGACACCGTCGGCGGTCTGCTCGCCAAGGCCCTGGGCCGGGTGGCGATCGCCGGATCCGAGGTCGAGATTCCGCGCCGCCACGGCCCCGGAGTGGTGCTGCGCGCCGACCGGCTCGAGGGGCGACGCAACCGGGTGAGCCACGTGCTCGCCTGGGAGGCCGAGGACCGGCGAGGCGCCAGAGCGGGGCTGGGCACCGACGCCGAGCCCGACGCTCTGCACCTCGACCCGACAGAGACGACAGCACAGACAGCACAGACAGCAGCACAGACGGCACCCCAGACAGCGGCCCAGACCGCAGTCCAGACAGCAGCCCAGCAGGACGACCGGGCCGCAGCCGCGGCCTCGGCGCAGGAGAGGATCGGAACACCACGATGAGCCCAATACAGATGCCGCCGCAGCAGGAGGGCTTCGCCGCGTTCGACGAGAACTTCCGCGCCGGATTCGCCAGCCTGGTCGGGCGCCCCAACGCCGGGAAGTCCACGCTGACCAACGCGCTGGTCGGGGACAAGGTGGCGATCACCTCCTCGAAGCCGCAGACCACCCGGCACACCATCCGCGGGATCGTGCACCGCAGCGACTTCCAGCTGGTCCTGGTCGACACTCCGGGGCTGCACCGCCCGCGGACCCTGCTCGGCAAGCGGCTCAACGGCCTGGTCATCGACACCCTCTCCGAGGTCGACGTCGTCGGGTTCTGCATCCCGGCCGACGAGAAGGTCGGGCCCGGTGACCGCTTCATCGCCGCCCAGCTGACCAAGCTCCCGCACAAGCGGGTCATCGCACTGGTCACCAAGGTGGACAAGGTCTCCCGCGAGGACCTCGCCGAGCAGCTCATGGCTGTGGACCAGCTCGGCCGCGAACACCTCGCCCAGGAGGGCAACCAGGCCGGCGGCTTCGCCGAGATCATCCCGGTCTCCGCCCTCGAAGGCGACCAGACCGAGGTGGTGATCGAACAGCTCGCCGCGATGATGCCACAGTCCCCGCCGCTCTACCCCGAGGGGGAGCTCACCGACGAGCCCGAGGCCATCATGGTCGCCGAGCTGGTCCGTGAAGCGGCCCTCGAAGACGTCCGCGATGAGCTGCCGCACTCGATCGCCGTGGTCGTCGAGGAGATGGTTCCCCGCGAAGATCGGCCCGCCGACAAGCCGCTGCTCGACGTCCGGGTCTCGATCCACGTGGAGCGCGACTCGCAGAAGGCGATCATCATCGGCAAGCGGGGCGCCCGGCTCAAGGCCATCGGCACCGACGCGCGGGCCGGGATCGTCAAGCTGCTGGGCACCCCGGTCTACCTCGATCTCCACGTCAAGGTGACCAAGGAATGGCAGCGCGACCCGAAGAAGCTCGGCCGGCTCGGCTTCTAGCCCCGGACAGCGGGGGTCGTCCACATGATGAGAATCAGGGTGACCCACTGCACACGCCCGCGCTGCGTGCTAGTTTGAAAGATGTGCAGACGATACGCCAGCGCGTCCTACGACTAGAGCTTCTCCGCCGCAGCGGGGAAGAGCTCGCGCACGTCTGATCCCAGCTCACCTCACCGGTCCAGCTCGTAGATCCAGCACAGCGCAGCACTTCCAGGTCGAATCCCCGCTGCGGAGCTCCTCCGCCTCGACCGCTCGCCCTCAGCTCGTTCACAGCAAGGAAGCTCCCATGCGCAAACTTCAGAAGACCTCACCCATGCCGTTCCAGCGGTATGTGCCCTTCGAGGAGCAGATCACCGTCTCGCTGCCCGACCGCACCTGGCCGGACAAGACCATCCGCACCGCCCCGCGCTGGTGCGCGGTGGACCTGCGCGACGGCAATCAGGCGCTGATCGACCCGATGACCCCGGATCGCAAGCACCGGATGTTCGAGCTGCTGGTGAGCATGGGGTTCAAAGAGATCGAGGTCGGGTTCCCCTCGGCCTCGCAGACCGACTACGACTTCGTCCGCCAGCTCATCGAGCAGGACAAGATCCCCGACGACGTCTACATCCAGGTGCTCACCCAGGCGCGCGAAGCCCTGATCGAGCGCACCTTCGAGGCCATCGCCGGGGCGCCGCGCGCCATCGTGCACCTGTACAACTCCACCTCGGTGCTGCAGCGCGAGGTGGTCTTCAAGGCTGACCGCGACGGGATCGTCGACATCGCCACCCAGGGCGCCCGGCTGTGCAAGAAGTACGAGGAGGCGATGCACGCGGCGGCCTCCACGCCCACCGAGATCGTCTACCAGTACTCCCCGGAGTCCTTCACCGGCACCGAGCTCGACTTCGCCGCCCACATCTCCGATTCCGTGGTCGACGTCTTCGGCGCCACCCCGGAGAAGCCGGTCATCATCAACCTGCCGGCCACGGTGGAGATGGCCACCCCGAACGTCTACGCCGACTCCATCGAATGGATGCACCGGAACCTGCGCAACCGCGAGTCGATCGTGCTCTCGCTGCACCCGCACAACGACCGCGGCACCGGCGTCGCCGCCGCAGAGCTGGGCTACATGGCCGGCGCCGACCGGATCGAAGGCTGCCTCTTCGGCAACGGAGAGCGCACCGGCAACGTCGACCTGGTGACCTTAGGCATGAACCTGTTCAGCCAGGGCATCGACCCGGAGCTCGACTTCCGCGATATGAGCACCATCCGCAGCACGGTGGAGCACTGCAACCAGATGGGAGTCCCGGAGCGCTCACCCTACGGCGGCGACCTGGTCTTCACCGCCTTCTCCGGCTCGCACCAGGACGCGATCAAGAAGGGCTTCGAGCACATGGACGCCCGCGCCGATGCGGCCGGGGCCTCCCGCGACGAGATCACCTGGGCCGTGCCGTACCTGCCCATCGACCCCAAGGACATCGGCCGCAGCTACGAGGCGGTCATCCGGGTCAACTCGCAGTCCGGCAAGGGCGGGGTCTCCTACCTGCTCAAGGCCGAACGCGGGATCGATCTTCCGCGCCGCGCCCAGGTCGAGTTCTCCGGGGTCATCCAGCGTCGAGCCGACGACGGCGGCGGCGAGGTCTCCGGCGAGGAGATCTGGCAGATCTTCCAGGACGAGTACCTGCCGGTGGACACCGCGCACCACCAGTGGGGCCACTACCGGCTGGACGAGGTCAACACCTCCTCCAACGCCGAAGGAGTGTTCCACATGGAGGTGGAGCTGCAGGCCGGCGGTCACGCCACGTCGCAGTCCGCCCACGCCAACGGTCCGATCGCTGCGCTGCTGCAGATCCTGGCCGACGACGGGGTAGACGTGCGGCTGCTGGACTACACCGAGCACGCCATGAGCCAGGGCGGGGACGCCCAGGCGGCATCCTTCGTGGAGCTGGCGATCGGGGAGCGGGTGCTGTGGGGAGTGGGGCTGGATCACAACACCACCCTGGCCTCGCTGCAGGCAGTGATCTCGGCGGTGAACCGCGCGCTGCGCGACGCCGCCCCGGTCCGCTGACCGGCACCCCGGCAGCCCAGGGCCTGCGCCCATGCCGCTGTAGTACTCTGCCACCATGGCCGGCTCCACCTTCGCGTCCCGCTCCTACCGGGACGCCGCGATCATCCTGCGCACCCAGAACCTGGGTGAGGCGGACCGCATCATCACCGCGCTGACCTCAGCGAACGGGCTGGTGCGCGCGGTTGCGAAGGGGGTGCGCCGCACCTCCTCGAAGTTCGGCGCCACCGTGGAGCCGTTCATGGTGGCAGATGTGCAGTTCGTGCACGGGCGCTCCCTGGACATCGTCACCCAGGCCACGTCGAAGAACACCTACGGTCCGCCGATCGTCGCCGACTATGACAAGTACATGGCGGCGAGCACCATGGCCGAGACTGCCGAGCGGCTGATGGACGTCGAGTCGGATCCGGCCTTCGGCGGCGCCCAGTTCCGGCTGCTCCACGGCGGATACTCGGCTCTGGCCCGCGGAGTCCACCCGGCCGACGTCGTGCTGAACTCCTACCTGCTGCGCGCTTTGTCCTCCGCCGGCTGGGCGGTCACCTGGACCGCCTGCGTGTCCTGCGGCAAGCCCGGCGCCCACACCGGCTTCCACCCCGCCGCCAGCGGGCCGGTCTGCACCGACTGCCGGCCACCGGGCACCCGGACCCTGGATCCGGCCACGGTGGAGCTGCTGCACGCGCTGCAGCACGGCCACTGGGAACACACCCGATCCTTCCGCAGCGACATCCGGCATGAGGCCACGAACGTGGTGATCAGCTACGCCCAACACCACCTGGATCGCCGACTGAGCTCGCTGGGACTCTGAACCGAGCGGGCAGAGGCTGGAGTCGCCGCGGCCGCGCCGGCGAGAGCAGATCCGGTGAGAGCTGATCCGGGGAGTGTCGCACGGTCGGGGTGCCGGCTGCGCCGGCGCGACATGGAAGAATGGACGCCATGTCCCTGCCCATCCATCAGGATCCCGCCCCCCGCCCCGACCGCGTCTCGGCACCGCAGCTGCCCCCGGAACTGGTGCCGGCCCATGTCGGGATCGTGATGGACGGCAACGGGCGCTGGGCGAACCAGCGCGGACTCCCGCGCACCGAAGGGCACCGGGCCGGTGAGGCCGCGCTGATGGACGTCATCGCCGGCGCGATCGAGATCGGCGTCAAACACATCAGCGTCTACGCGTTCTCCACCGAGAACTGGAAACGCTCACCCGATGAGGTGCGCTTCCTGATGGGCTACTCGCGCGAAGTGCTGCGCCGGCAGCGCGACGTGCTGAACTCCTGGGGCGTGCGGATCCGCTGGAACGGGCAGCCCGGACGCCTGTGGCGCTCGGTGATCAAGGAGCTCGAGACCTCCGAGGAGCTGACCGCACAGAACACCCGCTTCACGCTGACCATGTGCGTGAACTACGGCGGCCGCGCCGAGATCACCGACGCGGTCAAGCTGATCGCCGCCGAGGTCGCCGCCGGTCGGATGGACCCGCGCAAGATCACCGAGAAGACCGTGGCCGCCCATCTGGACGAGCCCGACCTCCCCGACGTCGACCTCTTCCTGCGCAGCTCCGGGGAGCAGCGCATCTCGAACTTCCTGCTCTGGCAGTCCGCCTACGCCGAGCTGGTCTTCATGGACGTGCTCTGGCCCGACGTGGACCGCACCACTCTGTGGGAGGCCGTGGAGATCTACGCCCGTCGTGATCGCCGCTACGGCGCGGCGGTGGACAGGTTCTCCGCAGGACGCTCAGCCTCGGGCGCGTAGGCCCGCAGCCAGCGCTGCACCTCGTCCAGCGCCCGGGTGCGCACCGCATCTTCTGAGGCGAAGACGTCATGGATCGCCCCGTGCACCCGCACCACGGTGACCTGATCGCCGAGCTTGACCGCCCGGCGGGCCAGCAGCTCCACGTCGAGCACCGAGTCGGACTCCTGCAGCTCCTCGGTCCAGTGCCGCCGGTAGGCGGTCACACCCGAGAGCAGCACCAGGATCGGCAGCTGCAGCCCCAGCCCCTCGTAGACCTTGCGCTGACCGGTCAGCACTGCACGCATCCAGCCCACCCGGATCGGGAAGGACGTGCGCGGGCGCCACCGAGGATGCAGCGTCCATTCGCCCTGCGCCTGATCCGAGAGCGTCTGCCAGTAGTTGTCGACGGCCGGCAGCTTCAGCGCGCGCGTGGGGGAGAACTGCCCCAGCGGTGCCAGGAAGCCCTCGGTGGCGGTGCGCGCGGCGACGTCGCCGGAGAGCTCCAGCCATGGACTGTTCAGCACCAGCGCGCTGATCGCTCCAGGGTTGCGCTGCGCCCACAGCACGGCGATGAGACCACCGGTGGAGTGGGCTTCGATGATCGGGGCCGGAGCGTCGGGGTGCAGCGAGTGGATCTCGCTGAGCGCGGCCTCGATGTCGGCGTCGTAGGTGCTCAAGTCATCGACATAGCCCGGCGTCTGCCAGCTGCGCAGGCTCCGGCCGTATTTGCGCAGATCCAGCGCGTAGAAGGGACGCCCCCAGCTCTGCCAGCGACGAGCCATCGGAATGTTGTAGAAGTAGTCGGCCCAGCCGTGCAGGTGCAGCACCGGGGCCAGCTGCGCTGGGTGGTCCGGCTCGGCAGGGGTCTGCCCGGCCGCCGACTCGGTCCCACCCGCTGCCGGGCGCTCATCCTGGACCGCCTGCTGTTCTGGATCGGGGGAGTAGCTGACCAAAGTCGCGCTGACCGGCCCCTCCTCGTCCTCACCGAGGGGCAGCGTGAGCCGCTTGCAGCCCTGGAGATGATCAGGAGACCAGAGGCCCACAGGGGAGTCTTCGAGCAGTTGATCCATGCTCACCATCCTAGGAGGCAACACCGGGCCGACCGGCATCCTAGGATGGGAGCCATGTACCGCTTCGTCTTCAAGACCGTCTTCACCCGGCTCGATCCCGAGAAGGCCCACCACCTGGTCGTCTCCGGGCTGCGGCTGAGCAGGCGACTCGGGGGCGGCAGAGTGCTGGAGCGGCTGTGCCGCCCGGATGAGTCGCTGCAGATCCGTGCGCTGGGCCTGGTCTGGCCCTCACCCTTCGGCCTCGCCGCCGGCTTCGACAAGGGCGCCACCTCGGTGCTGCCGCTGGCGCACCTGGGATTCGGACATATCGAGATCGGCACCGTGACCGCCGCCGCGCAGCCGGGAAACCCGACGCCGCGGCTCTTCCGACTCGTCGAGGACCGCGCGCTGATCAACCGCATGGGCTTCAACAACGACGGCGCGGAGGAGGTCCGTCCGCGACTGGTTCAGATCCGCGAGCAGATCTCCCGGCTCAAGCGGGCAGGTCGGCACGCGCCGGTGATCGGCGTGAACATCGGCAAGACCAAGGTGACCCCGCTTGAACACGCCACCGAGGACTACCTCGTCTCCGCCCGGATGCTGGCTCCGGTGGCGGACTATCTGGTGGTCAACGTGTCCTCACCGAACACTCCGGGGCTGCGTCAGCTCCAGGACATCACCGCGCTGCGGCCGCTGCTCGCCGCGGTGGGTGCGGAGGCCGACGACGCCGCGCAGCGCCACGTGCCGCTGCTGGTGAAGATCGCGCCCGATCTGGCCGACTCCGACGTCGACGCCGTGGCCGAGCTGGTCAGCGACCTGGGGCTGGACGGGGTGATCGCCACGAACACGACGATCTCCCGCGAGGATCTGCACAGCGACCCGGAACAGGTGCAGGCCGCGGGGGCCGGCGGACTCAGCGGCCCGGTGCTCGCCGAACGCTCCAAGCAGGTGCTGACCCGGCTGCGCGCCGCGCTGCCGCGCACCACCGCGATCATCTCCGTCGGGGGAGTGACCTCAGGGGCCGACGTGGCCGAGCGGCTCGCGCTCGGCGCCGACCTGGTGCAGGGCTACACGGCCTTCGTCTATGAGGGTCCGTTCTGGGTGCGCCGGATCAACCGCGACCTGAGGTCGCTGCTGCGAAGCGGCTGAGGCCCCGCCGCTCGGGCGGGGCTCATGCTCAGGCGGGGAAGTGTCCTCGGGCCACCAGCGGCTTGGGAAGCCGCAGTCGGCGGATCTGCAGCGATCGCATCGCGGCGTAGAAGGGGAGTCCGCGTTCACGGTTCTCGATGCCGAACTTGGCATCGATCTTCTTGCGCACGGTGCGCCCGACCCACACGGCCTCGACGAGGACGGCGAGCACGAAGAGCCAGAGGATCTGGCTGACGATGATGCGCATCCCCTCGTTCATGACGAAGGATGCGAAGAGGAAGACCAGCACCAGGACCAGCATCCACTCACCGATGCCGAAGCGCGCGTCGACGTAGTCCCGGACGTAGCGTCGCTGGGGACCGCGATCGCGAGCAGGAAGATACTTCTCCTCGCCGGTCTCCATCGCCCGGCGCATCTTCACCCGCTGATCGGCCATCTGCTGGCGCTGGGCGGCGCGGGCGACCTTGCGATCGTTCTGCACCAGCGGGCGCTTTCGTGCCGCCTGCTGCTGGCTGCGCTTCGGTGTGGGCACGCCCTTCTTCTCAGGCTGACGCCTGGTGTTCTGGGCCTGCTCGCGAGCTTGCGCGGCTTCAGCCTCGGCGATCTGGTCGGCAGTGTTTTTCTTACGTCCTAGCACCCCGCCAGTGTAGCGGGAATAATGGACTCAATCCCTGCGCCGTGCTCGACCGCCGGGAATGAACCTCGTGGCCCTCGGCGTTGTTACCGTAGAGCACAGGCCTGCCGCTACAACCAGAGAGGTGTATGCCATGAGCACCACCACCCAGGACACCGCCGCCGGATCCGCCGCTGAGACCGAATCAGCCGAGATCACCGGATCCGCCGTCGATGGCTTCAAGACCCACCAGGTCGAACTCAGTGAGACCGCCGCCGAGAAGGTCTCCTCGCTGCTTCAGCAGGAGGGCCGCGAAGATCTGCGGCTGCGCGTGGCCGTGCAGCCCGGCGGCTGCTCCGGCCTGATCTACCAGCTCTACTTCGACGAGCGCGTCCTCGACGGGGATGCACTGCGCGACTTCAGCGGTGTCGAGGTCGTCGTGGACAAGATGAGCGTGCCCTACCTCGAGGGCGCGAAGATCGACTTCGAGGACTCCATCTCGAAGCAGGGGTTCACCATCGACAACCCCAATGCCGGCGGCTCCTGCGCCTGCGGCGACTCCTTCCACTGACCGAATCCTGCAGGGCTCATCGGTCCGCTCCGTCGGGTTCCGACGCCGGGCCCTGACCCGGTCCGCTGAGTCACAGCGTCATAAAGCAGACACATCGGCAGCGGATTCAGCCGCTGCCCAGCACGAGCGAAACTCCGCTTCTCCCGTTTTCTACACGGGGTAGAAGCGGAGTTTTCTCGTATCCGGGGTTCGGAGGCAGGGTCGAAGGAGCAGATCAGATGCGTCGGGCGCGGGTGTCCGTCCTCCCGGTCCTCTACAGGACGTAGTAGTCTGGAGCGCGAAGCGTTCATGGTGGTTCGAACTCTGCGCACAGCGCGGTCAACGGGTCACGGAGAACGCACATTCGCACACCGAGATAGAGGAAGGGCCGTCTGTGAGTTCGCATAATCGAACCGGCAGCCGAGGCCGTGCATTGAAGTCAGTTGCACTGGCCAGCGCGGCGGCACTGGTGCTCAGCGCCTGCTCGGAAGAGCAGCCTGCACAACGAGGATGGCTTCCGGGCAGCCGGGACACCACCAGCAACACTGCGGAGTTGACCGACCTGTGGGTCAACTCCTGGATCGCCGCGCTGATCGTGGGCCTCATCACCTGGGCACTGATGCTCTGGTGCATGGTCGCCTACCGTCGCCGCAAGGGGGAGACCGGCTACCCGCGCCAGATCGCGTACAACGTGCCGCTGGAGATCATGTACACCATCGTCCCGCTGGTCATGGTGGGCGTGCTGTTCTTCTACACCAACCAGGTGCAGCGCTCAGTCGATGAGCCCTACACCGAACCCGATCTGGTCGTCGACGTCCGAGGCAAGCAGTGGGCCTGGGACTTCAACTACAACTACGACGGCGACGAGCGCTACTTCGCCGGTGTCCAGGCCGAGCTCACCGGTGAAGAGGGCGTGCGCGAGACGCTGCCCACCCTCTACCTTCCGGTGGATCAGCCCGTCACCTTCGAGCTCAACGCCCGCGACGTCATCCACTCCTTCTGGATCCCGGCCTTCCTGCAGAAGCGCGACATGATCCCGGGTCGCACCAACGAGATCCACCTGACCCCGCAGGAGCTTGGCAGCTTCGACGGCAAGTGTGCAGAACTCTGCGGCGAGTACCACTCGGAGATGCTCTTCAACGTGGAGGTCGTCACCGAGGACGAGTTCCGTGACTACCTCGAGACCCTGCCCGAGGGTCAGCTCGGCGACGAGTATGACCGCAATCCAAACCTCCACGAAAACGTGGCCGGAACTGAAGGGGACGACTGACTGTGGCGACCCTCGAATACACCGCCGACGAAGCGCGTGAGGTCTCGCGCGTCGTCCCCCGCTCCAAGGGGAAGATCGTCGTCAACTGGCTGACGACCACCGATCACAAGGTGATCGGCTACATGTACCTGATCACCTCCTTCCTGTTTTTCTGCGTCGGCGGCGTCATGGCGCTGCTGATCCGTGCGGAGCTCTTCGAGCCCGGCATGCAGCTGCTGCAGACCAAGGAGCAGTACAATCAGCTCTTCACCATGCACGGCACGGTGATGCTGCTGATGTTCGCGACCCCGCTGTTCGCCGGCTTCGCCAATGCCATCATGCCGCTGCAGATCGGCGCCCCGGACGTGGCCTTCCCCCGGCTGAACGCGTTGGCCTTCTGGTTCTTCCTCTTCGGCGCCCTGGTCGCCATGGCAGGCTTCCTCACCCCCCAGGGTGCGGCCTCCTTCGGCTGGTTCGCCTACGCTCCGCTGTCTGACACCACGTATTCACCGGGAGTCGGTGGTGACCTATGGGTGTTCGGCCTGGCCTTGACCGGCTTCGGCACGATCATGGGCGGGGTCAACTTCATCACCACGATCCTGTGCATGCGCGCTCCAGGCATGACCATGTGGCGGATGCCGATCTTCGTGTGGAACACGCTGATCACCTCGATCCTGGTCCTGATGGCCTTCCCGCCGCTCGCGGCCGCGCTGTTCGGACTCGGTCTCGACCGGAGGTTCGGCGGGCACATCTTCGATCCGGAGGCAGGCGGTGCGGTCCTCTGGCAGCACCTGTTCTGGTTCTTCGGACACCCGGAGGTCTACATCATCGCGCTGCCGTTCTTCGGCATCGTCTCCGAGATCCTGCCGGTCTTCAGCCGCAAACCGATCTTCGGCTATAAGGGCCTGGTCTACGCGACGATCGCGATCGCCGCGCTCTCGGTGACCGTGTGGGCCCACCACATGTATGTCACCGGAGCCGTGCTGCTGCCGTTCTTCGCGCTGATGACCATGCTGATCGCGGTGCCCACAGGGGTGAAGTTCTTCAACTGGATAGGCACGATGTGGCGAGGGTCGCTGACCTTCGAGACGCCGATGCTCTGGAGCCTCGGCTTCCTGGTGACGTTCCTCTTCGGCGGACTCACCGGCATCATCCTGGCCGCGCCGCCGCTGAACTTCCACCTCTCGGACACCTACTTCGTGGTCGCTCACTTCCACTACGTGGTCTTCGGCACCGTGGTCTTCGCGATGTTCGCCGGATTCCACTTCTGGTGGCCCAAGTGGACCGGCAAGATGCTCAACGAGCGCCTGGGCAAGATCAGCTTCTGGATGCTCTTCGTCGGCTTCCACGGCACCTTCATGATCCAGCACTGGCTCGGCGTCATGGGCATGCCGCGTCGTTACGCGGACTACATGGTCGAGGACGGGTTCACCACCATGAACCAGTTCTCCACGGTGTTCTCGATGCTGCTGGGCGCCTCGCTGATCCCGTTCTTCTGGAACGTCTGGATCACCGCACGCAAGGGCAAGAAGGTGCTGGTGGATGACCCGTGGGGCTTCGGCGGCTCGCTCGAATGGGCGACCTCCTGCCCACCGCCGCGGCACAACTTCTACTCGCTGCCGCGCATCCGCTCCGAGCGTCCCGCGCTGGATCTGCACCACCCTGAGCTCGCTGACCGGCACACCCTGCAGACACCTGCGGGCAAGATCTTCGGTCCAGCGGATCAGCAGGACAAGGAAGGCGTCTGATGAAGGCAAATATCGGGTTGTTCCTAGGCCTGGGCGTCTTCGTCCTCATCGTGGCCTTCATCTACGGCTTCTGGAGCGGATGGTCAGACATGGCCGGGTTCCCGCTGCTCCTGCTCACCGCAGGCATGGCGTTCATGCTCTGGTTCTACCTGCGGATGGTCGCGAAGAACCACGACGTGCTCGACGGGGACAACCCGGCGGGCGAGATCGAGCACATGGCCGGCAACTACGGCGAGTTCGCTCCCTGGAGCTGGTGGCCGCTGGGCCTCGGCTTCTCCGCAGCGTTCGCGTTCTTCGGCCTGGCCATCGACTGGTGGGTGTTCTTCATCGCGCTGATCCCCGGTCTGTTCTTCATCACCGGCTGGGTGCTGGAGTTCAACCGCAAGCGCTACGCGCACTGATCAGCCCAGACGCACCGCTGGAGAAGGCCCGCCGTGAGCATCGACTCACGGCGGGCCTTCTCGTCCCCGGACGCCCCGCGCGGTGCGTAGAATCCTTGCTATGACGATCCGCCCCATCACGATCCACGGTGAACCGGTGCTGCACCGACGCGCACAGGAGGTCGAGACCATCGACGACTCCATCCGCGAGCTGGTGGCCGACATGTTCGAGACCCAGGACGCCGCCCACGGGGTGGGACTGGCGGCCCCGCAGATCGGCGTCGGGCTGCGCATCTTCACCTACAGCTTCGCCGATTCAGGCGATCAGCCCTCCCGTGGAGTGATCATCAACCCGCGGCTCCGCCTGATCGGCAAGGTCTCCAAGGAGTCCGCCGACCCCGAGGAGGAATCCGAGGGCTGCCTGTCCGCGCCGGGGTACAACTACCCGCTCAAGCGCAGCGAGCACGTGGAGATCACCGGGCTCGACGTCGCGGGGGAGCCGCTGCAGTTCGAGGCTACCGGATGGTTCGCCCGAATCCTGCAGCACGAGTACGACCACCTTGACGGCTACCTCTATGTCAATCGGCTGGACCCCAGATGGGCGCGGCGCTGGAAGAAGGTCGTGAAGAAGGAGGGCTGGAACCAGCCCGGCCTCACCTGGCTCCCCGGAGTCGACCCTGATCCATTCGGCCATGACGAGCCCGAAGACCCGGCTCGTGCCGAAGACCCAGCGTCAAGGGACGCCGGTCAATCCGACGACGCCGGTCAGGCCGAGCGGGGCGTCAGCTCACACTCTGGCTGAACGCCACCCAGCGGCGCAGCACATCAGCCGCGGCGCCAGAGTCGATGGACTCTTCGGCCCGGCGCATGTTGGCCGTCAGCCGGTCCACCAGCGGCCCCTGGGCCATTTCATCGAGGCTGGTCAGTCCGGCCGCGGCATTGAGCACGACGGCGTCTCGCACGGGCCCAGGCTCCCCGGAGAGCATCTGCCGCACGATCTGCGCGTTCTCGGTGCCGGAACCACCGCGCAGGTCCGCCACGGACACGCGGGGGAGTCCGACATCCTCAGGCTCCAGGGCGGTGTGTGAGACCTCGCCGGAGCGGATCTCCCAGATGTCGGTGGCGGCGGAGGTGGTGATCTTGTCCCGCCCGTCCCTCCCGCGGAACACCAGGCCGCGGGTGCCGCGCATGGCGAGCACCTCAGCCATCTTCGGTGCCAGCGTGGGGCTGGCGCAGCCCAGCGCCTGGGCGGTCACACGTGCCGGGTTCGACAGCGGCCCCAGGAAGTTGAAGACCGTGCGGATGCCGAGCTGACGCCGCACCGGCCCGACGTGGCGCATCGAGGGATGGAAGCTCTGCGCGAAGAGGAAGGTGATCCCGACCTCCTCCGCGGCGCGGGCCACCTGCTCGGCGCCCATGCTGAGGTCCACTCCCAGTGCCTCGATGACATCGGCCGCGCCGGCAGTGGTGGAGGCGCCGCGGTTGCCGTGCTTGACCACGCGTGCCCCGGCCCCCACGGCGGTCAGTGAGGCCATCGTGGAGATGTTCACGGTGCCCAGCATGTCTCCACCGGTGCCCACGATGTCCAGGGTGGGTCCGGGGATGCTCAGCGGGACGGCCTTGTCCATCATCGTGGCGCTGAGCCCGACGAGCTCCTCGGCGACCTCGCCCTTGGCACGCAGCGCGACCAGGAAGGCGGCGATCTGCCCGTCACCGAGGGCCCCGCTCATGAGCCTCTCCATCGCCCAGGCTGAGGTGGCTGCGCTGAGGTGCTCTCCGGCCAGGAGCGTCTCCAGCAGCTCGGACCAGCTCGCGGGCACCGGGGTCGCGCGGAGCAGCGGATCGGGTGAGTGTGGAAGTTTCACAGCCCCAGACTATCGGCCGATCACGGTCCGGGTCCGACCAATTTCGACACGCTGTAGAAATATTGTCGACTTTTTTGACCGGCTCCACCTTGGCGGATCCTGGGAATGGCGCGGAATCCGCCCCCTGACAAGGATCTGGAACCACGCCATAGTGACCGACGGTGTCGCAAACTGCTGGGCTTTCAGGACATAATGAATGCGTGACGACTGCAACCCAAGCCCCAATCGCTCCGGCGCGAACACTGCCGAACCGCCCGAACATGGTGTCCGTGGGCACCATGGTCTGGCTCACCAGTGAGCTCATGTTCTTCGCCGGCCTGTTCGCCATGTTCTTCACACTGCGTTCCACGCAGTCTGAGATGTTCGCCGAGGGTGCCAGTGAACTGGACATCCCGTTGGCCACCACGATCACGGTGATCCTGGTTGCAAGCTCGGTGACGGCTCAGTTCGGTGTCTTCGCTGCTGAGCGGCACCAGCCGCGCCGCACCGGCGGCACATTCCAGATCAAGCACTGGGGCATGGTCGAGTGGTACATCCTCTCGTTCATCATGGGCGCCATCTTCATCGGCGGTCAGACCTACGAGTTCGCGGTGATGGTCTCCCATGGGATCACCGTCTCATCGAACGCGTTCGGCTCCGCCTTCTACATCACCACCGGCTTCCACGGGCTGCACGTCATCGGTGGTCTCGTGGCCTTCCTCTATGTGATTGCGCGGGCGTACTTCAGCGTGAAGTTCACCCACAAGGAGGCTCACGCCGCCGTCGTCGTGTCGTATTACTGGCACTTCGTCGACGTCGTGTGGATCGCACTGTTCGGCATCGTCTACCTGCTGCCGCTGTTCGCCTGATCAACGCGCCCAGCCGAAGCACACCAGCTTGTATCGCATCGAAAAGTTAGGAACCGGCACGTGAAGGCACTCTCACAGAAGCGTCGCCACCCGCTCGCGGCAGTGGCGCTGCTCCTCCTGGGCCTCTTGCTCACCGGAGGGCTCTACGCCGCGGCGACCTCCATCAACGAGGCTCAGGCATCGAACGCCGCTGACGTCTACTCCGCCTCCGACGTGGAGGAGGGCGAGCGGCTCTTCGTGGCCAACTGCGCCACCTGCCACGGCATCAACGCAGAAGGCTCCGACGCCGGCCCCTCGCTGATCGGCTCCGGTGCCGCCGCGGTCGACTTCCAGGTCGGCACCGGACGCATGCCGATGCAGATGTCAGGTCCGCAGGCGCAGAAGAAGCCGGCTCAGTTCAACGATGAACAGACCATGCAGCTCTCGGCCTACGTCGCCTCGCTGGGCTCCGGCCCCGCGGTGCCCGCGGCCGAGTACCTCGATGTCGAAGAGGGCAACATCGCCCGCGGCGGCGAGCTCTTCCGGATCAACTGCGCCATGTGCCACAACGCCGCCGCCGCCGGCGGCGCGCTGACCGAAGGCAAGTACGCCCCCGGGCTGGACGGCGTGGAGTCAGTGCACATCTACGAGGCCATGGTCACCGGCCCGCAGAACATGCCTGAGTTCACCGACGCCAACATCCCTCCCGAGGACAAGCGCGACATCATCGCCTTCCTGAAGAACAACGAATCTCAAAGCGCGCCGGGCGGCTTCGCCCTGGGCTCGCTGGGACCGGTCTCGGAAGGTCTGCTGATCTGGACCCTCGGACTGGCCCTGCTGATCGGCTCGATGGTCTGGCTGACCTCACGGTCCTCCTGAGCATCCGCCGCAGCACCTAAGCACCCGCACACGTAAACACTGAAGCAAAGGACGAGAACCATATGGGCGAGCACGGTAACGGTGATCCGAGCACGGGCGCCGTCATCAAAGCAGGTGAGGGAAGGTCGAGCGGCTACGCCATCGACAACCCGGGCCTGCCCCCGCACCGCCCGCGGTTGGCAGACGCGGACGAGAAGGCCGCCAAGCGCGCCGAGCGGCAGGTCTCTGCGCTCTTCCTGATCTCGATCATCGGTACCGTGATGTTCTTCGTCGGCTACTTCGCCGTCGGCGTCACCGCCGGGGATCTGAGCATGCTCCGGCTGCAGAACACGCTGCTCGGAGTCGGCGTGGCCTTTGCCATGCTGGGCATCGGACTCGGAGTCGTCCAGTGGGCCCGCGCACTGATGCCGGACCACGAGGTCGTCGAAGACCGCAAGCCGCTGCGCAAGGAAGAGGACCGCGCCGAGGCTGCCCAGACGGTCGACGAGATCCTCGACGAGACCCAGATCAAGCGGCGTCCGCTGCTGCGCAACACGCTCATCGGCGCCGCCCTGCTGGCCCCGCTGCCCGCCGTCGTCGTCTTCCGCGATCTTGATCGCTCCGAGGACTTCGGGCCCGAGCGGATGCGGCACACGCTGTGGACCGAGGGGGTGCGCCTGGTGCGCGACCCCACCGGCACCCCGATCCGCGCTTCCGACCTCACGGTCGGCTCGGCGGTGCACGCCATCCCGGAGACCCTCCGCGAGGTCTCCGGGCACGGCGATCGCCTGGCCGAGAAGGCCAAAGCCGTCGTCCTGCTGATCCGGATGAATCCCGATGACTTCGAGGCCGTGACCCCAGGTCGCGAGGACTGGAAGCACGAGGGAATCATCGCCTGTTCCAAGGTCTGCACGCATGTCGGCTGCCCGGTGGCGCTCTATGAACGTCACACGCATCACCTGCTGTGCCCCTGTCACCAGTCGACCTTTGACGCCGCTGCGGAGTTCAAGGTCACCTTCGGTCCGGCAGGCCGGCCGCTGCCCCAGCTGCCCATCACCGTCGACGATGAGGGCTTCCTCATCGCTCGCAGCGACTTCACCGAACCCGTCGGCCCCACCTACTGGGAGCGTGGCTAAAACTCATGAGCAGTCAGTCTCTAGAATCCAAGTACACCGAGGAGCAGTACTCCGAGGTGGACCAGTACCAGCCGGCGACCCGCACCGGCAAGATCGCGAACTACGTCGATCAGCGCGTGGGCGGTACCGGCATGGTCCGCGAGTTCGGCCGCAAGGTCTTCCCGGACCACTGGACCTTCATGTTCGGCGAGGTCGCGCTCTACAGCTTCGTCATCACCGTGATCTCAGGTGCGTTCCTGACCTTCTGGTTCGATCCCTCCATGGCCAGCACGCGCTACGACGGGGCCTACGTCCCGCTGCAGGGCGTGGAGATGTCCACCGCCTACGCCACTTCGCTGGAGCTCTCCTTCGATGTGCGCGGCGGCCTCTTCATGCGCCAGCTCCACCATTGGGCCGCCTTGATGTTCATCATGGCGATGGCGATCCACATGCTGCGCGTCTTCTTCACCGGCGCGTTCCGCAAGCCGCGCGAGCTGAACTGGGTCGTCGGCTGCACCCTGCTGCTGGCAGGCCTGGGCGCCGGCTTCACCGGCTACTCGCTGCCCGATGAGGTGCTCTCCGGCAACGGTCTGCGCATCATCGACGGCATGCTCAAGGCGATTCCCGTGGTCGGCACCTACATCTCCTTCTTCCTCTTCGGCGGGGAGTTCCCCGGCGACGAGGTCATCCCGCGGCTCTACTCGCTGCACATCTTCATCATCCCTGCGGTGATCCTGATCCTTATCGCGGTCCACCTGTTCATGGTGGTCACCCACAAGCACACCCAGTACCCCGGCCCAGGCCGCACCGAGCGCAACGTGGTCGGCTACCCGATCGGACCCGTCTACGCGGCCAAGGCCGGCGGCTTCTTCTTCGTGGTCTTCGGTGTCCTGGCCCTGCTGGCAGGCACCTTCCAGATCAACGCACTGTGGAACTACGGGCCCTATGACCCGTCTCCGGTGCAGGCAGGCACCCAGCCTGACTGGTACATCGGCTGGTTCGACGGCTTGCTGCGCCTGATGCCGGGCTACATCGGCGACATACCGCTGGAGTTCGTGCTGCCGACGCCTTGGGGCGGCAACAGCGTGGCTACGCCTGTGCTGGTCACGTTCATCCCGATCACCGCTCTGCTGCTCGGTCTGTTCGTCTGGCCCTGGATCGAGGCCTGGATCACCGGTGACAAGAGGGAACACCACATCCTGGACCGCCCGCGAAACGTCCCCGGACGCACCGCCTTCGGCATGGCCATGATGATCTGGTACTTCGTGATGTGGGCTGCCGCGTCCTCGGACCTGATCGCGACCCACTTCTCGCTCTCGTTCAACGACGTGCTCATCTGGCTCCGGGTGCTGTTCTTCGCCGGACCGATCCTCACGTTCATCATCACCAAGCGGATCTGTCTGGCCCTGCAGCGCAAGGATCGCGAGATCGTGCTGCACGGCAACGAGGCGGGCGTCATCGAGATGCTTCCGCACGGTGAGTTCCGTGAGAAGCACACCCGGGTCAGCGACTACGAGCTCTACACGCTGGTCTCCTACGAGTCTCCCGAGGTCACCGCGGCCCGCCCCAACTCCCGGGGCAAGGTCGGACTGCTCGAGAAGTCACGGGTGAGGCTCAACCGGACCTTCTTCGAGGACCGGGTCGCACCGGTCAGCCGCGAGGAGTACATCGAGGCGCTCTCCCACGATGACCACGGGACTGCCGCCGAGCTGCCCGCCGGTTCGGTCGGAGCCATCGAGTCCAAGAAGAACTGAGCATCGTGAGGCGCTGATCATCCGGCGCTGGACGCAGAGAAGCGGCCGTCTCCCTCTCGGGAGGCGGCCGCTTCGTCGTCTGCGGCGTCTGCGGCGTCAGCGGGTTCTGTCGGTGCCGCGGGCGAGCTGTCGCTTGCCCGTCATCTCGTGCCCGTCACCTGTTGTCCGTGCCCCGGATGATCGAGCGCAGCTTCTCCAGCCGCTCCGAGACGGCGCGTTCGGCGCCGTTGCCGGTGGGCTTGTAGTAGTCCACCCCGATCAGCTCATCGGGCACGTACTGCTGGGTCGCGACGTGATGCGGCTGGTCATGGGCGTAGATGTAGCCCTTGCCATGGCCCATCCGGTGTGCCCCGGAATAGTGTGCGTCACGCAGATGCGGCGGGACCGCGCCGGACTTCCCGGCGCGCACGTCGGCTATGGCGGCGTCGAGGGCCTTATAGGAGGCGTTGGACTTCGGCGCGGTGGCGATGTGCACCGTGGCCTGGGCGAGCAGGATCCGTCCCTCCGGCATGCCGATGAGCTGCACGGCATCTGCCGCCGCCATGGCGGTCTGCAGCGCCGTGGGGTCGGCCATGCCGACTTCTTCTCCGGCGGCGATGACCAGCCGGCGGGCGATGAAGCGCGGGTCCTCTCCGGCGACCACCATCCGCGCCAGGTAGTGCAGCGCGGCGTCGGGGTCCGAGCCGCGCAGCGACTTGATGAAGGCGGAGACGATGTCGTAGTGCTGGTCCCCGTCTCGGTCGTACCGCTGCACGGCGAAGTCCATCGCCTGTTCGGCGTCCCGGGCGGTGATCAGCACCGGGGCGTCCGACGCCGGCTCATCGGCCGAGGCTCCTTCAGACACATCCGAAGCGTCCTCGGGGGAGCGGCCCATGGCGACGGCGGCGGCGGCCTCCAGGGTGGTCAGCACCCGGCGCGCATCACCTCCGGCCATGCGCAGAATATGATCCCTGGCCGTGTCTTCGAGCTCGAAGGCCGAGTCGAGGCCGCGGGTGTCCTGCAGCGCCCGGGTGATCAGTCCGGAGAGGTCATCCTGGGTCAGTGAGCGCAGGGTGAGCATCAGTGACCGGGAGAGCAGCGGGGCGATGATCGAGAAGGACGGGTTCTCCGTGGTCGCGGCGACCAGGATGACCCAGCCGTTCTCCACTCCCGGCAGCAGGGCATCCTGCTGGGCCTTGTTGAACCGATGGATCTCATCGAGGAACAGCACGGTGGTCTGCCCGCGGAGATCTCGATCCTCCAGCGCACGGTCCATGACCTGTCGGACGTCCTTCACACCGGCCCGGATGGCGGAGAGCTCCACGAACTTCCGCGAGGCGCCACGGGCGAGCACATGGGCCAGCGTGGTCTTGCCGGTGCCGGGAGGGCCGTAGAGGATCACCGAGGAGGCGCCGGCGGGTCCGCGGGACCCTTCAGCCAGGACGCGCAGCGGGGACCCCTGCTCGAGCAGATGCTGCTGGCCGAGCACCTCCGCGAGGGTGCGCGGTCGCATCCGCACCGCCAGCGGAGTATGCCGACGACGCGCGCCCGCCTCCGCCGTGGAGGCCGGGGCGGGCGCGTCGTCGTCGCCGAAGTCATCGGAGGCGAAGAGGTCCCCCGTGATGGGATCGGCCACTGCGCCTCCTAGAGCTGGGTTCGTAGATAGATTCGATAAGAATCCGTTCCAGGCTACCCGGTGCGGCTCAGGCCTGGGACTCAGGCTCAGCCCTTGGTGCCGGTCCTGCCCTCTGCCTTGGCCTCGGTGCCGGCCTCAGCCTTCGGCTCGGGCTTGGCGTCGACGCCGGCCTCCTTGCGCTGCTGCGCGGTGATCGGGGCGGGCGCCGCGGTGAGCGGGTCGTAGCCGCCGCCGGACTTGGGGAAGGCGATGACCTCGCGGATGGAGTCCTCACCGGCGAGCAGCGAGACCACGCGGTCCCAGCCAAAGGCGATGCCGCCGTGCGGGGGAGCGCCGAACTTGAAGGCGTCGAGCAGGAACCCGAACTTCTCCTGCGCCTCGTCCTCGGGAATGCCCATGACCTTGAAGATCCGCTCCTGGACGTCGCGGCGGTACACGCGCAGCGAGCCGCCGGCGATCTCGTTGCCGTTGCAGACCAGGTCGTAGGCGTTGGCCAGCGCCGAGGCCGGATCGGTGTCGAAGCTCTCGGCGAACTCCGGCTTGGGGGCGGTGAACGCGTGGTGCACGGCGGTCCAGGCACCGGATCCCACGGCCACATCGCCGGCGGCCTGGGCCAGGGCTGCGGGCTCGAACATCGGGGCGTCGACCACCCAGACGAAGGACCACGCGTCCTGATCGATGAGTCCCACACGCGCGGCGATCTCGTTGCGCGCGGCGCCGAGGAGTCCGCGGGAGGGCGAGACCTCACCGGCGGCGAAGAAGACGCAGTCCCCGGGGGAGGCCCCGGTGGCGGCTGCCAGTCCGGCCTTCTCCGGCTCGGAGAGGTTCTTGGCCACGGGGCCGCCGAGCTCGCCGTCCTCACCGATGAGCACATACGCCAGGCCCTTGGCGCCGCGCTGCTTGGCCCATTCCTGCCAGGCGTCGAGGGTGCGGCGGGGCTGCGAGGCGCCGCCGGGCATCACCACGGCACCGACATAGGGAGCCTTGAAGACCCTGAAGGGGGTGTCCTTGAAGTAGTCGGTGAGCTCGGTGAGCTCCAGCTCGAAGCGCAGATCAGGCTTGTCCGAGCCGTAGCGGGCCATCGCCTCGTGGTAGGTGATGTGCGGGATCTCGGCGGGCAGGTCCACGTCGATGAGCTTCCAGAGCCTGCGCACGAGCTCCTCGCCGAGGGAGAGGATGTCCTCCTGCTCCACGAAGCTGGCTTCGATGTCGAGCTGCGTGAACTCGGGCTGGCGGTCCGCGCGGAAGTCCTCGTCGCGGTAGCAGCGGGCGAGCTGGTAGTACTTCTCGAAGCCACCGACCTGGAGCAGCTGCTTGAACAGCTGGGGGGACTGCGGCAGCGCGTACCAGGCGCCCGGTGCCAGGCGCGCCGGGACCAGGAAGTCGCGGGCACCCTCTGGGGTGGAGCGGGTCAGCGTCGGCGTCTCGATCTCGGTGAAGGACTCGTGGTGCAGCAGGTCGCGGGCGACCCGGTTGGCCTCGGAGCGCAGCCGCAGCGCGCGCTGCGGCCCTTCCCGGCGCATGTCGAGGTAGCGGTGGCGCAGCCGCGCCTCCTCGCCGACCTCGACGTGCTCATCGATCTGGAAGGGCAGCGGTGCCGCGGTGTTGAGCACCGTGACGGTCTCGGCCAGCACCTCGACCTCGCCCGAGGGCAGGTTGGGGTTCTCGTTGCCCGCGGGACGGCGCTCCACCGAACCGGTCACCTGCAGCACGAACTCGTTGCGCAGCGGATCGAAGTCGGCCTCCTCGCGCACCACGACCTGGGCCACGCCCGAGGAGTCACGCAGATCGAGGAAGGCCACTCCGCCGTGATCTCGGCGCCGCGCCACCCATCCGGTGAGGGTGACGGTCTGGCCTATGTTCTCGGCGGTGAGTGAGCCGGAGGTGTGTGTGCGGAGCACGGTGTCCTTCCTGAGGGATCAGTTGCTGGTGCGGGCCTGCGGCCCGGGGAGTCAGTCGGTGGCCGATTCTACTATCCGCGGGAGCGCGTCCTCGGCCGGGGGCGTCCAGCTGGCCGGATCCGCGGGGCTCTGGGCACCGGTGCGGATGTCCTTGACCTCATGGGCGCCGTCGTCGTCGGTGAACCAGACATAAGGGATGCCGCGGCGGTCAGCGTGGCGGATCTGCTTGCCGAACTTCTCAGCCTTCAGCGCGACCTCCACATTGATCCCCCGGAGGCGCAGCGCGTCGGCCACGTCCTGGGCGGCCCCCCAGTCCTCGTCGGAGCGCAGCGCCACGAAGACTGCGGTGGGGACCTTCCGGCTGGCGGAGAGCCCGCCCTCGGCCAGGATCCGGGAGATCAGTCGGGTGACCCCGATGGAGAGCCCGACGCCGGGGAAGGTGCGCCTGCCCTTGGAGGCCAGTGATTCATAGCGGCCGCCGGAGCAGACCGAGCCCAGCGATTCGTGACCGATCAGCACGGTCTCGTAGACGGTGCCGGTGTAGTAGTCGAGGCCGCGGGCGATGGAGAGATCAGCGGTGACCCGACCGGGGACCCGCTTGTTCAGCTCCGCGACGACCTCTTCAAGCTCGGCCAGCCCGGCGTCGAGCAGCTCATCGGCCTCCACGGTGCCCAGCAGGGCGCGCACCGCGGTGACGAAGGAGGTGTCGGTGGCGCGGATCTGGGCGAGCTCGAGCGCCTGCTGCGCCTGCTGCGGGGTGGCGGCACCGGTGGAGACCAGCTCCTCGCTGACCTTCTCGGCGCCGATCTTCTCCAGCTTGTCGATCGCGCGCAGCACCGCGGTGGTGTCGCTGAGACCGATGGAGCGGTAGAACCCCTCGGAGAGCTTGCGGTTGTTGACCCGGAGCATGAAGTCGCCGATCGGCAGCGCCTCGAGCGCCTTGGCCATGACCACGCCGATCTCCACGTCGCTGCGGAAGGGGAGCGCGCCGTCGCCCACCAGGTCGATGTCGGCCTGGGTGAACTCGCGGTAGCGCCCGTCCTGGGGGCGTTCACCGCGCCAGACCTTCTGGATCTGGTACCGCCGGAAAGGGAAATCCAGGTGCCCGGCGTTCTCCACCACGTAGCGGGCGAAGGGCACGGTGAGGTCGAAGTGCAGGGCCAGTCGGGCCTCGCGGCCCTCTTCCTCCTGCAGCCGGGAGACGGCGTAGATCTCCTTGTCGATCTCGCCCTTCTGCAGCAGCGTGTCGATGGTCTCCACCGCCCGGGACTCGATGGAGGCGAAGCCGTGGCGTTCGAACACCTCGCGAAGCGTGTCCAGCACGTGCAGCTCCACCAGACGCTCCTCGGGGAGCCATTCGATGAAGCCGGAGAGAGAGGTGGTTCGTGCCATGAGTGTGCGCGCAGTCCTTGGGTCGTCGGGGGAGCCTGGAATCGGGCCCGTTCAGCATAACGGCTCCGGTACGCTGGTGGGCATGAGTCCTGCAGTCAAGCCCGACCACCATGAGACCTCCCTCGCCGACGCCCACCGATTCGCCCGGGTGGATGAGGAAGGCCATGTCTATGCACTGGCCTCCGCTCCCGCGCAGACCGAGACAGCCGACGGCGCCGCTCCGGAGGCCGTCCATGTCACAGCGCCGGAGGCCGACGGCGTCGCGGCGGCGCACCCTGAGACCGCCGAGGCCGCCGAGACCCCCGGGCCGAAGGCCGCCGAGAGCTATGTGGGGCAGTTCTCCGGAGCCAGCGCCGATGAGGCCCTGCACTACTTCACCCGGAAGTTCGATGAGCTCTACAACCGTGCGCTGCTGCTGAGGGCTCGCGCCGCGGCCGGCGCCGACTCCGCCAAGGCGCTGCACGAGTCTTTGAGACACATTCGCCAGGAGCTCACCGACGGCACCTGGGTCGGCGACGTCGCGGCCCTGAGCTCGCTGCTTGGGGAGATCTCCACGGAGATCGATCAGCGCGCAGCGGTCGAGGCGCAGGAGGCTGAAGCGGTGCTCGCCGAGCACCTGGCGGTCCGTGAGCAGATCGTGGCCGAGGTGGAGCTGCTGGCCGAGGCCGATCCGACCACACAGCACTGGAAGAGCGCCCAGGCGCGGATGAACGAGCTCTTCGAGGCCTGGAAGTTCGAGCAGAAGAAGCCGCCGCGGCTGACCAAGTCCCAGGAAGACCCCTATTGGAAGCGTTTCCGCGCCGCGCGGAATCTCTTCGAGAAGAACCGGCGCGCGTTCTTCGCCTCCCGGGACAAGGAGCACGGTGATATCAAGGCCGCGAAGGAGGCGCTGATCGTCGAGGCGGAGCAGCTCAAGGACTCCGACGACTATGGCGCGACCACCAAGGCCTATCACCGGCTGATGGATGACTGGAAGGCCCTGGGCCGCGGCGCCCGCAAGACCGACGACGCGCAGTGGGCCCGCTTCCGCGCCGCCCAGGACGTGTTCTTCGGCGCCCGGGACAAGATCAACGCAGAGACCGACGCGGAGTACGCCGAGAACCTCACGGTGAAGCTGGCGCTCCTCGAGGACTTCGAGGCCCTGATGCCGATCGAGAACCCCGAGGCGGTCCGGGAGCAGTACCAGGCGCTGCTGAACCGCTGGGACGCCGCCGGTCGGGTGCCTCGTGGGGACATGAAGTCCATCGAGAGTCGGCTCAAGCGCGTCCAGGATGCGTTCCACGACGCCGAGAAGTCCCATTGGCGAAAGACCGACCCCGAGACGATCGCGCGACAGAATTCGATGCTCACCCAGCTCGACGACGCCATCGCTGAACTTGAAGCGGCACTCGAGGCCGCCCAGGTCAGCGGAGACACCCAGGCGATTGCAGAAGCTAAAGAGGCATTGGACGCGCGAAGAAGCTGGCGGGATATGTTGAAGTAACGAATAGATTACACTCGTCAAAGATCTGGTGACCCATTTGCTATTCCCTGTGGGTCACTGGACTTGTGCCGTCGACATCCAGTGAGGACCCCGCGTGAGCGATCAACAGCCGCATGAGTCGGGCTCCCAGCGCAGCCGCCGCGAGATTCGCGAGGCTCGGGAGCTCGAACTTGCTGAGCAGCGTGCTCTGGAGGAGACGCTGCGCACTCCGCGCGCCCGCTCGGCGGCCTCGGCGGGGCCCGCGGTAGAGCGCGATGAGCCCACCGCGGCGGATCCCGGCGCGGCACCGTCCCCGGCGTCCCTGCCCACCATTGCGCCGGTGCAGGGCTCGGTGATCTTCAACCAGGAATACGTCAGCGAAGGCAAGCTGGAGCGCGAAGACACCCAGCACGCCGACCCGCACCACCCTGACCTGCACCCCGTCGTCCCCGCCACGGGTGACGACCCTGACTCTGAGCCCACTGCTCCCTCGGCCGTGACCCCCTTCGACCAGGTCCTCTCCCCGGACGAGGCTGACTATGACGTCGACTACGAGTCCGACGTCGACTACGACGCGGATTACGAGTACGCGCTGGCGGAGGAGTCGGACTTCCCCCTCGAGGACGACCTCGAGGACGACTATTACGAAGGTACCCGCATCGCTCACGACGACGACGGCACTCCGCTGCTGATCTCATCCTCAAGCCACGGCCGCAGCTACCAGACGGTCTCCGGCGTCGAGGGGGGCGCGACCCAGGCGGTGTTGGAGAAGCGGCGCACCCGACGGCGGCGCCGCAACCTCACCCTGAGCGTGGCCTTCGGACTGTTCGCGGCGCTGCTCGTGGGATTCGTGGTCGTGCTGCAGTCGCTGTTCGGCGGCGGCGGCCCGGAAGACTTCGAGACCCAGGCCGGGGAGGTCGTGGAGTTCACCGTCGAAGAGGGAGACGGTCCCGCGCTGGTGCGCAACCGCCTCCTGGAAGCCGGGATCATCGCCAGCGACGACGCGTTCGACGACGCCTTCGCGGCGCTCGACGGAGCACCTGAGCTGCAGCCGGGGGAGTTCCAGCTGCGCGAACAGATGCCGGCCGCGGATGCGCTGGCGGTGATCTTCGAGGAGGGCGAGGCGCTGCACTACATCTCGCTCCAGGACAACACCCGCATCGACGCGGCGCTGAGCTCCATCGCGGCGCAGACCGGGATCCCCGAGAGCGACATCGGCCGAGCGGCGGCTGACCCCGGCGCCTATGGACTGCCCGACGAGGCCGAGACGCTCGAAGGCTATCTCGCCGCCGGGGAGTACCAGCCGAGCCTGGAGGCGACCCCCGAGGAGATCCTCCAGCAGATGGTGGACACCACCTTCGAACGGCTCGAGGAGCTCGGCATCACCGAGGAGGATGAGCAGTGGCGCACGGTGATCGTCGCCTCCCTGCTCACCGCGGAGGGCCTGCCCGGCGACTACGAAGAGATCGCCGGGATCATCGAGAACCGGCTGGCCCCGAACAACTCCGAGACCGACGGGCTGCTGCAGATCGATGCCACCGTGATCTACGGACTCGGGACGCAGAGCGTGCACTTCACCGAGGAGGAGCGAGCCGACGCCTCCAACGAGTACAACACCTACCAGAACCCGGGCCTGCCCCCCGGACCTGTCGCCGCACCCAACATGGCGACCCTCGAGGCCGCCGCGAACCCGGAGGAGAACGACTACTTCTACTGGGTCACCGTGGACCTCGAGACCGGTGAGACGAAGTTCGCCGAAGACTATGAGGAGCACCTCGGCTACGTGGAGGAGTTCAACGCGTACTGCGAGGACAACGCCGAGATCTGCGACGGAGAACCGACCCAGGAGAACGCCGGACCGTGACTCGTCAGGCCGCTGTGCTGGGCCACCCGATCGCCCACTCGCTCTCCCCGCTGCTGCACGCCGCGGCCTACGAGCATCTGGGGCTCGACGCCGACTACCGGCGGATCGACGTCGAAGAATCTTCGCTGCAGGAGTTCCTGCGCGGAGAGGGCGCGGCGCCGGGCTGGCTGGGCTGGTCGGTCACGATGCCGCTGAAGGCCGCCATGGTGAGCGCCGTGGACCACCCGTCGGCGCGGGTCACCGCGCTGGGCGTGCTCAACACCGTCGTCCACGGTCCCGCCGGCACACCGGAGGGCGCGCGCATGCTCTCCGGTGAGAACACCGACGTGGACGGCATCGTCGCGGCCCTGGGCGAGGCCGGGCTGCACCAGGCGTCGTCGTCGAGCCGGGGCAGCTTCGGCATCATCGGTGCCGGCGCCACCGCCACCGCCGCGCTGGCCGCCGCCTCCGAGCTCGGCTACACCCAGGTGCGCAGCTACGCCCGCTCCGTCCAGCGCGGGCTGGAGCTGGAACCGGTGGCCGCCGCGCTGGGTCTTCGGCTCAGCGTGGCCCAGCTGTCCGGGCTGCCGCATGACCTCGCTGGCACGGACGAGCTTCCGGCAACCCACGACCTCTCGGCAATCCACGACCTGGACACGGGCCGGGGGAACTCCGGGCAGCTCGACGCCGTGGTGTCGACCCTTCCCCCGCGCGCCGCCGATGAGATCGCCGCCACGCTGCCCAGACTGGACCGCCCGATTCCGCTGCTCGACGTCGCCTACGACCCCTGGCCCTCGCTCCTGGCCAGCTCCTGGGAGGCGGGCGGCGGCCGGGTGGTCAGCGGTCTGGTGATGCTGCTGCACCAGGCGGTGAAACAGGTGGAGCTGTTCAGCGCGGCCACCTCGACCCCGGCCGGTGAGCTCTCCGCGGAGTCCCACGCCCAGATGGTGGCCAAGATGAGGCGCGCGATCGGTTTATGATGGACCCCATGTTGCGCTGGCTCACTTCCGGAGAATCACACGGCAAATCCCTCGTCGGAATCCTGGAAGGGCTTCCCGCCGGCGTCACGCTGAGCACCGACGCGGTGCAGGAGAAGCTCGCCCGCCGCCGTCTCGGGTACGGCCGCGGAGCCCGGATGAAGTTCGAACAGGACCAGGTCGCGCTGCTGGCCGGCGTGCGCCACGGCGTCACCATCGGCGGACCGCTGACCATCGAGGTCGGCAACACCGAGTGGCCCAAGTGGGAGAAGGTCATGTCAGCCGACCCGGTGGACCCCGCCGAGCTGGAGCACCTCGCCCGCAACGCCCCGCTGACCCGCCCCCGCCCAGGTCACGCCGACTACACCGGCATGCAGAAGTACGGCTTCAGCGAGGCCCGCCCGGTCCTGGAACGCGCCTCGGCGCGGGAGACCGCCACCCGCGTCGCCCTCGGTGCGGCCGCCCAGTCCTTCCTGAGCGAGCTCGGGATCACCACGGTCTCGCACACCACCGCCATCGGCCCGGTGCAGATCCCCGCCGACGCCCCGCTGCCCCGCGCCGCCGATGCACAAGCCCTGGACGCCGACCCGCTGCGCTGCTTCGACGCGGAGACCTCCGAACGGATGGTCGCCGAGGTCGACGACGCCCACCGCGCGGGGGAGACCCTCGGCGGCGTCGTCGAAGTGGTCGTGGAGGGACTTCCCCCGGGCCTGGGCAGCTATGTGCACTGGGACCGACGGCTGGATTCACGCCTGGCCGGAGCGCTCATGGGCATCCAGGCCATCAAGGGCGTGGAGGTCGGCGACGGCTTCGAGACCACCCGACGCCGCGGCTCGGCCGCCCACGACGAGATCACCCTGGACGAGCACGGGCAGATCGCGCGCACCTCCAACCGCGCCGGCGGCATCGAAGGCGGCATGAGCATCGGCGGCCCGCTGCGGGTCCGCGCCGGGATGAAGCCCATCGCCACCGTGCCGCGCGCGCTGCGCACCGTGGACACCGCCACCGGCGAGCAGACCACCGCCCACCACCAGCGCTCCGACGTCTGCGCCGTCCCGGCGGCCGGCGTCGTGGCGGAGGCCATGGTGGCCCTGGTCATCGCCGAAGCCGTGCTGGAGAAGTTCGGCGGGGACTCGGTGAGCGAGGTGCAGCGCAACCTGCGCAGCTATCTCGACCACCTCCCCGAGCTCGGCGGCGACCCCTCGGGCGCCGGTGCGGACGGAGACCCGCTGCAGGCCCCCGCCGCGATGCAAGACTGATGCGCCAACCCGCAGCCGCCGAGCAGCGAGGCGACGGCCGCAACATCGTGCTGATCGGGCCGATGGGCTCCGGGAAGTCCACCGTCGGTGCCGCCCTGGCCCGCCGGCTGCACCGGCCGCACGTGGACAGCGATCACTTCTTCGTCGCCCGCCACGGATCCATCCCGGAGTACTTCTCGCTGCACGGGGAGGACGCCTTTCGGGCCGAGGAGCGCAGCATCGTGGCCGAGCTGCTCGACTCCCCACGCCCCTCGGTGATCAGCCTCGGCGGGGGAGCGGTGCTCAGCGCCGACACCCGCGGACTCCTCCTCGACCAGCTGGTGATCATGCTGGATCTCACCGAGGACCAGGCCGCGCTGCGCCTGGGGGACGGCTCCAGCCGGCCGATCCTCGGCGCGCACCCGGTGCAGGCCTGGAAGCGCATCTATGCCGAACGCGAGCAGATCTACCGAGACTGCGCTGATATCGTCATGAGCCCGGACGATGCGCACATCGACGTGCGAGTCGACCACATCGTGCGAGCCCTCAACACCACCTCCAGGAGAGATCCAAGCGTATGAGCCACCAGGCCGAGACCGAGGCTTCCGCCCCTGAACCCACCATCATCACCGTCGGGGAGGGCGCGGGCACCGGCGGTCAAGAGCTGGGCTACGACGTCATCATCGGCAACGGGCTGCTCTCCCGGCTGCCCGGGCTCGTCGGCCCACAGGCCGAACGGGTGCTGGTGATCCACCCCCGGGCGCTGCGCGCCACCGGCGACGTGGTCCGCGAGGACCTCGAGAAGGCCGGGTATCAGGCGCTGGTCGCCGAGATCCCGGACGCCGAGGAGGGCAAGCACATCCAGGTCGCCGCGTTCTGCTGGCAGGTCCTGGGGCAGAACGACTTCACCCGCTCCGACGCGATCGTCGCCGTCGGCGGGGGCGCGGTGACCGATGCCGCCGGCTTCGTGGCCGCGACCTGGCTGCGCGGCATCCGCGTGGTCCACATGCCCACCACGCTGCTGGGCATGGTCGACGCCGCTGTGGGCGGGAAGACCGGGATCAACACCTCCGAGGGCAAGAACCTGGTCGGCTCCTTCCACCAGCCCGCCGGAGTGCTCGCCGATCTGGACACGCTGCTCACCCTGCCCCGCAACGAGCTGGTCGCCGGACTCGCCGAGGTCGTGAAATGTGGATTCATCGCCGACGAGCGGATCCTCGACATCATCGAAGCCAGCCCGGAACAGGCGCAGAACCCGCACTCCTGGCAGATCCGCGAGCTCATCGAGCGCGCCGTAGCGGTCAAGGCCAAGGTGGTGGGTGCGGACATGCTCGAATCCGGCATCCGCGAGTCGCTGAACTATGGCCACACCCTGGGCCACGCCATCGAACTCGCCGAGCGCTACCAGTGGCGCCACGGCGCGGCCATCTCGGTGGGCATGATCTTCGCCGCCGAGCTCGGGCGCAGCCTGGGCCGACTCGATGACGCCACTGCGGACCGTCACCACGCCGTGCTGAACCTGCTCGGGCTGCCCACCACCTACCGCGATGACCGCTGGAGCCAGCTGCTCGAAGGCATCCGCCGGGACAAGAAGAACCGCGGCGACCAGCTGCGGTTCGTGCTGCTCAATGGTCAGGGGCAGCCGGTCACCGTGGAGATCCCGGACGCCTCGATCCTCTTCGCCACCTACCAGGAGATCGCCCAGCCGGAGACGGGCAGCATGATCTCGCTCTGAAGCCAGCGCTCGAGCCTGTAGAATCGTTTGGCGCCGCGTGGAGCGACCATGGCGTCCAGCATTCGCTGTGCACAACACTCCATGCCCCCACGACCCAGGAAAGGCAGATTGTGGCCAGCTCGAACGACATCAAGAACGGCTCCGTCCTCAAGATGGAGGGACAGCTGTGGAACACGCTCGAGTTCCAGCACGTCAAGCCGGGCAAGGGCGGTGCGTTCGTTCGCACCAAGCTGAAGAACATCCGCACCGGCAAGGCCGTGGACAAGACGTTCAACGCCGGCGCCAAGGTGGAGTTCGCCACGGTCGACCGCTCCAACTACCAGTACCTCTACCAGGACGGTGAGGACTTCGTCTTCATGGACCTGCGCGACTATGACCAGATCACCGTGCCCGCCACGGTGGTCGGCGACGCCGCGAACTTTCTGCTGGAGTCCCACGAGGTGACCATCGCCCTGCATGACGGCACCCCGCTCTACCTCGACCTGCCCCCCTCGGTCGTCCTGGAGATCACCTACACCGAGCCGGGCCTGCAGGGTGACCGCTCCAACGCCGGCACCAAGTCCGCCACGCTGGAGACCGGACACGAGATCCAGGTCCCGCTGTTCGTGGACCAGGGCACCCGCGTGAAGGTCGACACCCGCACCTCCGCATACCTCGGCCGAGTCACGGACTGATCCCTCCAGTGGCAAAGCGAAGCAAAGCCCGCCGCCGGGCCCTCGAGATCCTCTTCGAGGCCGAACAGCGAGACATGGACCCCTTCGAGGTCCTGCGGGTCCGCCGCGAGCGCGCGGACCTGATCGTCAACGAATACGTCCTCGAGCTCATCGACGGTGTGAAGTCCGAACAGGAGCACATCGACGAGATCCTGGCCACCTACGCGCGCGGCTGGACGCTTGAACGGATGCCGCGGGTGGACCTGATGGCGCTGCGCATCGGCGCCTGGGAGCTGCTGTGCAACAACGAGATCCCCGACAATGTGGCGGTCTCCGAGGCCGTGACGCTGGTCAAGGAGCTCTCCACCGATGACTCGCCCAGCTTCGTCAACGGACTGCTCGGCAGGATCCAGGTGCTCAAGCCCACGCTGGTCGAGGTTGATGACGTAGAGTGAACGCGGCGCTTCAGCTCAGCGCCGCAGCACGGCTCGAGCAGCTGCACCGCGGTGCGGCGGCGCAGGCCATAACTGAAGATTCAGACTTCCTTTAAACATCGTCCAGTGAGGCGAGGAAGGAGTCGTACGGTGACACGCTCACCCGAGACCTCTCACGTGATGTCCGCCTCCGACATGGACCGGGCGCTCACGCGCATAGCCCACGAGATCGTCGAATCCCACCGCGGAGTCGAAGGTCTCCTGCTGCTCGGCATCCCACGCCGCGGAACCATCCTGGCCCGCCGCCTGGGTGAACGGCTGGCCCGGATCGATCCAGCCTTCGATCCCGAACAGGCCATCGGCTCCCTGGACATCACGCTCTACCGCGATGACCTGCGCGCCCACGGGGCCCGCACCCCCGAACCCACCAAGATCCCCGGCGCCGGGATCGACGGCGCCACAGTGGTCCTGGTCGATGACGTGCTCTACTCCGGACGGACCGTGCGCGCCGCCCTGGACGCCCTGCAGGCGCTTGGCCGCCCCGCCGTCGTCCGGCTCGCCGTGCTGGTGGACCGCGGCCACCGCGAACTGCCGATCCGCTCGGACCATGTCGGCAAGAACCTCCCGACCTCCCGCGACGAACGCGTCTCGGTGCTCCTCGACGAGGTCGATCGTGTGCCCCGCAGCGAGGAGGCCGTGGTCATCCAGCGCGGCCGCGCGTCCCAGGCGGGTGAGCGCTGATGCGACATCTGCTCTCCACCGCCGATCTCAGCCACGCGCAGGCGCTGAGCATCCTCGACACCGCCGAGGAGATGGCCGCCGTCTCCACCCGCGAGGTCAAGAAGCTGCCCACCCTGCGCGGTCGCACCGTGGTGAACCTCTTCTTCGAGGACTCCACCCGCACCCGGATCTCCTTCGAGGCCGCCGCCAAACGACTCTCCGCAGACGTCATGAACTTCTCCGCCAAGGGCTCCTCGGTCTCGAAGGGGGAGTCGCTGAAGGACACCGTGCAGACCCTGGAGGCCATCGGCGCAGACGCGATCGTGATGCGGCACTGGGCCTCCGGCGCTGCCGCGCAGCTCGCCGCCTCGGACTGGACCGACTGCGCGGTCATCAACGCCGGCGACGGCACCCACGAACACCCCACCCAGGCGCTGCTCGACGCGCTGACCCTGCGCCGCGGCTGGTCCGCCGCCCAGGGCCAGTACCCGCGCGGCACCGACCTGACCGGGATGCGGGTATTGATCGTCGGAGACATCCTGCACTCCCGGGTGGCCCGCTCCAACATCTGGCTGCTGCGCACCTTGGGCGCCGACGTCGGCCTAGTCGCCCCGGCCACGCTGCTGCCGGTGGGCGTGGAGAAATGGCCGGTGAGCGTGTACTACAGCCTCGACGAGGCGCTGGGCTCCGGCCCGGAGGCCGGCCCCGACGCGATCATGATGCTGCGGGTCCAGGCCGAGCGGATGGGCGGCGCCTACTTCCCGACCGCCGCCGAGTACACCCGCCGCTGGGGCCTCACCGATGAGCGGCTGGCCCGGCTCGAAGCCCACCGCGGAGCCGCCGGGCAGCGACCTATGATCCTGCACCCGGGACCGATGAACCGCGGAGTCGAGATCTCCGCCGCCGCCGCCGACTCCCCGATGAACCAGGTCCTGGACCAGGTCTCCCACGGAGTCTCCGTCCGCATGGCCGTGCTGCACCTGCTGCTGAGCAGCTCAGAGAGGAACACCGCATGAGAAGCACCCCCACCGCCGCCACCCTGATCCTGGGGGCCCTGCCCTACGGCGAGGCGCCCGAGGACGTGCTCATCGCGGATGGCCGGATCGCCGCCGTCGGACCCGACGCCCGGATTCAGGCCGAGCAGCTGCAGGAGGTCACCACCATCGAGGCGGCGGGACTGATCATGCTCCCGGGCATGGTGGACCTGCACACCCATCTGCGCGAGCCCGGCCGGGAGGACGCCGAGACCGTGGAGACCGGCAGCCGCGCCGCCGCCAAGGGCGGCTTCACCGCGGTCCACGCGATGGCGAACTCCTCCCCGGTGGCGGACTCCGCCGGCGTCGTCGAGCAGGTGCACCGGCTCGGCCGAGCCTCCGGCTGGACCGAGGTCTACCCGGTCGGCGCCGTCACGGTCGGACTCGCCGGCGAACGACTCGCCGAGCTCGGGGCCATGGCGGAGTCCTCCGCGCAGGTGAGGATGTTCTCCGACGACGGGATGTGCGTGCACAACCCGGTGCTGATGCGCCGGGCGCTGGAGTACGTGAAGACCGTGGACGGGTTCATCGCCCAGCACGCCCAGGAGCCGCTGCTCACCGAGGGCGCGCAGATGAACGAGGGCGACGTCTCCGCGGTCCTGGGACTGCCCGGCTGGCCCGCCGTGGCCGAGGAGTCCATCATCGCCCGCGACGTGCTGCTGGCCCAGCATGTGGGCTCGAGGCTGCACATCTGCCACGTCTCCACCGCCGGCTCGGTGGAGATCATCCGCTGGGCCAAGGAGCGCGGCATCGACGTCACCGCGGAGGTCACCCCGCACCACCTGCTGCTCACCGACGAGCTGGTCCGCGGCTATGACCCGGTGTACAAGGTCAACCCGCCGCTGCGCACCGGCGCCGACGTCGAGGCGCTGCGCGCCGGCCTCGCCGACGGCACCATCGACATCATCGGCACCGACCACGCCCCGCACCCCACCCAGGCCAAGGAATGTGAATGGTCCGCCGCGGCCATGGGCATGACCGGGCTGGAGACCGCGCTGCCGGTGGTCATCAAGACGATGATCTCCACCGGGCTCATGGGCTGGCGACGCTTCGCCGAGGTCACCTCGATCAAGCCGGCGCAGATCTACCGCCACGCCCACCAGGGGCGACCGCTGAAGCCCGGCGAGCCCGCCAACCTGATCCTGGTGGACGCGAGCGCGACCCAGACCGTGGACCCCGCCGGCCACGCCAGCAAGGGTCGGAACTCGCCCTTCCGCGGGATGGAGCTGCCCGGCGCGGTGCGCGCGACCTTCCTGCAGGGGCACCCGGTGGTGCTCGACGGCGAGCTCAACAGCCCGCTGAGCGAGGCCGCGGCGCGCGCGGCGGAAGAGTCGCAGGTGCAGTCATGACGGTGCAGCTTCCCACGATCCCGCCCACGACCCTTGCCACGACCGCCGCGGACATGACCGGCACCTACCTGTCCTATCTGTGGATCGCGCTGGGCATCATCGCGGTGCTGCTGGGCCTGCTCTGGCTCGGCTGGCGCGGACGCCAACGCCGCCAGCGCGGACTTCCGGTGCCGGACCAGGTCCCCGCCGAGCTGTTCGAGGCCCAGCCGCGCGCCGCCGCCGAGGGCATGGTCATCGGCACCGTGAAGGCCGGTGACTACCTCGACCGGGTCGCCGTCCACGGACTTGGCGTGCGCACCAACGGACGCGTCGAGGTCCACGAGCAGGGCATCGCCGTCTTCCGCTCCGGGGCGCCGAACTTCCTGATCTCCGCCACGGCGCTGGACCACGTGCGCACCGACCGGGGAGTGGTGGGCAAGTTCGTCGAACGCGACGGCGCCATCATCATCGGCTGGCGGCTCGGCGAGGAGCCCGTGGAGACCGCCTTCAGAGCCCGGCACGCAGAAGCCCACCAGGAGCTCCTCGACGAGCTCACATCCGTCATCCGTCCCTCCGACGAGGAGTCAACACCTTCATGACACACCACAACTCCGCCACACAGGCCCCGACCCGGGCGCCGGCGTCCACACCGACACAGTCACCGGCCTCGACGCCGACCTCGGCGCCCGCGCTGCTGGTCCTCGAGGACGGCACCGTGCACCACGGCTCCGCCTACGGCGCCCAGGGCGCACGCCTGGGTGAGGCGGTCTTCGCCACCGGGATGACCGGCTACCAGGAGACGCTCACCGACCCCTCCTACGCCCGCCAGATCGTGGTGCAGACCGCCCCGCACATCGGCAACACCGGGATCAACGACGAGGACGCCGAGTCCCGCAAGATCTGGGTCGCCGGCTATGTGGTGCGCGACGCCGCCCGCCGCCCCTCGAACTGGCGCTCCCGGCGCACCCTGGACGAGGAGCTCAGCTCCCAGGAGATCATCGGCATCAAGGACGTCGACACCCGGGCGATCACCCGGCACCTGCGCAGCGCAGGATCGATGAAGGCTGGGATCTTCTCCGGCGACCAGGCCGCCCGGCCGGTCGCTGAGCTGGTCGCCGAGGTGAAGGCCCAGCCCTCGATGGCCGGCGCGCGCCTGGCCGAAGAGGTCTCCACCGACACGGCCTATGTGATCGAGCCCCGCGACCACGGCTGGACCCAGGGCGTCGTCGCCACCGTGGCCGCCATCGACCTCGGCATCAAGACCATGACCCCGGTGCGGATGGCCGAACGCGGACTGCGGGTGCATGTGCTCCCCGCCGCCAGCAGCTTCGCCGAGATCGAGGCGCTGGACCCCGACGGGGTCTTCCTCTCCAACGGGCCCGGAGATCCCGCCACCGCGGCGAACCAGATCGGGCTGCTGCGCGAGGTGCTCGACGCCAGGACCCCGTTCTTCGGGATCTGCTTCGGCAACCAGATCCTGGGCCGGGCGCTGGGCTTCGGCACGTACAAGCTGCCCTTCGGCCACCGCGGGATCAACCAGCCGGTGATGGACCACGCCACCGGCAAGGTCGAGATCACCTCGCAGAACCACGGCTTCGCCGTGGACGCGCCCGTGGGCGAGGTGGTCACCGCCCCGCAGGACCGCTTCGGCCGGGTCGAGGTGAGCCACTCCAGCCTCAACGACGGCGTCGTGGAAGGCCTGCGCTGCCTCGACATCCCAGCCTTCAGCGTCCAGTACCACCCCGAGGCCGCCGCCGGCCCGCATGACTCGGCCTACCTCTTCGACCGCTTCGTCGAGCTGATGACCGCCGCGCGCACCAAGACCGGCGCCGACACCGTCACTGCCGCCGACACTGAGACCACCACCCACACCGTGACCACCACCGACACTGAGACCCGTGGAGGGAACCCACTCAATGCCTAAGCGTCAAGACCTCAAGTCCGTCATGGTCATCGGCTCCGGCCCGATCGTGATCGGACAGGCCGCCGAGTTCGACTACTCCGGCACCCAGGCCCTGCGAGTGCTCAAGGAGGAGGGCCTGCGGGTCATCCTGGTCAACTCCAACCCGGCCACCATCATGACCGACCCGGAGTTCGCCGACGCCACCTACGTGGAGCCGATCAGCCCCGAGGTGGTCGCGAAGATCATCGAGAAGGAGCGCCCCGACGCGCTGCTGCCCACCCTCGGCGGGCAGACCGCGCTTAACACCGCGATCGCGCTGGACAAGGACGGCGTGCTGGACAAGTTCGGCGTCGAGCTGATCGGGGCGAACATCGCCGCCATCGAGCTCGGCGAGGACCGGCAGAAGTTCAAGGGCGTGGTGGAGCGCTGCGGCGCCGAGTCCGCCAAGTCGCTGATCGTGCACTCCATGGCGGAGGCGCTGGTCGCCGCCGAGCAGCTGGGCTACCCGATGGTGGTGCGCCCCTCCTTCACCATGGGCGGACTGGGCTCCGGGCTGGCGTACAACGAGACGGACCTGCACCGGATCGCCGGCGCCGGCCTGCAATATTCGCCGACCACCGAGGTGCTCCTGGAGGAGTCCATCCTGGGCTGGAAGGAGTACGAGCTGGAGATGATGCGCGACTCCAAGGACAACGTGGTCGTGGTCTGCTCCATCGAGAACTTCGACCCGGTGGGGGTGCACACCGGCGACTCCATCACGGTGGCTCCGGCCATGACCCTGACCGACCGCGAGTACCAGCGGCTGCGCGACATCTCCATCAACGTGATCCGCGAGGTCGGGGTGGCCACCGGTGGCTGCAACATCCAGTTCGCCATCGAGCCCGGGACCGGTCGCGTCGTCGTCATCGAGATGAACCCGCGGGTCTCGCGCTCCTCGGCTCTGGCCTCGAAGGCCACCGGCTTCGCGATCGCCAAGATCGCCACCAAGCTGGCCCTGGGCTACACCTTGGACGAGATCCCCAATGACATCACCAAGAAGACCCCGGCCAGCTTCGAGCCGGTGCTGGACTATGTGGTGGTGAAGGTCCCGCGCTTCGCCTTCGAGAAGTTCCCCGCCGCGGACCCCACGCTGACCACCACGATGAAGTCCGTGGGCGAGGCGATGGCCTTCGGGCGCAACTTCACCGAGGCCATGCAGAAGGCGCTGCGCTCCCTGGAACAGCGCGGCAGCGAGTTCGACTTCACCGTCGCCGACCCGGAAGAGCTCGAAGAGCTGCTCGAGAAGATGGCCACAGCGACCACCGAGCGGCTCCACCAGGTCCAGCGGGCGCTGCTCTCCGGGGCTTCGATCGAGGCGGTCCATGAGATCACCTGGATCGACCCCTGGTACCTGGATCAGCTCCAGCTGATCAACGAGACCGCGATGGCGGTGGCAGCTGCGCCTGAGCTCGACGTCGCCGCGCTGCGCCTGGCCAAGCGGCACGGCTTCTCCGACGAACAGATCGGCGCGCTGCGGCACATGGACGCCGCGGTGGTCCGCGGAGTCCGTCACGCGCTGGGGATCCGCCCCGTCTACAAGACCGTGGACACCTGCGCCGCCGAGTTCGAAGCCTTCACCCCGTACCACTACTCCTCCTATGACCTCGAGGACGAGATCGTGCACCACGATCAGCCCTCGGTGATCATCCTGGGCTCCGGGCCCAACCGGATCGGACAGGGCATCGAGTTCGACTACTCCTGCGTGCACGCCACCATGGCGCTGCGCGAGGCCGGCTATGAGACCGTGATGGTCAACTGCAATCCCGAGACCGTCTCCACCGACTACGACGTCTCCACCCGGCTCTACTTCGAGCCGCTCACGCTGGAAGACGTGCTCGAGGTCATCGCGGCCGAGGAGCGCAGCGGGGGAGTGGCCGGGGTCTTCGTCCAGCTCGGCGGGCAGACCCCGCTGAAGCTCGCCCAGCAGCTCGCCGACGCCGGGGTGACCATCCTGGGCACCTCCCCGGAGGCGATCGACCTCGCCGAGGACCGTGGAGAGTTCGACCAGGTGCTCCAGCGCGGCGGGCTGATCGCGCCGAAGAACGGCACCGCAGTGAGCTTCGAGGACGCCAAGAAGGTCGCCGACAGCATCGGATACCCGGTGCTGGTCCGGCCCAGCTACGTGCTCGGCGGACGCGGCATGGAGATCGTCTACGACGAGCCCGGCCTGGAGCGCTACATCGCCAACGCCACCGAGGTCACCCCGGAGCACCCGGTGCTGGTGGACCGGTTCCTCGAGGACGCGATCGAGGTCGACGTGGACGCCCTCTACGACGGCGAACAGCTCTACGTGGGCGGCATCATGGAACACATCGAGGAGGCAGGGATCCACTCCGGCGACTCCGCCTGCGTGCTGCCCCCGATCACCCTGGGCCCTGACGTGCTCGAACGCGTCCGGGTCGCCACCCGGGTCATCGCCGAGGGGGTGGGGGTGAAGGGGCTGATCAACATCCAGTTCGCCCTGGCCTCCGACATCCTCTACGTGATCGAGGCCAACCCGCGCGCCTCCCGCACCGTGCCGTTCGTCTCCAAGGCCACCGGGGTGCAGATGGCCAAGGCCGCGGCGCACATCGGCACCGGGGTGGCCATCGCGCAGCTGCGCGCAGGCTCGGGCCACAGGCTCTCCGGCCTGCTGCCGGCCACCGGGGACGGCTCCGAGCTGCCCCCGGGCGCGCCGGTCTCGGTGAAGGAGGCGGTGCTGCCCTTCGCCCGCTTCCGCACCCCCGAGGGACGCGTGGTCGATTCCCTGCTCGGCCCGGAGATGCGCTCCACCGGCGAGGTGATGGGCATCGACAAGCATTTCGACACCGCCTTCGCCAAGGCCCAGCAGGCGGCGAACAACCCGCTGCCCACCTCCGGCAACGTCTTCGTCTCGGTGGCCAATCGGGACAAGCGAGCGATCATCATGCCGGTCAAGCGCCTGGCCGACCTGGGCTTCTCCATCGTCTCCACAGGAGGCACCGCCGATGTGCTGCGCCGCAACGGGGTCGAGACCACCACGGTGGCGAAGATCGCCGACGCCGAGACGCAGGGCGGCACCATCCTGGAACGGGTGGAGAGCGGGGAGATCGCGCTGATCATCAACACCCCCTCCGGCGGGAACGCCCGCAGCGACGGTTACGAGATCCGCGCCGCCGCCACCTCGGTGGGCACCCCGGTCATCACCACCGTGGCCGAGTTCGGCGCGGCCGTGCAGGCCATCGAGGCGCTGGGCCAGTTCAGCTGGTCGGTGGCCTCGCTGCAGGAGCACGCCGAGCGACTGAAGCAGGCCGAGCGGCTGAACCAGGCCGAACTGGCCAGACAGGCCGACCAGCGCAAGCAGGATGTCCAGCGCAAGCCGGCGAGGCAGGCCGGGGCATGACCTCCAGCCTCGCGGGCCAGTCCGCCGGGATGCCCTTCGGCGGACGGCTCGCGGCGGCGATGAGCGCCCACGGCAGGCTCTGCGTGGGTCTGGACCCGCATCCGCAGCTCCTCACCGACTGGGGGCTCACCCAGGACGCCGCCGGGCTGCGCGAGTTCAGCGCCCGGGTGCTCGAAGCCTGTGCCGGTCGGGTCGGCGTGCTCAAGCCCCAGGTGGCGTTCTTCGAACGCTTCGGGGTCTCCGGCATGCAGGTGCTCAGCGAAGTCCAGCACCAGGCCCGCGCCGCCGGGCTGCTGGTGATCGCCGACGCCAAGCGCGGAGACATCGGCTCCACCATGGCCGGCTACGCAGAGGCCTGGCTGGACCCGGATGCGGACTTCGGGGCCGATGCGCTCACCGTGAGCCCCTACCTGGGCTTCGGCTCGCTGCAGCCAGCGATCGACGCCGCCGCCCGGCACCGGGCCGGACTCTTCGTGCTGGCGCTGACCTCGAACCCGGAGGGCCAGCAGGTTCAGCTCGCGCGCGACGCCCGGGGCGTCACCGTGGCCGGGCAGATCGCCGCCGAGGCGGCGGCCGCCTCCGCGGCGCTGGCCCAGACCGCACCCGCAGCCGGAGCAGCCGGAGAGACCCGCTCCGGGGTGGGCGCTGAGGTCGGCGCAGCCGTTGGGCTGGGCAGCATCGGGCTCGTCGTCGGAGCGACGACGGCGGGGCTCGCCGTCGAACACGGGATCGACCTCGGAGCTGGCCGGATGCCGCTGCTGGCACCGGGCTACGGGGCGCAGGGCGCCGACGCCGAGGCGCTGCGCGCAGGCTTCGGTGAGCGCTACGCCGAACAGGTCCTGGTGAACTCCTCCCGCGGGATCCTGGGTCAGGGGCCGGACCCGGATTCTCTGACCAGGGCCATTGAACTGGCGAAGGCGGATCTGGGCTGAGAACTCGCCAGGCCGTTCTCTATTGATGTTCGACCGCCCAGCCACTAGATTCTGCTCAATATCACCTGGTGCTGTCGGCTGACAACCGTCCCGAGCGACTGCACCACGGACGTTGGGGGAGAATCGTGGCACTGCGAGAACTGACCAAGGAAGAGCGGGACACCGCCCGTCGCAAGGCACTGGCCGCCCGCGTCGAACGGGCCCAGCTCAAGAAGGAGTTCGGCAACGGGGGCATCGGCTTCGACGAGGTCCTCGAACGCGCTTCCAGCTCCGAGGCGGTGGCTCGGCTGAAGACGCTCGAGCTGCTGGAGTCCCTCCCCGGGGTCGGTCGCGTCACCGCCACCAAGGCGCTGGAGGACCTGGGGATCTCGGTGAACCGCCGACTCGGCGGACTCGGGGTCAAGCAGCGACGAGCCTTGAAGGAGTATCTGGCAGAATTGGGCTGACCATCCCAGCCCAAGGAGCCAGTGCATTGTCAGCAGTCCCCGGCAGTCCCGCCGTCACCGTGCTCGCCGGACCGACCTCCGTCGGCAAGTCGACGCTGAGCCGATTCATCCGCACCCACTATCCCGAGGTGCACTTCTCGGTCTCCGCGACCACCCGCGAGCCGCGCCCGAGCGAGGTGGACGGTGTCGACTATCACTTCATCGACCCCGCACGCTTCGACGAGCTCATCGAGCACGGCGAGTTCCTGGAATGGGCCACCGTGCACGGGAAGCACCGCTACGGCACCCTGCGCTCCACCGTGGACGCCGCACTGACGGACGGGAGGCTGGTCCTGCTTGAGATCGATCTGCAGGGAGCCCGCCAGGTCAGGGCCACGATGCCCGAGGCGCAGTTCGTGTTCCTGGCACCCCCCTCGTGGGAGGACCTGGTCTCCCGGCTGGTCGGACGCGGCACCGAATCCGAGGAGGAACAGCGGCGCAGGCTGGAAACGGCTAAGATAGAGCTTGCCGCAGAGCAGGAATTCGATGTTTCGATCATCAATGACGAGCTCGACCGTGCCGCAGCCGAACTTGTAGCCCGCATGGGCTTCACCCATGCATCACCCCAATCTGAAGGACATCTCCCCAAGTGACTGAGCAGACCGAAGGCATCATCTACCCGTCGATCGACTCCCTCCTGGAGAAGAGCGCCTCGAAGTACTCGCTGGTCCTCTTCGCCTCGAAGCGGGCCCGCCAGATCAACGCGTACTACGCCCAGCTGCACGAGGGCCTCTTCGAGTACGTGGGACCGCTGGTGGACACCAAGCTCAACGAGAAGTCGATGTCCATCGCCCTGCGCGAGATCAACGAAGACCTGCTGGTCAACCACCCCGCGGTCAACCCCGCCTCCTGATCAGGATCTGCTGCGCAGCGGCACTGCCGGCTCAGCGGCCCGACCCCGCAGTCACCCTCGACAGGGCCTGCGGGGTAATCTGGGCGGATGCGCATCGTTCTTGGAGTCAGTGCCGGCATCGCCGCCTATAAGGCGGTCCACCTCCTGCGACTCATGCGAGAAGCCGGCCACCAGGTCGACGTGATCCCCACCCCCGCGTCGGAGAAGTTCGTCGGGCGCGCCACCTGGGAGGCGATCAGCGGCCGTCCGGTGACCACCTCGGTCTTCTCCGGAGTCGACGAGGTCCGCCACGTCAGGCTCGGCCAGGAGGCCGACCTGGTCGTCGTCGCCCCGGCCACCGCTGACCTCCTGGCCCGGGCCCGCGCCGGAATGGCCGATGACCTGCTCACCACCACGCTGCTGGCCTCCGAGGCCCCCACGCTGCTGGTCCCCGCGATGCACACCGAGATGTGGAACAGCGCGGCCACCACCGAGAACGTCGAGGTGCTGCGGACCCGCGGCATCGAGGTCATGGAACCCGCCGTCGGCCGGCTCACCGGCAAGGACACCGGGCCCGGACGGCTCCCCGAACCCGAGGAGATCTACGCCCGGGTCACCGAACTTCTCCACGAGATCGACGGTGCGGCCGGACATGGCACGCCGGAAGCCTCGGCCTCAGCTCCGGACCAGGCTCTGGACCAGGGGCCAGCCGCAGCTCCGACCCCAGGGCGCCTGCGGGGCCGGACCGTCGTCATCACCGCCGGCGGCACCCGCGAACCCCTCGACCCGGTGCGCTACCTGGGGAACCGCTCCTCGGGCAAACAGGGCATGGCCCTGGCCGAGACCGCCGCGGCCGCAGGCGCGAAGGTGCACCTGATCGCCGGGACCATGGACGTCCGGCCCCCCGCACAGCTTCCCAACATCACCGTGGAGCACATCGAGACCGCCGCTCAGCTGCAGGCGGCGGTGCAGCGCGCCGCACCGGCTGCCGACATGCTGATCATGGCCGCCGCCGTCGCCGACTTCCGCCCGGCCGCCTACGCCGCGCAGAAGATCAAGAAGACCGAGGACGGCGAGAACCCGGTCATCACGCTGGAGCGGACCCCCGACATCCTCGCCGAGACGGTCCAGCACCGCCGGTCCGCAGGAACCGGGCCGGCCGTCATCGTCGGCTTCGCGGCGGAGACCGGCAGTGCAGAGGCTGACCCGCTGGAACTGGCCCGAGCGAAGCTGCTGCGCAAGGGCTGTGACCTGCTGGTGCTCAACCAGGTGGGGGAGACGCTGGTCTTCGGACGCGACGAGACCGAGATCCACATCCTCACCCCACCGAGGCTCACCGTCGAAGGCTCCGCGGTGGTGACCCTGCGCGGTACCAAGCATGAGGCCGCCGAGGCGATCATCGCCGCGGCCGCCGCTTACGTCGTGTGAAGCACGCTGGTCAGGTGCTGATCGGCCTGCCGTAGGATGACGGAGTGACGAATTCCAACACCCCCGCGGCTGCGTCCTCGCTGCGCCTCTTCAGCTCCGAATCCGTGACCATCGGTCACCCGGACAAGATCTGTGACCAGATCTCCGACGCGATCCTCGACGCGCTGCTCGCCGTGGACAAGAACTCCCGCGTGGCGGTGGAGACGCTGACCACCACCGGTCTGGTGCATGTCGCCGGCGAGGTGACCACCTCGGGCTACGTGGAGATCCCGCAGATCGTGCGCAACACGCTGCTCGACATCGGCTATGACTCCTCCGCCAACGGGTTCGACGGTGCCCGCTGCGGCGTCTCGATCTCCATCGGCCAGCAGTCCCCGGAGATCTTCGCCGGGGTCTTCAACTCGATGGAGGCCCGTGGCGGTGCCGAGGACCGCCGGGACGCCCAGGGCGCGGGTGACCAGGGCATCATGTTCGGCTACGCCACCAACGAGACCCCGTCCTACATGCCCAGCGCCATCTCGCTGGCCCACCAGCTCTCCGCGCAGCTGACCAGGGTCCGCCAGGACGGCCAGCTGGCCTACCTGCGTCCCGACGGCAAGACCCAGGTCACCATCGGCTATGACGGCGACCGCCCGGTCAGCCTCGACACCGTGGTGGTCTCCACCCAGCACACCGCTGAGATCTCCCAGGAGCAGCTCCAGGGCGACATCAGCGCCCAGGTCATCGCCCCGGTGCTGGAGCACACCGGGCTGGACCTCGGCACGCTCTCCGAGATCATCAACCCGTCGGGCCCCTTCGTGGTCGGCGGACCCGTCGGCGACGCCGGGCTGACCGGACGCAAGATCATCGTCGACACCTACGGCGGGTTCTCGCGCCACGGCGGCGGCGCCTTCTCCGGCAAGGACCCTTCAAAGGTGGACCGCTCCGCCGCCTACGCGATGCGCTGGGTGGCCAAGAACGTGGTGGCCGCCGGACTCGCCGACCGCGCCGAGATCCAGATCGCCTACGCGATCGGTCGCGCCCACCCGGTGGGCATCTACGTGGAGACCTTCGGCACCGAGAAGGTCGATCCGATGCAGATCTCGGCCGCGATCGACGCGATCTTCGACCTGCGTCCGCTGGGCATCATCGAGGATCTGGACCTGCTGCGTCCGATCTACCGCGAGACCTCCAAGAACGGGCACTTCGGCCGGGAGGGGGAGAACTTCCCCTGGGAGCGCCTGGACCGGGTCGAGCAGCTGAAGTCCTTCTTCAACGCCTGACCCACGAGCAGGAGCAGCCGCAGGCCGGTCGAGGCTTCCGGTTCTCCTGCGGCTGCCGGCTCAGGCGCCGGGGAGGCGGTGGCTCGAGGTCCCGCGCCAGCTGCGGTAGGCCCAGATCGTCAGCGCCACCACGATGGCCCAGGACACGCCGATCACCACGCCGTTGACGATGGTGCGATCGGCGATGAACGCCCCCAGCGCCACCAGCGAGACCTGTCCGGGCACGGTGGAGATCGCGCTGGCCACCACGAAGTCGCGCTGCGAGACACCGAACGCACCACTGCCGTAGTTCACCGGCCAATAGGGAACCCCAGGCATGAGCCGCAGGGCGAAGACGGCCTCGAAGCCGGCACCCCGCAGGTGCGCCTCGACCTTCTCTGCGTAGGATCCCAGCAGCTTCCGCACGGCCTGGGTGCCCAGGAAGCGGGCCAGATGGTAGGCGGCGAAACAGCCGATCAGCACACCGACCACCGAGAGCAGGCTGCCCAGCAGGGTGCCGAAGATCAGTCCGCCGCTGACGGCCATGATGGTGACCGGGATCGGGGTCATGGCTACCGCCGCGTAGAGCAGGATGAACACGAACCATGCGGCCCAGCCGAAGTCCTCGATGCGCTGCTGCAGCTCATCCAAGGGGGGAAGCCGCAGATTGAAGGCGGCGTAGATCATGCCCAGGAGCACGGCCACGAGCAGTGCGTTGCGGATGAAGGAGCCCCAGGCGGGACCGAGGGCTTTTTCGCTCATTGGGTCAACTCTACGCATCGGTCTGTGTCCATGGTGAGAGATACGATCGCAGGGCAGCGGAAATCTCGGTAGGGGGTGAACCAGCATGGCGGAAGAGCCAGCATCACAGGTGCAGCAGCAGTCGAACCAGCCTGCCCTGCTGGACTCGCTGGCGCCGCAGCCCGCCCCGCAGCTGCCCGCCGGGGCCACCGATGACCTCCCCGTGGCGGAGGTGCTGCTGGAATCAGCCGTGCCGCATCTGGATCGCCCCTTCGACTATGTGGTGCCCATCGATCTGGCCGAGAAGATCGTTCCGGGATGCCGGGTGAAGCTGCGCTTCTCGGGACGGGAGATGACCGGCTACGTTCTGCGTCGCAAGCAGGAGCCCTCCACCGCCTCTCGGCTCTCCCTGATCACCAAGCTCGTCACCGCCCTGCCGGTGCTCGGTGAAGACATCCTGCACCTCTCCCAGCAGGTCGCCGAACGCGGCGCGGGGGTCACCGCCGACGTGCTGCGCGCCGCCATCCCCCCGCGCGCTGCCCGGGTGGAGAAGGACTACGCCGGTCTGCGCGTTCCGGCCACAGTGCTTGACCCAGAGAATCCCCGACCGCGCAGCGCCGCGCTGGCACTGAAGTCCTATGGCGAGCAGTCCTGGACGCGGCAGGTGCTGCACCGGGTGCAGGAGTGTCTGGCAGGGGAGGGTGACGCCGTCGTCGTGGTCCCGGACCAGCGCGACGTCGAGGCACTGATGGAGGTGCTCACCGGCACGCTGGGCAGTGGGGTGGCGGTCCAGCTCACCGCGGAGATGGGCCCCTCCGCGAGGTACCGATCGTTTCTGCAGCTGCGCTACGGGCAGGCCCGGGTGGCGGTCGGCACCCGGTCGGCGGTCTTCGCCCCGGTGCCCCGACTGCGGCTGCTGATGGTCTTCGAAGACGGCGAGCAGACCCACGCCGCGCCTAGGGCTCCGTATCACCACGTGCGCGAGGTGGCGCTGCTGCGCACGGTGCAGACCGGAGCTGAGCTGGTGATGCTCTCCACCTCACGCAGCCTCGAGGTCCAGCGACTCATCGAGCGCGGCTGGCTCACCGAGGCCGCCCCTGAGCGGGAAGAGCGCCGCGCCGCCGCGCCCCGGATGATCGCCACCGCGGACTCCTACGAGCAGGAGCGCGAACCGGCGTTCCGGCAGGCCCGGCTTCCCGCGGCCGCGTACAAGGCGGCCCGGGACGGGCTGCAGGAAGGACCGGTGCTGATCCAGGTCGCGCGCAGCGGGTTCATCCCGGCGGTCCTCTGTGAACGCTGCCGCAGCCGCCAGCAGTGCCCGCAGTGCCACGGACCGTTGAGCCTGCCCGCCCACCACGGGCAGTCGCGGACGCTGAAGTGCCGCTGGTGCGGGCTGCACCACCGCAACCACCGCTGCACCGAGTGCGGTTCCACCACCTTCCGGGCCGGCACCCGCGGAGCCGATCGCACCGCCCAGGAGCTCGGCCGCGCCTTCCCCAACACCCCGGTCATCTCCTCCACCGCGGATCACCCGATCGCCGAGGTGGGCCAGGAGCCCGCCCTGGTGGTCAGCACCCCCGGGGTGGAGCCGGTGGCGGAAGCCGGGTACGCGACCGCGCTGCTGCTCGACGGGGACACCCAGCTCAGCCGCGAGGGCCTGGACGTGCCGCGCCAGGTGCTCTCACGCTGGTTCCGGGCGGCCTCCCTGGTCCGCCCGCACAAGACCCACGGCGGCACCGTGGTCATCACCGCCGACGCCGAGGAGCTCACCGCCGCCCTGGTGCGCTGGGACCCGGTGACCTATGCCCGTCGGGAGCTCTACAACCGGCTGGAACTGGGGCTGCCGCCGGCGCAGCGGATGCTCAGCCTCACCGGTGACCCGGCCGAGGCGGAGGCCTTCCTCGGCCAGGTGCAGCTGCCCGCGGGCCGAAGCTGGATCGGGCCGGCCCCGCTGGACGACGGGCGGCACCGCTATCTGCTGTTCTTCGGCTACGCGGAGGCCGCCGCGGTGGTCACCGAGATCCGCCGGATCCGCCGCACCCACAGCGCCGCGCCTCCGGGAGCCGCGCGCGGCGGCCGTGGCCTGCGGATCGCGATGGACGACATCGCCAGCCTGCAGTTCTGAGCCTGCGGCTCTTCGCCTGCAGATCTGAGCTCAGGGTTCCGACTCGATCGGCGGCGCTCAGTCCAAGGTGGCGATGAAGCGGCGCAGCGCACGGGCCGCCTGGGCGGGCTTCTCATAGTGCAGCAGGTGTCCGGTGCCGCACAGCACCTCCGCGTGAGCCTGCGGGATCATCCGGCGCAGCGCCCGCTGTCCGGCGGGGGTGCTCAACTGGTCCTGCGCCCCCGGGACCAGGAGCACCGGCAGGTCGAGCAGCTCTGCGAATTCGGTGACGGTGTGCCGGCTGGAGGCCCAATAGGCCTGCAGCAGCGAGTGCGGATCTGCGAAGCCGCTGAAGTGCCGTCGGTGCTGATCCCGGATATACGCCACCTGTTCCGGCACCCTGGTGACGATCATAGAGACGTTCGTGACCGCCTGCGCCAGCGGCGACCGCAGCAGTGCCTGCGCCCATCGTTCGGGCAGCCACTGGCTGGACCGGTAGTAGAGGTCGACGGCGGCGGCGCCGGGCAGCAGGCTGCCGGTGAAGATGTCATTGCTGATCGGGGCGAACAGTGCGAGCCCTGCCCAGCGCCGCGGCTTGTTCGAGTGGGCGGCTGGTCTGCTCTGCGCGGCGTGGGCCGCTGGGTTTCTCTGCGCGGCGTGGGCCGCTGGGTTTCTCTGCGCGGCGTGGGCCGCTGGGTTTCTCTGCGCGGCGTGGGCCGCTGGGTTTCTCTGCGCGGCGTGGGCCGCGACGACGATCGAGCCGAAGGAGTGGCCCACCAGCACATCGTCGGGCCCCAGCTGAAGTGCCTCGGCCAAGGCCTCCACGCAGGCCGCATAGGTCGCCAGGCTGTGTTCAGCGGGACCGTCGGGCCCGCGCTGCAGCGGCGGTGTGGCGCCGAAACCGGGGAGATCCGGGACGAAGACCTCGAACTCCGGCAGCGCGTCCACGATCAGCGCCATCCCGTGATGGTCCCCGCGGAAGCCGTGGATCAGCAGCAGCCGGCGCGCATGACCCGGCGAAGCCGCCGGGACGGCGGTCGCGGCGGGCGAGGGCACCCCGGCGGGGTAGTGCCAGACCGCCGCAGAGGTGCTCAGCCGCTCCGCGCCGTCGTCGGTCTTGTCGCTGATCCCGGTGTCCATCTCGGGCTTGGGGGAGGCGAAGTCCAGCGGGACGTCTCGTCTGATTCCTGTCCGGGCTGGGTGCTCGGTCCACGTGCGGCTCACTGGCCCAGCCTACCGGTGAACTCAATTAGACTAGCGGGGTCCAAGATACGACCCGACGACGACGAGGTGCCCCCCAGGTGAGCCACGCGAGCGAAACCGCTGCAGCCGATACCACTGCGACTCAGCCCAGCAGCCCTTCGACTGACTCCCAGGGCGGCGAGAAGAAGCAGTACTCCTTCCAGGAGATGGAGGCCCGCTGGCTGCCCCTCTGGGAGGAACAGGGCACCTTCGTGGTGGATCCGGCCGACACTCGGGAGAAGAAATACGTGCTGGACATGTTCCCGTACCCCTCCGGCGATCTGCACATGGGTCACGCCGAGGCCTTCGCCATCGGTGACATCCCCGCCCGGTACGCCCGGCTGCGCGGCTACAACGTGCTGCACCCGATCGGCTGGGACTCCTTCGGCCTGCCCGCCGAGAACGCCGCGATCAAGAACGACGCCCACCCCGCGGACTGGACCTACGCCAACATCGAGACCCAGGCGGCCTCCTTCAAGCGCTACGGGATCAGCACCGACTGGACCCGCCGGCTGCACACCTCGGATGAGTCCTACTACCGCTGGACCCAGTGGCTGTTCCTGCAGTTCTACAACAAGGGCCTGGCGTACAAGAAGGACTCCCCGGTCAACTGGTGCCCGAAGGACCAGACCGTGCTGGCCAACGAGCAGGTCGTCGACGGCGCCTGCGAACGCTGCAGCACCGCGGTCATCAAGAAGTCGCTGAACCAGTGGTACTTCAAGATCACCGACTACGCCGACCGGCTCCTCGAAGACATGGACGAGCTCAAGGGCCACTGGCCTGACCGGGTGCTCTCCATGCAGCGCAACTGGATCGGCCGCTCCACCGGCGCCTCGGTGCGCTTCGACATCACCTCCGCTCAGGGCGCCGCCGAGCACCCGCCGGTGGAGGTCTTCACCACCCGCCCCGACACCCTCTACGGGGTCACCTTCATGGTGGTCGCCGCCGACGCCGACCTGGCCATGGAGCTGGTCACCGAGGAGAAGCGGGCAGAGCTGGAGGCCTACCGGCAGGCGCTGGGCAGCGTCTCCGACATCGAGCGCCAGTCCGCCGAGCGGGAACGCACCGGCGTCTTCCTGGGCCGCCACGCGATCCACCCGGTCACCGGTGAAGAGCTGCCGCTGTGGGCCTCTGACTACGTGCTCGCCGACTACGGCACCGGCGCCGTGATGGGCGTGCCCGCCCACGACCAGCGCGACCTGGAGTTCGCCCGCACCATGGGGCTCAAGGTCCGCGTGGTGGTCGACACCGGCGCGGAGGATCCGGCCGAGACCGGCGTCGCCACCGCCGGGGAGGGCACCGCGATCAACTCCCCGGCCTGGGAGGGCCTGAACAAGGACGCCGCGATCGCCCGTGCCATCGAGGTGCTCGCGGAGAAGTCCGTGGGCGAGGCCAAGGTCAACTACCGGCTGCGCGACTGGCTGCTCTCGCGGCAGCGCTTCTGGGGCGCCCCGATCCCGATCATCCACTGCGCCGGCTGCGGCGAGGTCCCGGTCCCGGAGGACCAGCTGCCGGTGAAGCTGCCCACCGGCATGCGCGGCGAGCAGCTGGCGCCGAAGGGCAAGTCCCCGCTGGCCGGTGCCACCGACTGGGTCAACGTGGACTGTCCGTCCTGCGGCGGCGCCGCCACCCGGGACACCGACACCATGGACACCTTCGTGGACTCCTCCTGGTACTACCTGCGCTATATCGACCCGAACAACGACGCCGAGATCTTCCCCAGCGAAGAGATCAACAAGTGGCTGCCGGTCGATCAGTATGTGGGCGGCGTCGAACACGCCATCCTGCACCTGCTCTACTCCCGGTTCTTCACCAAGGTGCTCTTCGACCTGAACCTGGTGAACTTCACGGAGCCGTTCAAGGCGCTGCTGAACCAGGGCCAGGTGCTCAACGGGGGCAGGGCCATGTCGAAGTCCCTGGGCAACGGGGTGAACCTCGGCGAGCAGCTCGACATCTACGGGGTCGACGCCATTCGGCTGACCATGGTCTTCGCCTCCCCGCCGGAGGACGACGTAGACTGGGCCGACGTGTCACCCTTCGGCTCGGCGAAGTTCCTGGCCCGCGCCTGGCGGCTCGCCCAGGACGTCAGCTCCGACGCCGGGTCTGACCCTGCGAGCGGGACCAAGGCGCTGCGTACGGTCACCCACCGGACCATCCAGGACGCCGCGCAGCTGATCGAGGACAAGAAGTTCAACGTGGTGATCGCCCGGACCATGGAGCTGGTCAACGCCGCCCGCAAGGAGATCGACGCGGGCGCCGGCGCGGCTGATCCTGCCGTGCGCGAGGCCGCCGAGGTCACCGCGCAGATCCTCTCCCTGGTCGCGCCCTACACCGCCGAGGATATGTGGGCGATGCTCGGCCACGCCCCCTCGGTGGCGAACTCCGCCTGGCCTGCCGTGGATGAATCGCTGCTGGTCCAGGACACCGTCACCGCGGTGGTCCAGGTCAAGGGCAAGCTGCGCGACAAGCTGGAGGTCGCCGCAGACATCACCGAGTCGGATCTCGAGGCGCAGGCGCTCGCGCTGCCCCGGATCCAGAAGTACATCGCCGACGGCGGCGGGGTGCGCAAGGTGATCGTGCGCGCACCGAAGCTGGTCAACGTCGTGACCGGCTGATGACCGACCGGCCCGCGGAACGCTGCCAGCAGAGTCTGGCCCGATGGCGCAGCGCCATCGAGGCCGACCTGCTCGCGCGGCGCGCCGCGGTGCCGGGGCGCAAGCCGAATCTGCGCCGCAAGAAGGGGCGCATCGCGGTGGTCACCGACTCCTCCTGTTCGCTTCCGGTGGACCGCCGGACCCAGGAGGTGCTGCTGGGCCAGATCGGGGCGAACATCATCTCGGTGCCGATCCCGGTGATGATCGGTGAGCAGATCTACCCGGAGACCAGCGAGGAGCTGGACCGGGACCTCCCGCTTGCCCTGGCTCAGGGGACCACGGTGCGGACCTCACGGCCCTCGCCGGGACGACTGCTGGAGTCCTATCAGTCGCTGCAGGACCAGGGCTACGCCGGGGTGGTGTCCATCCACCTCTCCGCGAAGCTCTCCGGCACCGTGGAGGCCGCCCGGCTGGCCGCCGGTCAATTGGACTTCCCGGTCACGGTCGTCGATTCCCGCCAGGCCGGGCTGGGCCTCGGGCACAGCGTGATCGACGCGGCGATGACCGCGCAGCTCGGCGGCTCGCTGGCGAGGGTGGCCGCAGCCGCGACGACCAGCGCCGAGCGGGCAGAATCGTTGTTCGTGCTGCCCAACCTGGACCAGCTGCGCCGCGGCGGCCGGATCAACGCGATGTCCACGCTGATCGGGGGACTGCTCTGGGTGAAACCGCTGCTGCAGCTCATCGAGGGCGAGATCCAGCCGGTGGAGCGCCCACGCACCATGCCGCGCGCCCTGGAGCGACTCCATGCCCGGGTCGCGCAGCACGCCCACGGCATGGACGCCCCGCGGCTGGGGGTCCACGGATTCGGCAATCCAGCACAGGCCCTGGAGCTCGCCGAAGCTCTGGCCCCGCTCTCGGCGGCCCCGGTGCCGGTGGTGGATCTTCCTCCCGCCCTGGGCGCCCACCTCGGGCTCGGAGCGCTTGCGGTGTCGTTGAATCCCGCCCTGCCCGCCGGCTCCTGACGCTGCGGAGGGGACCGTTCCGCAGAACGGTTTTCCCCAACTCCTGCTTGACGACGACGCCGCGGCCCGCTGCGCACAGCAGGTTCTCCACCGCGCAGCAGAGCTGAGAACGGCTCTAGCGTGGCCTCATGGAGGTCTGGGCCGAGGATCAGCTGACACGGCGCGAGCGGCTGCGCGCGGAGCGCGAACTTGAGCACGCCGCCCCGGCACGGATCCGGCTGAAGCTCGCCGGAGTGCTGGTGATCGTCATCGCGCTGCTGACCTGGCTGGCCGTGTCCTGGCTCAGCAGCACCAGCCCGGCGGGGGCGCCCGTGCCGGAACCTCCACCGCTGCAGGGGGTGGCGCAGACCGGAGGCGGCCCCACGGAGATGTCAGGGCAGGCCGAGGGGCCAGCGCCCCCGAACCCCTCCGGTGCCCCCGCCGACCCAGGGTCGGCAGATACGCAGCAGGGTGCCGCGGAGTCGATTCCAGTCGTGGTCCATGTGGGCGGAGCGGTCGCGTCCCCGGGCGTGGTGGAGCTCCCCTCCGGTGCGCGCGTGCATGAGGCGATCGAGGCCGCAGGTGGGATGACCTCGAAGGCGGATCCGGGTGGTGTGAATCTGGCCGCTCCGGTCCAGGACGGCACGGTGATCTGGGTGCCGACGCCGGAGGAGCTCGAGGCCGGGACGGGTCCACCGACCGCCGGGCAGGACCCCGCCGGCCCGCCAGGGACGGCACCCGGCGCCGAAGCGGGCACAGGAGCGGGCGCGGCACCTGGATCGGCGGCCGGAGCAGCGCCTGGGTCGGGCACCGGAGACCTGATCAACCTCAACACCGCCGATGCCACGGCTCTCCAGGAGCTGCCCGGAATCGGTCCGGCGCTCTCGGAGCGGATCATCAGCCACCGCGAGACCAACGGCCCCTTCGGCTCGTTGGAGGAGCTCGCCGGAGTCAGCGGCATCGGGCCGGTGATTCTGGCGGATGTAGAAGGTCTGGTGACCTGGTGACCACCGCGAGACCGCTGGATCTGCGGCTGCTTCCCGCCGCGCTGACGGCCTGGGCCGCAGCCCTGCTGGCGGTGCATCTTCCCTGGCAACCAACGTTGCAGCTGGGATGGTGCTTGCTCGGCGCAGGAGTGCTGCTGACCATGATCGCCTCTTTGCTGAATCGACTCGTGACCGCTCCAGTAGCGCTGCATGTGCTGCTCTGCTGCGTCCTGGCGGGAGTCGTCGTTCTCCAGGCCGGGACAGATGCCCGAGCGCACCAGATGAGCGGATGGGCGCAGGCGGTGGCGGGTGACACACCGGTGATGGTGACGCTGCGGATCTCTGGGCAGCCCGAGATCCTGGCCACCCCGGGGTTCGACGGTGCCGACCGGGTCATGGCCCACGCGATGGTGGAGGCGGCGACCATGCCGGGGGAGCAGCGCCCGGTCCCCGTGGACGCCCCGGTGGTGATCATCCAGGACGCCGCAGCGCAGTCGGATCCTGAGACCGGAGAAGAAGCTGCGGGGGAGTCCGGCGAACGCCCTGCCCGGGGGTCCGGCGCGAGGTCCGCAGCGGAGGTGCTGCCCCTGATCACGGGTCAGCGCTACCAGGGACTGGTGAAGCTCAACCCGACCGACCCAGGTCAGCGCGAGACCGCAGTGGCCTTCCCCTTCGGTGGGGCCCTGGAGCGGCTTCGCGCAGATGGTCGCGCCGAGTTCACGCAGATCTTCAACGGGCTGCGCTCTGCCACGGCGGCCGCATCGTCACACGCCGTCGGTGACGCCCCCGGGCTGCTGCCGGGGCTGATCCTCGGTGACCGGACACACCAGGAAGAGGAGCTCAGCGAGGCGATGCGCGCCGCCGGACTGAGCCACCTGACCGCGGTGAGCGGAGATACTGATTCAAACAGAGATGAGTCAGCCTAGGCAACGTGCAATAGAGTTGCCCACGAGCGAGGTCTCGCCCCCATTGCGCGGAAGCTCTCTTTGGGCCCCGGTCCCAGATGTCAATTTAGAAGGTCACTCGTCCTCGGCAGCGCGGAGGTTGAGCGTCAAGCCCAGAGCAGTAGCCAACTTCTTGGCCGTGCGCATTGAAGGTTCCTCACCGAGTTCGACGCGCGAAACCGTCGGACGCGAAACACCAGCGCTTTCCGCGAGCTGTTCTTGAGACCATCCACGGTCAAGCCGTGCGGCCTGGACGACCCTTCCGAACCCTTTGGCGTTGCCAGGAGGGCGGCTCATGCGTTGACTGGCTCTGCAAGGACAGATGCGGTGTTAGCCAGGGCAGTTAGGGCGCCCAAGTTCTCCGTGACTTGGTCAGACACACTCTGCATCATGGTGTCCATGAACGACCAGTCTGGGGAGCCGCTCGGAGTTACAGGCAAGAGAAGTGATTCCTCACGCAAACGCTTCATCGAGATAGAGTCCCCCCACGAGTACTTTGGGGAGAGCGTCGCACTTAGCACGGCCATTAGGAAGAGCTGGGAGTTATCTGACCTGGACTCGCGTTCCTTCGAGTAGAGCGCGATGTTGTGACTGTCGTTCGAGCAAAAATCGACGGCTTGATATGAGAGCGAAAGTGTTTTGCCGCCGATCATGATGCATTCGCCAGCATCGAGCCACTCATCAGGACAGTCGACATACATCTGCACGCCGTTATTTCCATCCTGGGCGGTCACATAAGGTGTGAGTCCACTATCAGGAACTAGATTTGCCGATGTGATGCTCTTGGTGTTCTTCATGTCGAACACCTCTGACAGCATGAAGGTCTGCCACGTGCTCGTGTCAACTTCTTGGGTTGACTTGGGAATCTCCAGCACCACGCTGTCGTCGGTCTCGTGGAATCGGGCTGAGTACAAGGCTATTCGACCGATGCTTTCTCGCAGCGCCTTCGCATCGACCCCGCGACGGAACATGGCGTAATCCATAGACGTGCGCGCCAGATCCTCTTCTGTAAGAACGAATGGTTTCGCAGGTGCTTGCCAGCTCAGCTTCTCCGTCGGGTCCACCCATTGGCCCGTGCCATAGTAGCTATCGTCATTTCGATCAATAGCGTCTACCCAGTAGTCCTCGTGTGCGGGCCATTTCCCCCGCACGTCGTGGCGTCCCTTGTTCTTGACGGTAATCAGGCCATCATCTTCGATGTTCACCGCAAAGAATTTCTTGCCGTCCTGGGGCCTCCCGGCTTCAAAGATGAAGATGCTCGTCGTTACGCCCACACCGAAGAACAGGTTCTCGGGGATCTTCACCACCTTCACCAGGCGGTGGTGCCGGAGGATACGCGACATCTGGCCCTTGCTGGTCTTCTCCAACTTCTTGTCCGGGAGAATGAAGCCGCATAGCGTTCCACGGTCAACGTGATCGAGCACGTTCTCTACGATCTTCATACATCCGAACTTGGTTTCGTACGGCGGGTTCATCAGAACTTTCGTCGCGCCAGTCTGCGCGATCCAGCTTCCAGCTGTCTCGGTCCGTGCATCCATGTGACCTAGGTTTGTTTTTCCATCTTTGTGGATCAACATGTTGGCACATGCGAGGGCGTAGATCTCGCGATCGAACTCGATACCGAAAAGTTGCTGTGCCTTAATCTGCTTCGCCTTAGGGGTGTTGACACCGCCTGCTTCACGGATCATGTTGCTCATGGATTTGACCAGGAACGACCCGGACCCAGCGCATGCGTCGAGAACACGATCGTCCTTGTCGACGCCTAGAAGCCGGTACATGAAGCCTGTGATGTGATCGGGCGTGAAGACCTGACCCGACTCACTCTTCTTTTTGTAACGGTTGAATTCGTTAAAGAAGATGGCCATCACATCCTCACCATTCCAAGCGTTGGAATTGATGAGGCCGGAGATCTCCGTCACCCAGTCAATGAAATCTCCGATAAGGTTCGTAAGCCTTGCGACCGCGCGCGGATCCTCTTCATCGGTCGAGACGTTCATCTTGATGTCCGAGTAGACCTCGGAGAGAAGCGATAGCTTCGCGTTCTGCTGTACGTCAGACCTGATGGCCTTGTTCAGAGCGTTCAATACTCCACCGTGGAATGCCGCGTAGTCCATGCCGCGAACCAAGATGGCGTCGTACCGCCGCGCGACGAGTGCACAAGCAGTGAAGATCATTCGGTGGTAGAGATTCTTGATGCCAAAATCTGAATGCAGTGAGTTGTTGATCTTCATCGTCAGCTCATAGATACGGTCCTTGTCGATCGGACGATCTGTGAGCTTTTCGAAGTAGTACTCCTTCGGTTGAAGGTCCTCGGGGACGTCCAGCGGTTTGCCATTCACATAGGCGCGGGTCCGTTCGCCGTCGTAAACGACTCCGACAACAAGGTCGTACTGACTGCGCACCATCGCGCAGTACTTTTCGACTTGAGCGCGCAGTGCTGGCGCGTCGATTGGCATAGAGTCCGTAGCCTTGGTTTCGAGCACGAGAGCCACCGCACCCTTGTCGACGGGTAGGTACCAGCCGTCAGGCTTGTTTGAGCTACCTTCGCCGCTGAATCCAAGCTGCTTCATCGTCGTGATCTGTCCGACGCCGCTCTGAGCAATTTTGGGGGAGACCCCGGCAAGATTGAGGATCCCACTTGCTATGTCCCTTACTTGGTCCTCTGTGCGCATACCTTGCTCCTACGAAAATGTGAGTCGTTTGAATCAAAAATCTGTCAATCAGACTACCTGCGCAATGCCAAGAACACTCATAGGGCGCGGCAACCCGGCACAGCCGGGGCGGGAACACGTATGGAGAGCGAGCACCTCGCGCGTTCACGACTTGGAGGCTTGATTATGAGTGCGACCACAACTACACCAAGCGGACCGAGGGCCTGGGTTGGATGCCTAGCGTGTTACAACGAAGGCACTCTAATGGGTGATTGGTTCCCGGCTGTTGAGGCTGTCGAGGTCACTTCCGGCGATGTACATGACGCAGTGATCGTGTCCCAGACCCACGAAGAGTTGTGGGTATTCGACCACGAGGGGTTGCCCCTCACTGGAGAACTTGACCCGACCGAAGCCTCAGCCTGGGCTCACAGGCTTCTTGAAGCGCCCAAGCATGAGCGAGATGCGCTCGGTGCTTGGGTGCGGTCTGGCGACTGCATTACCGAGGGTGATAGCAAACTGCCGGTCATTAGCGAATTCGCGGAGCGTTACTGCGGGGAATGGCCAAGCTTCTTCGATTTTGCCCAGAATCTCGCCGAAGAAATCGGGCTGTTGTCTGAAGTGCCCGAGAACGTCACATGTTACTTCGATTGGAATGCCTGGACTAGAGACCTCGGGCTGGACTACACAACTGAGGCAGGCCCCGAGGGGGGTGTTTTCGTGTTCAGGAGCTTCTGACGAAGCCCAAGATCACTAAGGGGCGCCCTTTGCGCCGGTTCACCTGGCACCGTGGAGGCCCTGAGTTGTCAAGGTCTCGGAGTGCTCCTGGGGTCTGCTGACGGTTTAGTTGACCTCGGGGTTTACGTCGCCAGAGCGACGGTCGTTTTGTAAACGGTCTCGTATTCAACCGGGGTCAGCTTACCCAGACGCCGCTGTCGACGACGCCGGTGATAAG
>NZ_JAJOYV010000006.1:0-163352 GCF_022565855.1 Nesterenkonia sp. AY15 | reverse complement strand
AAGCACCTATCGGACCTGCGACCTACGGCACGGCTGCGATTGCTGAGGAGGGTCTCTGGGGCCGTTCAGGATGGGCAGGAAGGCCGTGACACGCCGGGGCTATACACACATTTGTTCCTATAACCCTGCGTCAAAGTCTCGGGGCAAAAAAGAACACCCTCTGAATCAACAGATTCAGAAGGTGTTCTCAGAGGATCTTCGGTGCGCCCAAAGGGATTCGAACCCCCGACCTTCGGTTCCGTAGACCGACGCTCTATCCAGCTGAGCTATAGGCGCATCTTCATTTTTCACTGCCTGACCGTCAAGCGATCGCGACCTAGAAGACTATACACGGCACCTCCGGGGCCGACAAATCCTTCGGGTCCCGCTGGGAAGACCGGAGCGCCGTCGTCGTTGTTTACAGTCCCGTCATCTGAGAACGCTACAGTGGTACGTAGCTGGTCCCCATCGGTGTTGACGGGGATGCAGGGATGAGTGCGCACAGTGCTGTGAGCACCCGGGGCATCGATGATGTTCCACGTCCTTGGGTCCTGGTCTCACCAACCAGGAGGGGGTCAGAACGAACCTGTACCCAATGGAGGGAAACAATGGTCAACACCGTTGCAACGGCGCCCGGTGCGAATGGATCGACTGGATCAGGAACCACGGATCCTGAGATCACGGCCGATGCTCCCACAACACATGCCCCGCTGCTGACCTTCGTCCAGGAGATCGCAGCTCTCACCCAGCCCGACCGGATCCACTGGGTGGACGGATCCGAGACGGAGCACCGCACACTCACCGACGAACTGGTCGAGTCCGGGACCCTCACCCGCCTCACCAGCCCAGACTTCCCCAATTCTTTCGCCGCATTCTCAGATCCCGCCGATGTGGCCCGCGTGGAGTCCCGCACCTTCATCTGCTCCGAGAACGAGCGCGACGCCGGCTTCACCAACAACTGGGTCGACCCGGCGGAGATGCGCGAGAAGCTGAGCGGCGTGTTCGACGGTGCGATGCAGGGACGCACCATGTACGTGATCCCCTTCGTGATGGGCCACCTCGACGCTGAGGACCCGAAGTTCGGGGTGGAGATCACCGATTCCGCCTATGTGGTCACCAGCATGCGAATCATGGCCCGGATCGGCACCGATGTGCTGCGCAAGATCGAGGAGCTGGACGCGTTCTTCGTGCCAGCGGTCCACTCGGTCGGCGCCCCCCTTCAGCCAGGTCAGCGCGATGTCCCCTGGCCGTGCAACGACGAGAAGTACATCGTGCACTACCCGGAGACTCGGGAGATCTGGTCCTACGGCTCCGGCTACGGCGGCAACGCCCTGCTCGGGAAGAAGTGCTACGCGCTGCGGATCGCCTCGGTGATGGCCAGGGACGAGGGCTGGCTCGCCGAGCACATGCTCATCCTCAAGCTCACCAGCCCTGCCAATCGCAGCTACTTCATCGCCGGCGCCTTCCCCTCGGCCTGCGGCAAGACCAACCTCGCGCTGATCGACCCCACCCTTGACGGGTGGAAGGCCGAGACCCTCGGTGATGACATCACCTGGATCCGGCCAGGCCACGACGGCGAATTCCGCGTGGTCAACCCGGAGTCGGGCTACTTCGGGGTCGCCCCGGGCACCGGATGGCACACCAACGCCAATGCGATGCGCGCCATCGCCAAGGGCAACTCGGTGTTCACCAACTGCGCGCTCACCGACGACGGCGGCGTCTGGTGGGAGGGCATGACCGAAGAACCTCCGGCACACCTGACCGACTGGCGCGGCGAGGACTGGACCCCGGACTCTGATCAGCCGGCGGCACACCCCAATGCTCGGTTCTGCACCCCGATCGATCAGACCGACATGCTCGCCCCGGAGTACTTCGAGCCCAACGGCGTGAAGCTGGACGCGATCCTCTTCGGTGGACGGCGCAAGACCACCGTCCCGCTGGTCACCCAGGCCCGCGACTGGAAGCACGGCATCTTCTTCGGCGCCACCCTCTCCTCGGAGACCACCGCCGCAGCCGAGGGTGCGGTGGGCAATGTCCGCCGCGACCCGATGGCGATGCTCCCGTTCATCGGTTACGACGCCGGGGACTACCTCAAGCACTGGGTGGAGGTCTCCGGTGAGGCTGACCAGTCCAAGCTGCCCGAGATCTTCCTGGTCAACTGGTTCCGCAGGGGCCGCGACGGAAAGATCTCCTGGCCCGGCTTCGCCGAGAACTCTCGGGTGCTCAAGTGGGTCACCGAACGCCTGGAGGGTGCCGGCAAGGCCGTTGAGACTCCCATCGGCTTCACCCCCACCATGGATGGACTGGATCTGACCGGGCTGGACATCACCCCGGAGGCGCTCGAGGACTCGATCACCGTGCACCGCGACGAATGGGTCACCGAGCTCGAAGGCATCGACGAGTGGTTCGCCGAGTTCGGCGACTCGCTGCCGGAGTCCATCGCGGCTGAGAGCGAAGAGCTGCGCCGTCGTCTGACGCCTTGAACTGAGGTCTCAGAGTCGACGTCCCTGAACTGTGACGGTTCGGAGCTGAGGCGCTGAGCTGTTGAAAAGGCCCGGTCCGCGCGTTCCACGCGCAGACCGGGCCTTTTCTGCGCCCCTGGCGGTTGCGCAGAGCACGCACAGACGGCGGGAGCAGGGCTAGTTGTGCTGACCGGCTCCGACCGGCTGCCGAGGCGCAGCGTGACTGATCCCGGTGAAGCGGGCGTCCCCGCGCAGCTGCTTGATCAGCGAGATGCCGAGCAGGGTGACGATGACGGTGAACGGCACCGCCGAGAGCAGCGCGGTCTGCTGCAGCGCCTGCAGGCCGCCGGCGATCAGCAGGACGATGGCGCAGAGACCGGTGAGCAGGCCCCAGATGCCCAGCATGGGTCGACTCGGGTGCATCGAGCCTCGGGAGGAGAGCACGCTGAGCACGAAGGTGTTCGAGTCTGCGCTGGAGACGAAGAACAGGACCACCATCGCCACGGTGAGCACCGAGGTGATGGCCGTGAGCGGCAGCTCGCCGAGCAGCGCGAAGAAGGTCACGTTGGTGTCCTGCAGGGTTGCCTCGCCGAGGCTGGTGCCGGAGAACATGTCGAAGTGGATCGCGGATCCGCCGAAGATCGTGAACCAGAGGCTGAAGACCAGGGTCGGCACGCCGAGCACCGCGACCACGAACTCGCGGATGGTGCGCCCCTTGGAGATCTTCGCCAGGAAGATTCCGACGAAGGCGCCCCAGCTCAGCCACCAGGCCATCATGAAGTAGGTCCACCACTGCATCCACTGCAGGTCCTCGGGGGTGCCCGGGGTGAGCATCGCGACCATCGGGAACTCTGCGACGAACTGTCCCATGGAGCGGAAGTAGAGGTTGCTGATGAAGCCGGTCGGGCCGACGATCAGCACGAAGAGGCCCAGTGCGGCCGCGGCGAGCATGGTGGCCTTGCTGATCCACTTGATGCCGCGGGTGACCCCTGACATCGCGGAGAGGGTGAAGACCACGGTGATCCCGGCGATGATGACGACCTGCACGAACAGATCGGACGGGATCCCGGTGAGGCTGTTGACCCCCTCGGCGATCTGCGCCGCGCCGAGTCCCAACGAGGTGGTGGTGCCGAAGAGCGTCGCGATGATGGTGAAGATGTCGATGAGCTGACCCGCCCATCCGTCCATGCTCTTGCCCAGCACCGGGCGCAGCATCGGGGAGATCAGCCCGGTGTTGTGCCGACGGTGGGTGGAGTAAGCGATGGCCAGACCGAAGACGCCGAACAGCGCCCAGGCGTTGGGGCCCCAGTTGAAGTAGGAGAACTGCATCGCACGCACGGCGGCGTCCATGGTCTCGGGCTCGGCGAGCCCATGCGGAGGCACCATGAAGTGGCTCATCGGTTCCGCGGCACCGTAGCTGATCAGTCCGATGCCCATCACGGTGCCGCAGATCATCGCGATCCAGGACCAGTTGCTGAACTCAGGACGATCGTGATCCTCGCCGAGCCGGATCTTCCCGAACCTGCTCAGTCCGAGGTAGACCATCAGCACGATGCAGCCGGCGGTGACCGCGAGATAGGCCCACCCGATGTTCTGTGAGGACCAGTTCGAGGCCGCGGCCATCACCAGGTTCAGGTGTTCCGGGACAAATGCGGCCCAGAGCACGAAGCTCAGCAGCGCGGCCACCGAGACGACGAAGACTCCGCTGGGTCGGGAGCTGCGTGGGACTCGGCTGACACCGTTTCGCTCGGTGTCCGGCTCCGCTCTGGGGGGCGTTTTCTGGCTGTTCATCGGTGACCCGCGTCCTTGGCTCAGCGAACAGAGCCAACAGCCCGCCGCGACGAATGCGCGGGCGGCTGCCAGAACATCGGGGACAAGCATACTGAACCTCGCCCGCCTGGCGGCACCATGCTGCCCCCGGCTCGGCGGGCCTGTGGGTGTTTCTCGGCCCGTGGCCCTAGTCAGCTCACCGAACGTGCTCTAGGTTATGAGCCACACGTGATATCTGTCACATGTTTCGGTGGGTGGGGCATCAGAAGGTGGGGGCAGAACCATGGGTGATGATTCCGGGGGTGCAACAGGACGGCAGGCCCCGCGTGGGGCTGTCGTCGACGACGCGGGTCCCGTGAGGTCCCCGGCGAAGACCTGGGCCTTCCGAGGCCTGGGCGTGGTGCTGGCCATCCTCGTGTGGTCGCTGCTCGGCGCAGCCGAGATGTCTGGCGACGCTCGGCTGGTGGCCGGGGTGGCGATCCTGATGGCGGTCTGGTGGATGACCGAATCCATGCCGCTCTCGGTCACCTCGCTGCTGCCGATCGTGTTGTTCCCGGTGCTCACCGCACTGGAGGTCGCCGAGGTCACCGCGCCCTACGCGAACCCGATCGTGTTCCTGTTCCTTGGTGGCTTCCTGATTGCCATCGCGATGCAGAAGTGGAACCTGCACCGCCGGATCGCGCTGCTGACGCTGCGGCGGGTCGGCACGCACCCGCGGCAGATCATCCTCGGGATGATGATCGCCACCGCATTCCTCTCCATGTGGGTCTCCAACACCGCGACGACCCTGATGATGCTGCCGATCGGGCTCAGCGTGCTGACCCTGGTGGTGGAGAACAGCCGGAACACCGGCACCCGCGCCGAGAACGAATCCATGACCGAGGAGATCCGCTCCGGCAAGGCCATCAGCGACGTCATCGACGACCGCGATGTGCGGATCTTCGGGGTGGCCCTGGTGCTGGCGATCGCCTGGGCCGCCACCATCGGCGGGCTGGGCACCCTGCTGGGCTCCCCGCCCAACGCGATCGTCGCGGGCTACATCAGCGAGGAGCTCGGCCGCACCGTGGGCTTCGCCCAATGGATGATCCTCGGCGTGCCGATCGTGGTCGTCTTCATCGGCCTGTCCTGGCTGATCATCACCCGGCTGATGTTCCGCTTCAAGCTCGACGAGATCCCCGGCGGCAAGAAGCTGATCAACGACGAGGTCTCCGCCCTGGGACCGATGAGCCAGGGCGAGAAGGTCGTGCTGAGCGTGTTCATCCTCGCCGCATTCTGCTGGATCGTGCCGGGCTTGCTCTCCGGGATCGGCGACATCGGCACCCAGCTGCCCTGGCTGGAGCTCTTCGACGACACGGTGATCGCCATCGGTGCCGGCGTGCTGCTCTTCCTGATCCCCGGTGACAAGAAGGGCAACATGACCCTGCAGTGGAAGGACGCCGAGGAGGGACTCCCCTGGGGCGTGCTGCTGCTCTTCGGCGGTGGCCTCTCCCTGGCCGCCGCGGTGGCTGCGACCGGCCTGGACGCCTGGTTCGGTGAACAGGTCAGCGGACTCGGCGCACTGCCGATCATCCTGCTGCTGGCCGCGGTCGTGACCATCGTGCTGCTGCTGACCGAGATCACCAGCAACACGGCCACAGCAGCCACTTTCATCCCGATCCTCGGCGGAGTCGCCGTAGGCATCGGGGTGGACCCGGTGACGCTGCTCATCCCGGCTGCACTGGCCGCGACCTGCGCATTCATGCTGCCCGTGGGCACCCCGCCGAATGCCATCGTCTACGCCACCGGCTACGTCAAGATCACCGAGATGGTCCGCGGCGGCGTCGTCCTCAACGTCGTCGGCATCATCTTGATCACCATCTTCACCGTGCTCCTGGGCCCGCTCGCCTTCGACATGGTGTTCTAGGCAATGGCGCTCCAGCGACTTCCTCCACGTCCTTCCCCGTGAGCGCAGAAGGTCGGGGGATACTTGGCGCATGCGAATCGCACTGATGCAGCACACCGCCCGACCCCTGGAGGCCGAGCGCAATCTGGGCCTGATCGACGACGCCGCGGCTCAGGCGCGCGAGCAGGGGGCGCAGCTGCTGGTCACGCCCGAGCTCTTCGCCTTCGGCTACGTCCCGGCGCAGATCCGCGCACAGGTCGGCGCAGAAGAGGTCGACGCCGCCCGCGCCAGGCTGCGCGGCATCGCCCGGGACCGCGAGATCGGCATGGTGTGGTCCCTGCCTGGCGGTGAGGCACCGGATCAGCGCGGGATCACCGCTGATCTGGCCGATGAGCACGGAGAGGTGCTCACCAGCTATCAGAAGGTCCAGCTCTACGGGCCCGAGGAGAAGGCGGCGTTCGCACCGGGGGAGCAGCCACCACCGGTGATCAGCTGGCGCGGACTCAGACTGGGCCTGCTGGTCTGCTACGACGTGGAGTTCCCCGAGATGGTGCGGGCCGCCGCGGTCCGCGGCGCCCAGCTGCTGCTGGTGCCCACCGCCCTGGCCGGGGACGAGGCCTCCGTCCCTGGGATCCTGCTGCCCGCGCGCGCGCTTGAGAACGGTCTCGCCCTGGCCTATGCCAACCACTGCGGCCCGGAGGGTGGGCTGGTGTTCGACGGGCGCAGCGTCGTCGTCGGCCCCGCCGGTCAGCGTCTGGGGGAGCTCGGTGCGGAACCGGGGCTGCTGGTGGTGGATCTGCCCGAGATCACCGAGGAGTCAGCGCCCGGCAGCGCGGACTACCTGCAGGACCGGCGCGCGGACCTGCATCGTCACTGGCTCTAGCCGCTCAGTCCAACCGCACCGGGGCCAGCTCATCCCAGACGTCACCCGGACCGGGATTCTCGCGGGTCGCGGCGCCGCCCAGATGGTGCAGCACCCCCCAGACCGCGTTCAGCGCGGTGGTCACCGCACCGTCGGCCCAGCCGGCGGTGAACGAGATGTCATCCCCGGCGAGGAAGACTCCGCGCTGGTGCTCGGGCAGTCGGTCCTGGACGAAGTGCCCGAAGAGCCGCTCCTGATAGCGGTAGTGACCGGGCAGGTTGTTCTTGAAGGCACCCATGAAGTTCGGGTCCGCCTCCCAGGAGACCGTGATCGGCTCACCGATCATATGCGCGCCGATGTCCACCCCGGGATAGATCTTCGCCAGCGAGTGCAGCATCAGCCGGGTCCGCTCGGCGGCGTCCAGCGGCAGCCACTTCAGGGCGTCGTCGTTCCAGGTGTAGCTGAGCAGGATCGCCGCGGGCCGGTCGGGGCCCTCATCCAGCAGGTAGGTGGCGCGGGGGAGCCGATCGGTCAGCGTCATAGACATCACCGGGCGCCCGGTCTCGGGGTCGACGTCCCGCCAGAAGGGCCGGTCCACCATCACGAAGGTCTTCGAGGAGAGCATGTAGTGGCTCTTCTCGATCGCGGTCCACATCGAGGGGGCGAAGAGGTTCTCATCGGTGTCGATGCGCGCCGAGAGCAGCCAGGACTGGCAGGTCACCACCGCGGCGGCGAACTCCTGGGTGCGGCCCCATTTCTCGGTCACCCGCACCCCGCCGCCGGGCAGCGCAGGGTTGGTGCCGCGATGGATCCCGGAGACCGCTCCGCGCGGGGCTCCGCCGTGCAGGGACTCCAGCGAGGTGCCAGGCGTCCAATGCTGCAGCTCGGAGGGGCGGTGCTTCCACAGCTGCACCGGAAGCCGCTGGGCGCCGCCGTCGATGCTGCGATGGTGATCATCGGCGCCGGTGAACACGACTCGCAGCACCTCGAGGATCGAATTCGTGAAGTCGGTGTCCCAGCCCCCGCTGCCGAACCCGACCTGGCCGAAGGCCTCCAGATGTTCGAAGCTCAGGTCCTTGAACGCCTGGGAGGAGGTGAGGAAGCCGTAGAAGGACTCATCGTCGAAGCGCTCCACCAGCTGGTTCCAGAGCCGCTTCAACGAGGTGACATCGCGCTCGCAGATCGCTTGCTGCACGGCCGCCAGGTCCGCCTCCTCGGTGAGGGCGCGCTGCCAGGCCTGCGCCACCTCGGCGAAGAAGGGCGGCAGGTGGGTGGCGTCCTCGGCGTAGTGCGACTGGCCCTTGAGCTCGATGACCGTGGAGGGAGCCGCCGCGGTGAGTGGATTGGGGAACTCACGGGTCGGCAGACCCAGCAGGTCCACATAGTGATAGAACGCCTTTCCCGACGTGGGGAAGCGCATCCCGCCCAGATCCGCCACCACCTCCGGTGCTGCGGCGAAGGATTGGGTCTTCAGCCGACCGCCGATCTCCCCGGCCTCGAAGATCACCGGCTTGAGTCCCAGCTTCATCAGCTCGTAGGCGGCCACGACGCCAGCCAGCCCGGCCCCGATGACGGCCACCTCGGTGCCCTGAGCCTGCTCCGGGATGGCGCCCAGCCCTGCAGGGTGCTGCAGGTAGTGGTCGTAGCTGAAGGGGAAGTCCGGATTCAGCATGGTGAGCGTCGCCTCCCCGAGGGCGGCGTCTGCGGGATCGGGGGTCTCAGGCAGCGGGCTGGAGAGCGTCATGAGGTCAGCCTATGTCTGCGAGACAGCGGTTCAGCTCTGCGTGACCAGACCGAGGACCTCGTCGCGCACGGCTTCCATCTGCTCGGTGCTGTGGGCCTCGCCGTTGAAACGCAGGAACGGTTCGGTGTTGGAGGGACGCAGGTTGAACCACCAGGTGCCGTCCGTGGCCCGGACTGTCAGTCCGTCCATGTGGGAGATCTCGGCGTCGCGGTCGGCGAAGGCCGCTTCGACCCGTTCTGCCGCTCCGGCCTTGTCCTCGACCTCGGAGTTGATCTCCCCGGAGGCGGAATAGGGGTTGAACTCGGCGGCCAGTTCGCTCAGCGGCCGGTCCTGGTGACCCAGTGATGCGAGCACGTGCATGGCGGCGAGCATGCCGGTGTCGGCGTTGAAGAAATCGCGGAAGTAATAGTGCGCGGAGTGCTCTCCACCGAATACCGCCTGCTCCTCGGCCATGACTGCCTTGATGTAGGAGTGCCCCACCCGGGTCTCCACGGGGCGACCACCGGCCTGCGCCACGACCTCGGGCACCGCGCGGGAGGTGATCAGGTTATGGATGACGACGGGAGTCTCTTCACCCTCGGACTGGGCGCGGGTGATCTCGCGGCGGGCCACCAGCGCCGTCACCGCGGAGGGGGAGACGGGCTCGCCCAGCTCGTCGATCACGAAGCAGCGGTCCGCGTCGCCGTCGAACGCCAGACCGATGTCCGCGCCGGTCTCGCGCACCTTTGCCTGCAGGTCTCGGAGGTTCTCTGATTCCAGCGGGTTGGCAGGGTGATTGGGGAAGGTGCCGTCGAGCTCGAAGAACAGCGGGGTGATCCCCAGCGGCAGGGCCGCCAGCAGGTCATCACCGAGCACTGCTCCGGTGGTCAGCCCGGACATGCCGTTGGCTGCGTCGACGACGACCTTCAGCGGCTTGATCCCGGAGAGGTCCACCAGGGAGCGCAGGTACTCGGAGTACTGGGCCAGGATATTGATCAGCTCCACCGAACCGGTCTCATCGACGGCGGGGATCTCCTCGGCGTCGAGGTAGGTCTGTGCGGCGTCGCGGATGTCCTCCAGCCCGGTCTCCGCGGAGAGCGGCACCGCGCCGGCCTTGGACATCTTCATCCCGTTGTACTGTGCCGGATTGTGACTGGCGGTGAAGACCACGCCGGGGGCCTCCATGGTGCCGGAGGCGAAGTAGAGCATGTCCGTGGAGATCAGACCCAGCTGGGTCACGTTCGCTCCGCGGGAGGTGGCTCCCTGGGTGAAGGCCGCCGTGAAGTCTGCGGAGGAAGCGCGCATGTCACCGCCCACCAGCACGGTCTGCCCGGCGAGACCGAGGACGTCGACGAATGCGGCGCCCACGGCACGCACCGACTCTTCGGTGATGGTCTCGTCCACAAGTCCGCGGACGTCATATGCCTTGAATGAGGCTGAAAGATCAATAGTCACGGGAATTATCGTACGTGAGCGGTGTTCATCTAGCTCGCGCCCAGGGGAACACACGTAGACTGGAGGTGTGGAAATACTGGTAGTCCTCGCAATCGGCGTCATGTTGTTCCTGGGCATCCGCATGCTCATGCAGCGTCAGGCCCAGAAGCTCAACGATGGCATCAAGGTCGCTGTGACGCCTGAGAACGCGCGCAAGGCTGCGCTCGCGCTCTCCGACGAACAGCACCGCGAGCTCTACCGCGCCATCGGCGCGGAGGACGGTCGGCGGGCGCTGGCCATCTTCAAGCAGTCCACCGGAGCGCCGATCAAGGACTGCATCATCGCGGTCCAGGCGCTGCACGCCCACCCCCAGCAGGCACCCTCGGAGCTGCGGGCCGAAGACGAGATGAACGGGGCCGCCGGCGGAGCGGTCGCCAGCCCGATCGACACCCACGATCGGCCCGGCCCCGAGGACGAGGTCCTCGACGGTGAGCTGGTCGAAGACGCCATCGACGGAGTCCGCGATGACGCCGACTCCTCCGACCGTGACCCCTCCAAGCCCATCGGCGAGGCGGACCCGCAGACCGGCGAGATCCTCGGGGAGAACGCTCAGCAGATCCCGAACATCCCCGGCGGCGAGAAGCCCCGACGTGATGGTGATGCCCCTCGCGATGTCGATGAGCGCGCCAAGCGTCTGATGGATGAGTCGGGATTCAACCCCGAAGACGAACTCACCATCCCTGCGGACTGGGGTGCTGAGGAAGAGGAGATCGCAGGATTCCATCTGGAGGTCCAGCGCGGCGCTGAGAAGATCACCCTCTCCCACGATGACCTGGAGCCCTGGGTCCACGATCAGCTCTACGCGCTGCTGCGCGATGACCTGGTGGACGAGGCGGCCGAGCTGCTTTCTGCGCACTCGCCGCTGACCAAAGAGGAAGCCCGCAAGTTCCTTGTGGTCTTCAAGAACCAGACCTGATCCCAGACCTCCTGCAGAACCGCTGACGGAGACCTGACGTGCCTGAGGGAGATACCGTCTTCCGGCAGGCGGCCGTGCTGCACGCCGCCCTTGCCGGAGAGGTGCTCACGGCGAGCGATTTCCGCGTGCCGAAGTATGCGACCGTGGATCTCTCCGGCCGGACCGTGGAGCGAGTGATCGCCCGTGGCAAGCACCTGCTGATGCAGTTCGGTGATCTCACGGTGCAGTCCCATTTGAAGATGGAGGGGACTTGGCACGTCTACCCCCGCGACGCACAGGGGGCACGGCCTCGGTGGCGACGCCCGGCCCACACTGCGCGCTGCGTCCTGCGCACCCATGATCAGGAAGCCGTGGGCTTCTCGCTGGGGGAGCTGAGCATCTCCTCCCCGGCCGAAGCGCAGGAGAAGCTCGCCCATCTCGGCCCCGATCTGCTCGGCCCCGACTGGGATTCCACCGAGGCCTCGCGTCGGCTGCTGTCGGCCCCGCGGCGCAGCATCGGGGTGGCGCTGCTGGACCAGAGCAACCTTGCCGGCATCGGCAACGTCTTCCGCAGCGAGATCTGCTTCCTCGCCGGGATCCTGCCCAGTCGGCCCGTGTCTGAGGTGGCGGATCTTGCGCGGGTGATCGAGCTCAGCGAGAAGCTGCTGAATGTGAACAGGCTGCGCATCCGGCGGTGCACCACCGCCAATCCCACGGCAGGTCCGCCCTACTGGGTGTACGGGCGGGGCGGCAAGCCCTGCATGCGCTGCGGGACCCGGGTGCGCAAGAGCGAACTCGGAGAGGCTGAGCTGCGCGAAGCCGCGGTGGAAGACCGAGTGATCTATTTCTGCCCATCCTGCCAGTCCTGATTGCCCTGAATCCGGGCAGCCCGGGATTCAGGGCAGCCCGGATTCAGGACTGGGCGGGGTCTGCGCTCGGGAACGTCGTGATCGCAGTGTCGAAGCAGTCGGCTTGCTCGGAGAGATCTCCGCGCAGACCTCCGGCGCGCAGTCGGCGTTCATGATCGCCTGGATCATGTATCTGTCAGCGGTGGCCGGGACGGCTTCGTGCGATCACCTTCGCGGACCGCGCAGAAGCAGCCCCGAGCGGCTAGCGCTTATCGAGCGCCTTCTCATGGTGGGCGGCCTCGGCGCCGGTCTTCTCCGACTCCACCAGGTAGACCGGGTCCTCCGCGGAGGCGCGGAAGGTCTGGTCCTGGAACTTCAGATCCTTGGTGTGCTTGGAATTCACGGTCCCGTGGGTCTTGCCCTGCGGGGTGTTCCAAGAGACCTTGTCGCCTTCTTTGAGCGCCATGGGTGGTGCCTGCTCTCTGCTGCGCTGGAGGGTCAGTCGGCGTCGTCGAACTTCTCGCGGTTCGCCCAGGTCTCACCCGGGTCCCCGCCCCAGGCGTCCCAGGCGACCCGGCCCGGGCTGGGGTAGCCGGCCTCGCCGTGGTGGAAGCCCTCGGCGTCACGGTCCACGGTGTGCCGCGCGAAGTACTGGCGCATCTTGTGGATGTGCTCCACCGGCACCTCAGAGCCCTCGGCGAGCTCCTGGGCCCGGTGGCGTCCGGTCTCGGTGAAGCCCTTGCCGGCCTTGCCCTCATCGATCCAGCTCAGCGCGCGTTGGGCGGCGTGCTGGACGTCCTGCGGGGGAGTGTGCCCGGTCATGGGTGACCTCCTGGGTAGGGTCTGCTCGGACTTCACTGTACTGGTGTCGCGGATCCGTTCACCAGCAACCCTGGGAAGAGAGCTGAGCGCAGAGTCACAGGTCAGTCGTTGCCAGGCCGACGACGGCGGCTGACCAGGATCACTGCCAGCAGCGTGGAGAGCAGGTAGACGACGCCCACGGCGAGCCAGCCCAACGTGAAGCCTCCGCCCGAACTGATCAGCAGTCCCATGCCGAGCGGACCGATCGCGAATCCGGTGAACATTCCGGCGGTGACCACTCCGCTGGAGGAGGCCATCTTCGCGGAGGGGATGCTGCGCAGCAGCACGCTCATCAGCACCACCGAGACGCCGAGGGCCGAGGCGCCGTGGAGCACCACCGCGGTCCAGAGCAGCGGGGACCAGCCGGTGGCGTCGGCACCGAGGAAGGCGCCGACGCCGGCCAGCGCGGTCAGTGCCAGTATCAGCAGCAGCAGCGGCCCGGAGGTGCCTCGAGCCATCACCCGCGCCCACCCGATCCGGGCGGTCACCCCGACCACACCGGCGACGGCGGCGGTGGCGCCGCCGAGGACCAGCGAGAAGTCGAGCTCGCGGACCGCGAAGAGCGGGAGGTAGACGTTGGTCGCCTGCACGCCGATCCCATTGAGGCAGCCGAACGCCGCCAGCGCCCAGACCGCGGCGGAGTGCCCGCGGGGTGGGCCTGGGGTCTCCGAGGATGCGTCGGACGTCGCTGGGGCATTCCGAGTCGGATGCAGCAGCGGGACGGTGCGCAGGATGCGCCAGGTCAGCACCAGCAGCACCAGCGGCAGCAGGGCGGCAAGCAGCGCGGTGCCGCGCCAGCCGATCAGCACCGCCAACAGCGGGAAGCTCAGGCTGGCCACCAGCTGGCTGACCTGGACCCCGGACTGTTTGACCCCGACCCAGCCGATGCGTCTATTCGCCGGCACCCGCTCCAGCAGGATCCGGTTGGTGACTCCATTGGGGAAGGACTGGGCGACCCCGGAGAGGCCGGCGGCGACGATGAGCACCATGTAGCCGCCGGGGACCCCGGCGAGACCCAGCGCCACGGAAGCGATCAAGAAGATCACTGTCATCAGCGCGAGATCCGAGTGACGGTCAGCCAGTCGTCCCAGCGTGGCATTGCCGACCGCGGCGCAGGCGAAGCAGACGGTGGCCAGCAGCCCGAACTGCGCCTCGTTGATGCCGAGGTCGGTGATGATCTCTTCGCTGGTGGCGCTGAGCCCGTAGAGCAGCAGCGGGCCGACGGCCACGGCGCCGAGCAGGATGCTCAGCAGTCCCGGCCCAGCCGATTCCTTGCGCATCCGCACCTCCGCTTCACCACCGGTGTCCGCGTGGTCGGGGCGGGACGAACTTTTCAGACCTGCTTCGAGAACCTGAGTGGGGTCCCGGCCGCGGGACCCCACCTTCTCATTGAGCGGAGCGCGTGGGATTCGAACCCACGGTGCGGGGTTGCCGCACACTGGTTTTCAAGACCAGCTCCTTCGGCCGCTCGGACAGCGCTCCTTGGCATTTCAGCCGACATGGAGCTCTCCAGCGTTTCGTGGAAAACTCCAGACACAGACTATACGTGAGTCCCAGGGACGGATCGAGTTGAGGAGCGAGAGCATGCGAGCAGTGCAGTACAGCGACGCCGGTGGACCAGAGGTCATCGCCCTCGCCGAGCAGGCAGACCCCACGCCGGCAACCGGGCAGGTGCGGATCGAGGTCGCCGCCGCGGGACTGAACCGTGCTGACGTGATGCAGCGCCTCGGGGTGTATCCGCCCCCGAGGGGCGCCTCCGAGATCCCCGGGCTGGAAGTCTCAGGCCGAGTCATCGCCGCAGGTCAGGGCAGTGGTGTCATCGTGGAGGAGCTGATCGGCAAGGCAGTCGTGGCGCTGCTGGCCGGTGGCGGCTACGCCGAGAAGGTGGTCGTCGATGCCCGCCATGTGCTGCCGGTGCCGGCCGGAGTCAGCCTCACCGACGCCGCAGGTCTGATCGAGGTGGCCGCCACCGTGCACTCGAACCTGCGCGGCGAAGCTCAGGTGAAGCCGGGGGACACCGTGCTGGTCCACGGCGGGACCGGAGGGATCGGATCCTTCGCGCTGCAGTATCTGCACGGGCTCGGAGCGGAGGTGCTGACCACCGTCGGTTCCGCGGACAAGGCGAGCCTCGCCGTCGAGCTCGGGGCGGACCACGTCATCAACTACCGCGAGGAGGACCTCGGCGCACGGGTCCAGGAGCTCACCGAGGGCCGCGGGGTGGATGTGATCCTCGACGTCGTCGGGGCGAAGTACCTCGAGACCAACCTGCGCTCACTGGCCACCGCCGGGCGACTGGTGATCATCGGGCTGCAGGGTGGACGCACCGCCGAGCTGGACCTGGGGCTGATGCTGGCCAAGCGGCTGCGCATCATCGCGACCACCCTGCGCTCCCGGGACGCCGAGGCCAAGGCCGAGATCGTGCAGGCCGTGGGTGCCGAGATCTGGCCGCTGATCGAATCCGGGCAGATCAGGATCCAGACCGACAAGACCTTCCCGCTGGAGCAGGCCGCTGCGGCGCATGAGTACTTCGACTCCGGCACCCACACCGGCAAGGTCCTGCTGACCATGACGTGATCGACCCCTGTTGCGTTGAGGGAGGGCCGGATTCGATAGACTCTCGGGCATCATGATGAAGCTCTTTCCTCGCCGCCGCCGCGCCCGCCGCCTCGACAAAGAGCTGGGCAAGGGACTGTGGCGGCAGGCCCACGATCGCTACGTGCGCGGCCTGAACCGGTACCACCAGGTGATCGAGGGCGTGAAGGACGACGCGGCCTACAGCCAGCTGGTGCTGGTCGGCGATGAGCTGGCCGAGCAGCTGGACACCGTCTACGAGCTCTGCCGCAAGGCGCAGATCAGTCATTTCAGCGACGGCCTGCAGGTGCCCGGCGGGGCCACGAAGCTGCATTCGTCGCTCTCGCGGGCGGCGAATCACCTGGCCACCACCGCAGAGGCCGCCGCGATGGTGCGGCTGGGTCACGGTGAGCTGGTGGCTGTGCGCCGTCGCGCCGATCAGGTCAATGATTCACTCAAGGACGCCTCGGAGTCCGCGGTCTGAGTTCGGGTGTGACGCCGGACCGTACCGTTCGCTCGGCGTTCAGCGAACGGCGTCGCTCAGCAGCCCGGCGAACCGTCGGCCGACGTCGACCAGCGAGACCCGGTGCAGACCGTCGATCTCTGCGTGGCTGAACCAGCGCACATCATCGGTGGACCCCTCCGGCTCCACCGTCAGTGACCCGCCGGTGATCCGCGCCCGGTAGATGATGCGCAGATTCTGCAGGGGCGTGCCGCGCTGGCTGTCATGGATCCGGCGCTCCCCGGGAATGATGAAATTGTCGATGCCCAGCAGCTCCTCGACCTCGGCCTCGTAGCCCGATTCCTCGAAGACCTCCCGGATGACGCCGTCGGCGGGGTCCTCGCCCGGGTCGAGGCCGCCACCGGGCAGAGTCCAGCCCTTGGCGGTCCCGCTGACATGCCAATGCGGCAGCAGCATCCGCCCATCGTGGTCGGTGATGACGGCATAAGAAGCTACTCGAAGGTCCATATTTGCACTGTAACACCGGGCGATGTCTGCCCGCGGGGCTAGGCTGAGCGCGACCGAGAGGCAGGCAGATGAGACCGATTCAAGGCCCCAGACTTCGCGCGTCCCGACTCGAGGACCTCGCGCCGGGCAGCGCTGCAGCCCTTGAGCGCACCGGCCAGGGAGACCGCATCGTCCTCGAAGACGCCGACCTGAGCGGCATCGATCTCTCCTGCGGCAGACTCACCGAGTGTCTCCTGCGGTCCGTGACTCTGATGGACGCCGACCTCTCCGCCGCCTCGGTGGTCGAATCTCACTGGGAGCGGGTCAACGCGCCGCATCTGAAGGCTCCGCGGTCCACCTGGCGGGAGGTCGTCATCGACGGCAGCCGCTTCGGCGTCGCGGAGCTCTATGACGCCGGGATCAGCGGGCTGGTGCTGCGCGGATGCAAGCTTGATCTGGTGAACCTGCGCAACGCCGTGATCGCCGACGTCTTGTTCGAGAACTGCACGATCGCCGAGCTGGACATCTCCGGCGCCCGCGCCACCCGGGTGAGATTCTCCGACTGCACCGTGGGAACCCTGGAGGCTCGTGAGGCACGACTGAAGGACGTGGATCTGCGCGGCGCCCGGCTGAGCCGGATCGTCGGGATGGCCGGGCTCAAAGGCGCGGTGATCAGCGAGGAGCAGCTGGTGGAGCTGGCCCCCGCGCTGGCGGAGCACCTCGGTCTGCTGGTGTCCGAGGCGCCGCGCTGAGCCTCAGGTGTCTGCGACGGCCATCGCGGTGGCTTTCGCGAAGGGGCCGACGCCGACCAAGGTGGCGGACGCCGTGCCGGTCCAGTCCCCGTAGCCGAGCAGATAGAGCCGAGGGTCGGCAAGGACCTGTGTCTTGGACGGTCCGCCGACGCGAATATGACCGTGCGCATCCCGCAGGCCGAGAGGCTGAAGGTGATGCAGCGCGGGACGGAACCCGGTGCACCAGATGATGACGTCCGCGTCCTGGGTGTCATCGTTCTCCCAGGCCACCCCGGTGGAGGTCAGGCGCGTGAACATCGGGTGGGCTGTGAGCGCGCCGCGGTCTCGCGCCTCACGCACGGAGGGGATCATCACGATGTCGCCGAGCCCGGCGACCCCGGCGTGCTCACGGCCCTCTTCCAGTGCGCGGATGCGGGCGGTGGCTGCGGCGAAGAGCGCCCGGCCGTCGACGTCGTCGGGCAAGAACCTCGGTGGGCGGCTGGATGCCCATGTGGTCTCAGCAACCGTGGAGACTTCGGCCAGAATCTGGGCCGCGGAGTTGCCTCCGCCGACGATGATGACCCGCCGACCCTCGAACTCCTCTGGGTTCTTGTAGTCCGCGGCGTGCAGCTGCTTCCCGGAGAAATCGCGCATGCCGGGGTAGACCGGCCAGAACGGTCGTTCCCAGGTGCCCGTGGTTGAGATGACGGTCTGCGCGGACAGGGAAAGATCGTCACCGGTCAGGAGCATCCGTCCCTGCGGATCCTGATCCTCGGTCTTCACTGCGGTGACCCGATGGGGGCGACAGACGTTCAGCTCATAGCGCTGTTCGTAACGGGTGAGGTAGTCCACGACGTGAGAGCGCGGCGGGTATCCGTGCGCGGACTCGTCCCAGGTCGGCATCATCCATCCGGGCAGCGAGGAGGAGGACGAGGGCGAGAAGATGCGCAGCCCGTCCCACATGCGAGGCCAGGCGCCGCCGGGGCGGTCGGCGGCATCGATGATCACGAAGTCTTCACCCGGCGTGAGGCCGGCCCGGCGAAGGTAGAAACCCGTGGCGAGTCCTGCCTGGCCCCCGCCGACGATGGCGACCTGCACATGGGCGGGTGGTTGTGGCGTGGGACCCTGCGCTGGGTCGGGCTGTTCAGTCACTCGGTTCCGTCCGGGAGATCGCTGCGACACGCCACCGGGTCACCCGCGGGGGCGAGGGCGCCTGCCAACAGTTGGAGCGCGTCGGGAGCCACGCGGTAATAGATCCACTTGCCCCGTCGTTCACCGCGGGTCAGGCCGGCGTCCACGAGGATCCGCATGTGGTGCGAGACCGTCGGCTGCCCCAGGCCTATCGGGCCGGTCATCTCGCAGATGCACGCCTCGCCCTCCGGTGCCGCGGCGATCATCGAGAGCAGCTTGACCCGGGTGGGGTCACCGAGTGCCTTGAACACCCGGGCGAGCGTCTCGGCGTTCTCATCATTGACGAGGCCGCCGGTCACGGGCACGCAGCAGGCGGCGAGCTCGTCGGGTCGGATCGCGGGAAGAGTTGTGGGCACACCCCCATTCTGGCTGACATATTGACATTTGTCGATGCGTGGCTGACAGTGGTGGCAAGCAGTGAATGTATCGATGTTCTTGAATATGAGGAGAAGTGGATGATGAGTGATCTTCCCGTCGCAGTGATCGGTGCCGGACCCCAGGGGATGGCCGCAGCAGCGCAACTCTTGGAGCATGGTCTTGAGCCCCTGGTGCTGGAATCCGGTCAGAGCCCGGCGTCTGCCGTCTCCGAATGGGGACACGTGCGGCTGTTCTCGGCATGGCCCGAGCTGATCGACCAGGCCTCGGCACGTCTGCTGGAGCCCACCGGATGGACCGCGCCCCAGGAGGGCTACCCCACCGGGGCGCAATGGGTTCAGGATTACCTTGCACCGCTGGCGAAGGTGCTGGGTGGCCGCGTCCGATGCGATGCGCGGGTCACTGCGGTCTCGCGCAAGGGACGGGATCGGTTGGTCGACGCCGACCGGGCAGCCCAGCCATTCACCATCCACATGATCGACTCCGCGGGCAGGGAGTCGCGCGTTCAGGCCCGCGCGGTCATCGACGCCTCCGGCAGCTGGCGAGTCCCGAACCCCGCCGGCGCAGACGGCGTGCCCGCCCTGGGTGAACGTGCGGCAGCTGATCTGATCACCTATCAGGTGCCTGATCGGGCAGAGCCCGCGCGGTATGCCGGCAGGCATGTCGTGGTCCTCGGGGCAGGCGATTCAGCCTTCAACGCTCTCCACGAGCTCGTCCAGATCGCAGAACAGCACCCTGACACCCGAATCACCTGGGCGATCCGCCGAGTGGTGAGCGAAGGGACCTTCGGCGGGGGCGCCGCCGACGAGCTTCCCCAGCGTGGTGCACTGGGCCAGCGCGCGAAGCAGGCGGTCGAATCCGGCGCCGTAGAGCTGGTCACCGGATTCAGGACTGCCGAGGTTCGTCGGACCGGTGAGCAGCTGGTGCTGATCGACGAGGATGGGCGTGAGCTGCCCGCTGCAGACGCTGTGGTGGTGCTGACCGGGTTCCGGCCAGACCTGTCCTTCCTCTCCGAGATGCGTCTCGATCTCGATCCGATCCTGGAAGCGCCGCGCCGGGTTGCGGCCGAGATCGACCCCAATATTCACTCCTGCGGCTCCGTGCAGGCCACCGGCGCCGCCGACCTGGCCCAGCCTGAACCTGATCTGTACCTGGTCGGCATGAAGTCCTACGGTCGAGCCCCGACCTTCCTGGCGCTGACCGGCTATGAGCAGGTGCGCAGCGTCGTCGCCAAGCTGGCCGGGGACCACGAAGGCGCGGCTCGGGTCGAGCTGGAGCTGCCGGACACCGGTGTCTGCGGCGGTGCGGGCGACTTCGACGCACCAGAGAGCACCGGTGGAGGCTGCTGTGCTCCAGCGCCCGAACCGCAGCTCATCTCGATCGGCCGCGCACCGGCCGACGTCTGATGTCAGATGCAGCGAGCCCCTCCCGGACTTTCCTGGGAGGGGCTCGCTGCATTGATTCTGCGATTGGTCACGCGGCTGAGCTGCCGGAATCGAGTTCGGCGAGGTGAGCTGCCACGTGTTTCGCATCGCGGAGCGCGCAACATGCTGCTGTTCGCGCAGGACCTGCGCGCGACCGGAGAGCTCCGCCATGACCTGGACGACCGGCAGGTCGCAGATATGTGGACGCGCGCTCTGACCGCCCCGGCTCGATGGTCGCCTGACGTCCGAGATCGTGGCCAGAGCGCGACGTTGTAGCGGGACAGCTGGTCAGGCGGCACCGTCCGAGCAGCTCGTCGGCGAATCTAACCGGGATCTCCTATCGGAGAACCGGTGTCCTTGGCAGCCAACGGGGCTCTGCGGTCCCAGACCTGCACGCATCCGGGTAGTGTCGGAGTGCTCCGTCACGAAGCCGGCTCCCTCTTCCCGCCACGTCACGTCAACCCCGGCGAGACGCTCCCCCCACGGCCCAGGCACTTCCTCCGTCGTGAGCATGGGCCCCCAGTGCCGTTCGCAGTGACTTCAGCCCGTAATACATCCGTGTCCGTAAGGTCGCGACCGGAACCCCCGTCTGTTCCGAAAGCTCCTGATAGCTTCTGCCGTCTAGTTGCACGGCGACAATGACCTCCCGGTGCTCGGAGGTGAGGGTGGCCAGGGATTCATACAGGACGAGCCGCTCCACGATGAGCAGGTCTTCCGTCACCGGCTCGCTCGCCCATTCGATCTTCTCCGCGTCCGAGGGCGCTGGGCGCCGGGCGCGCGCCCGGAGGCAGTCGATGATGAGGTTCCGCTCGATCGCGAACAGCCAGGTCCGCACTGAGCCGCGCGAGCTGCTGTATCGCCCTCTGCTGCGCCAGGCTCGGATGAACGCTTCCTGCACGCAGTCCTCCGCCTCGGCCCGGTCGCCCAACGCGTTGAACGCGTGCGCGAAGAGGGCCCCTCCGTGCGCGGCGTAGGACTCAGTGACATTGAAGTTCGTCTCAGCTGCTGCACGCACGGGAGACACCTCCTCGAGGTCCAGCGCATCCAGCGCCGATCTCCGGAGGGGGACATCCCTGCGGGGCAGGTGCGACTTCCACCGCGACCCCGAGCTCAGTCAACAGATCCACGGCAAGAAGTTTCAGGTCTTCTCGCTGTTCAAGGTTTGGTTCCCTATGACGGCCGGTGCGGCCGGATAGCGACTTTTCGGAGAAACTGCGTTCAAAAGGGGGATGAACAAGCATGAGGAGGATCCCTTACTGCTCTCGGGGTCGTGTCCGGTGCAAGGGACTCGCCGAGAGCGATTCGGCTATTCACGATTCGAACGGTGCCTTCAATAAGCAGTCAACTGCCGTATCTTGACTAAGTGAAGGGACTTAGGTCCCAACCTGAGACGCCCAGGGCGTTCTGGAGGCTCTGGTCAGTAGGGTCGGACGGCCAGTCGGTTGTCGATCCGGGTCACGTTGGGGCAGGCCCAGGTCGCCAGACCTGCCTGTTTCTTCTGCGCCAGAGATGTCACATGCCCGGTCAGGATGGCGGTGTCGCCCAAGATGGTGACCCTCACGTCGCGGGCGTCGAGCTGCGGGTTTCGCAACATTGCGTTCTTCAGCCGCTGTTCTGCGTTCTCCGCAGGCGTGCGATCGATCAGGGTGATCTGGTTGTCCAGAGATTTCACTCCGCAGAGGTCTTGGACCGCCAGCTGGGCGGCTTCGCGTTGAAAGCCCCAGTCCACCTCACCGGTGAGAGTGATGTGGCGGTTCAACACCTGAGACTTGACTGCCCGGGGCACAGCGGTGTCGCAGGTCAAGGCTCGCTCAACGGTTCTGCGGATATCGGAATCTGCGACCCATTGCGAAGCCACCGGGTTCACGACCACTCCGTCAGTACTGTCACCCTGGATGCATCCTGATCCGGGGTCCCCTTGAGATCCACTGCCGCTGCGGTCTGGAGGGCGCGGTCCGTGGGAGTCTCGGCCGTTGATGCGATCTGCATAGACGAACTCCTCTGGTCACTGCCCACAGAGTTGCGGGTCTAACACCACTGTGGTCTAAGGGCTCGGCATCCTGTAGGGCCGGAGGTCCCACCGTCTCTGCATGGAAACCTCTCCCGCAGCTCGACGGCGCGCTCTGGCCTAGTCGGCGGAGTCTCCGACGCTCATCCTCGCCCCGTAGACGGCGACCTGGGTGCGGCGGTCCATTCCGAGCTTCGCCAGAAGTCCCGAGACGTAGTTCTTCACGGTCTTCTCCTTCAGGCTCAGCCGCTCCCCGATCTGCCGATTGGTGAGCCCTTCCGTGATGAGCTTCAGGATCTGGGTCTCACGAAGGGTGAGATCGATTCGCGCTGTTTCCGCGGCCTGCTCCTGTGCCTGCGCGGTCTTGGCACTGAGGGAAGCGTGGACCCTCCGGGCAAGATCGGGGGTGACAAGGTTCTCCCCTTGGGAGACTCGGAGGATGGACTTGATCAGGTGTCGGCCGTGGATGTTCTTGAGCACATACCCAGATGCGCCCGCGACGACAGCGGCGATGCTGGCCGCGTCGTCGTCGTAGGCGGTGAGGATCAGGCACGGGATCTCGGGATGAGCTGAACGGATGCGGCGGCACAGTTCTATGCCACTGCCGTCAGGAAGCTGGACGTCAAGCACCGCAACGTCGGGCAGCGTCGCCGCGACTCGGCCAAGGGTGCCACGCGCGGTGGCAGATTCTCCTACCACTTCCATACCAGGTTCGATATCGATGAGCTGAGCGATGCCACGTCGCACGACCTCGTGATCATCGACGAGGAAGACCCGGATCATGGGAGCCCCGGAGATTTGACGGGTGCCCACCAGAGCGCGCGGGTGCCTCCGGCGCCGCGCGGGGAGAGCGTGAAGTCGCCGCCGTGAGCCCGAGCCCTGGCCCGCAGGTTGTCGGTGCCGCTGCGTCGGGATGTGTCGGAGGAGAGCCCTACGCCGTCGTCATCGACTCTGAGAGTCACGGTGTGGGGAGTCGCGGTGATCTCCACCTCAATCGTTGTGGCGTCGGCGTGCCGTGCAACATTGCAGAGCGTCTCGCGCAGGGCTGCTGCGACGTCGTCAGCCAGGGAACCGACGATGATGAGGTCGATGGTTCCGACGAAGGTGATTCGCGGCTGTGCAGACAGCGTGTCGGAGAGCTCCGTGAGGATCCTGAGGAGACGGTGACGGGTGGCCTCAGCGCCGGTGCGTGTCTGCAGGGTGAAGATGGCGGTTCGAATGTCACCTATCGCCGCATCGATCTGTGTCACGTGTGCTTCAATGCTGTCGCTGAGTTGAGGGTGTGCCGACGCCAGCGCCTCCAGCCCCAGCCCGGTGCCGAAGAGTCGCTGGATGACATGGTCGTGGAGATCCTGCGCGATGCGGGCGCGCTCGTCGACGATTTCCAGTCGTTGCCGATCCGCCCGGGCCCAGGCAAGGGCGATAGCGAGACCGGCCTGGGCGGCAAACTCCTCGAGCAGCTCAAGATCATCCTCGGTGAACGGTGATTCGTCGGCTGACCGGGTGGCGCATAGTGCCGCCACGCGGTCACCATCCACGACGAGAGGCACCGCAACCATCGAGGCGCTCGGAATGTCATCGGCGAACGGAACGGGTTCGTCTCCCCCCTCCGGCGTGATGCCGGGCTCCCCATCCATGGCTCGGGCGAGGACGCAATCCATCCAAGGAACTGAGGAACGCTCGATCTGTGTGGCACGGTCTCCACGAGCAGTGTGGACATAGAAATCACGGCCCACAGCTTCAGAGACCACGACGCTGACCAGCTGCGCGCCGGTGAGAGACACGACGCTCTCTGCAAGCACACCGAACACTTCGCCGCCCTCCGCAGCCAACAGCTTCGCCGCGACCTCGCTCAGCGCTGCACTGAGTTCCTGCGCGCGACGGGATCGTTCGTAGACGCGTGCGTTGTCGATCGCGGTCGCCGCGGTCGCCGCCAGAGCTTTGACCAGAGCCTCATCGTGTGAGGTGAACGCCTTCTCGGAGGGGTTGGTGAGGTAGAGGGCGCCGTAGGTGCTTCCCCGGATCGTGATGGGGACACCGAGAAACGCCTTCATGGCGGGGTGTGCCAGCGGTGCGCCCACGGAACGAGGATCCTCTGTCAGATTCCGCAGCCGGATTGGGGCGCCACCAGTCAGAACAGCACCTAGAACGCCGAGTCCGCGGGGAGGGGCTCCCATCTGCTTGACGAGCTCGGGAGACATCCCCACGTGGATGAATCGCTCCATGGTGCCATGGTCATCAACGACCCCGAGGGCTCCGAATCGCGCGTCCACCAGAGTTCGCGCCGATTCTGCAAGGTTGTGGAGGACCTGGTCGAGATCAAGATCCCCAGTCACGAGTTGACTTGCTTGGAGCAGGCTCAGCAATCCGTGCTGATCTGTCAGGAAGTGGTTGCTTCGCACCATTTCGGCTCGGCTTGGTGTGGTCACGTCGGGAGCATAGAGGTCGCGAAAATCTGAAGCTGGAGTCTCCACGTCTGCCCCCGATGGTAGATAGATCTCAGCATATGTCGGATATCACTGGCAGGGGAGCCTTGGTCTCCAAAATCCACGAGCAGACACGGGTGGGTCCGCCGAACCAATCGGTGAAAGGTCTGGTCACGCCGCGAGTGCCGTACTGACCTGTCGAAAGGTACTCGAACCTGTTGGTGGAACGAGTAATGAATCAGGCCGAGCATCAAGTCTTGGACGGGCGGGCAGCCGAACAGCGGAGGTCAGGATATGAGCTGAACGCCTCGACCATGGGGTAGAGAAGTCACATCTAAGGTCAGCTTCCGCTCCCTTGTCGCTGCCCGTCTGGCCCGGGCTCGTGGGCATCATCGTGGGTCGTGCTGCTCCTTCGTTGGCCGGTGCGGTATGCACCGGTGTCAGCGGACCTCGATGGTGCCCATCATGCCGAGGTCTTCATGGTCGAGGATGTGGCAGTGGTAGACGGTGCGGCCGCCGAAGTCTTCGAAGGCCACCCGGATCGTCACCTCTCCGAAGGCCGGGATGTTGACCACGTCCTGCCACCGCGGCACGGAGACGTCGCTGCCGCCGTCGATCACGACCTGCATGGGCCACACATGCAGGTGCATCGGGTGGTCCATGGGGCTGGAGTTGGTCAGGATCCACTCCTCCACGGTGCCCACCTGGGCCCGCTGGTCGGTGCGTTCAGCGTCGAACTCGCGCCCGTCGATCGTGAAGGACATCATCCCCCCGGGACCGCTCATGCCTCTCATCCCGCCCATGCCCATGCCCATGGCGAAGTCAATGGTGCGACGGGCCGCGACCGGCTCGTCGCGCAGGTCCCGCAGGGCCGGACCCGCGGGCACGGGCCCGGCCTCCCCGGCCGGGTCCCCGGCGACCTCGAGGATGAGCAGGTCGATCGGCTCGTCGTTGCCGGGGCCGTCTCCGGGCGTGGCCCCGCCCATCATGGTGTCCATGGTCCCGCGTTCCACTGGGGTGGCGCGAAGCGTGGAGGTGCCCTCGCGGGTGTCCACCAGCAGCTCCACGCGGTTGCCGGGGGCCAGTGTCACTTCGGTGACGTCCACCGGCTCGGGCAGCCGGCCGACGTCGCGGGCCAGCAGTCGCAGGTCCTGCCCGTCCAGGGTCAGGCTCAGGTACCGGGAAGGGCAGGCGTTGACGACCCGCCACAGCTCCCGCTCCCCGGGGGCTGCGTCGGCCTCAGGTCGGACCTGACCGTTGACCAGCACGGTCTCACCCTCCCGGCCGATCATTCGTTGCCGTGGGGAGACCTCGGCGAGGTTGCCGGAGCCGTCCAGGGTGATGTCGGAGACGACCAGGACGCGCTCACGGGCCACCGGGACGGGATCGGGGTCCTCGACGACGATGGTCCCGTAGAGCCCGGCAGCGATCTGGTCGGCCACGTGCCCGTGTTTGTGCGGGTGGTACCAGTATGTGCCGGGCGGGTGGTCCTGCGGCAGGACGTACTCGTAGTCGAAGGACTCACCAGGGTCGATGCTCACGAAGGGGTTGTCCCCGTTGTTCTCAGGAGACACGTGCAACCCGTGCACGTGCAGGTTCGTCGGGGTCTCCAGACCGTTGGTCATCGCCACCCGGACCGTGTCCCCACCCCGGACCCGCAGGGTGGGTCCGGGCAGCGACCCGTTGAAAGCCCGCACGCTCGCCTCACGCGCCCCGATCCGCACCCGGGCGGGGGCGGCCTCCAAGGCCAGGTCCAGGACCCCGTCCCGGCTGGCCAGCACCTCGGGCTGCACCAGCCCCCGGCCGCCGCCGCGGGTCACGCCGCCGCCGCTGGTCCACCACAGCCCGCCTGCACCCGCGGCCGCAGCGCCGACCCCGACCGCACCCAGGGCCAGCAGCTGCCGTCGTGTCAGCGGGCTCACCGGTCACCATCCTCCAGGGTCCGCAGCCGTTCGCTGAACTCCTCGGTGCTGATCTCCCCGCGCGCGTAGCGCTCCTCGAGGATCTCCCGGGACCGGCGCGGGCGCGCACCGGTCGGCGGAGCCGAACCGCCCTGGCGGCTCCCGTCGCCGGAACTGCCGGTGAGAGCTTTCAGAAGCACAAGCACAAGCACGATCACGATCACGACCGTTCCCACGATCAGCAGGAGCCAGAAGAACCACATCCAGCCCATGCCCCCTCCCATTCCGCTGTCCCACATCATCACGGTCCTCCTTCGTGGCTCGGATTGCTGCTCTCCATCGGCTGCCGCACGAGTGCGACGATGCCAGACGCCGGAGCGGTCAGGAAGCCTCCGGCAGCTCTTGAAGCATCCGCTCGATCTCGGCGATCTCCGCCTCCTGGTCCTCGACCACGTGGCGGGCCAGCTCGACGCCCTCCAGATTCTGTCCCTGCGCGACCTGCAGATGAGCCATTTCGACCTGACCCTCGTCATGGACGATCATCTGTTCCAGGTGCAGCCGGGCGGCTTCCGTGCCTTCGAGGGTGGATATGTCCGCCTCGCTCATCATCCCGCTCATCCCGGCCCGGGAGCCATGATCCAGGTCCTCTGTGGCACCAGGGTCTGCCCCACATGTGTCGCGCAGGGCATTCGTGCGCTCGGCCCCGGGCATTGATGACCTCCTGGGTGAGCTCGGCAGCTTCGGGACTGGACCGGAGGCACCGGTTCGCTCTACGTCCTGTGGTCGGCGATCTCTGCGATGCTCGCCAGGATGATTCCGGGGGATCCGAGGGCCACGTCGGTGCCGGCGCATTCATCGATTTCGCCGAGCGTATGGCCGGTCATGGGTCGAAGGTGCAGTTCTAGGCGAGGCCAGCGGGTGGGCTCCGCCCGACTCCGAGCCACGAAAACAGAATTCGGGCGGGAGGGCCGTGCCTCCCGCCCGAATGTTGACCCTTGTCTGAAGCCCAGGTTCAGCGTCCGGACAGGGAAGAACCCTCCGAACTGAATATAACTGCAGGTCAGAGGGCTCATCGGAGCCGCCTGCCGGAATCGAACCGGCGACCTATTCATTACGAGTGAATCGCTCTACCGACTGAGCTAAGGCGGCGTGGCACCGCGGTGAGGCGCACGAGGGTTCACTTTACTGGTGCACCCCACCGCGGTCAAAGCTCGCTCAGTCGTGAGCTGGGACGACCATCACCGGAGCCGTCGCGTGGTGCAGCAGCTCGCGGGAGACCGAGCCAAGCAGCGCGCTGCGCATTCCTCCGTGACCCCGGGTGCCGACCACTGTCAGCTGTGCCTTGCTGCCCATCTCCTGCATCACATTGACCGGGAAGCCTTCCTCGACGGAACCGGTGACGGAGAGCTCCGGGAACTGCGCCTGGATCCAACCGACTTCCACGTCGAGGTCCCTGTTCAGGTCATCCACCCGGGTCTGCACCATCGCCTGCTCGCGGGCGGCAAGCTCCGGGTACCACATGGCCGCCGTCGTCAGCGGTGGCAGCGCCATCACCAGCTGCAGTCGGGTGCCGTGGCTGATCGCTGTTCGAGCGGCCTGCACGGAGGCTCGCCGGGAATGTGGAGATCCGTCGATGCCGACGACCACCGGCCGGGTGTCAGCGGTGCTGATCGCCTCGGAACCCTCGCCCACGCTGGACTCGTCGGTGTGTGGGACCACCACCGTGGGGGAGTGTGCGTGACCTGGCAGGGCGGCTGCCACGGATCCCAGGATGCGCCCGGTGAACCCGCCGCGGCCGCGGCTTCCGACCACGCACAGCTCAGCGGAGCCCGAGAGATGGACCATCAACCCTGCGGCGTCGCCGTGCTCCAGTCGGTAGGTGACCTCGCCGGCATGTCCTGCAAGCTGTTCCCGTGCCGTGTTCAGCGTCTTCTCCGTGGCCTGCCGCGCCAGGGTCTGGCCCCCGGCATCCGGGAAGCTCTCGAGGTATCCGCTCACCGCGGGGGGGATGGTGAAGGAGCTCATCACCGTCAGCGGGAGACCACGGAAGTGCGCCTCGCGGGCCGCCCAGCGCAGTGCGGAGGTGGCGTTGGGTGAACCGTCGAACCCGACGAGGACGCCGAGCGGGCGCGGGGCCCGTGCCTGTTCACCGCCAGCCGTCGGCTCCGGAGCGCTCGAGGTGTGGGCATCGTGAGTCTGGGAATCGGATGACGTCGCATCGGGTGTGAGCGGAGCTTCTGTGTTCATGGCAGTGTCCTAACGCAGATCAGCTGAAAAGGACCGATGAGTCAGAAAGGCCGTGTGGACGTCGTCGTCACCGGTAGTCAGAGTCTACAAGGCAGTTTCTACAACCGGTAGAAAAAAGTTCAACAATCTTCGCGACCCTCGGCCAGGTCCCCGCCGAGCAGATACCCGTCCACCGCCTGATCCACGCAGCTGTTGCCTGACCGGTACGCCAGGTGCCCTTCGCCTTCGCGGATGATCAGCGCAGACTGCGGCACCTGCTCGTGCATGTTCTCCGCCCATTCCACCGGGGTGGCAGGGTCTCCGGTGGTGCCGATCATCAGCAGCTCGTCGACCTCGCTGAGCTCAGGGTCCCAGGGTTCCGCGACGTTCTGAACGGGCCACTCCTCGCAGACAACGGCCCTGTGCCCGAGGTAGGGCCCGAAGGTGGGGGCTTCTTCGGAGACCTCTTCGAACTCGGCCTCGATCTGATCGGGGTCCTGCGGCATCGGATAGTCCAGGCACATCACTGCGGTGAATACGAAGCTGTTGATCCATCCGTAGCTGCCGTCGGGGCTCCGCCCGGACTGCAGGTCCGCGAAGTACTGAAAGCTGGTGAAGTCCTGCTGCACCAGGGCCATGGTCAGCGCCTCGGAGAGCAGCGGCCAGCTCGCGCGGCTGTACATCGGGGTGATGAAGCCGCTGACCAGGGTGGAGACATTGATGGTCCGTCCGTCCGCGCCCTGCGCCGGGTTCTCGGCGACTCCGGCGAAGAGCTCCTGCACGCCGTCGACCACCTCATCCACGGTGTCTCCGGCCGGGCAGGTCGCCTGCTCGGTGCACCACTGCGCATAGTTCTCCAGCGCCACCTCGAAGCCGAGCGCCTGCCCCTTGTTCAACTCGTGGGCATCGATCGAGACGTCGAGCATCCCGTCCAGGACGAAGCGCCCCACCCGCTCACCGTAGTGCTCGGCGTAGGTCATCCCCAGCTTGGTGCCGTAGGAGAAGCCCAGGTAGTTCAGCTCGTCCTGACCCAGCACGGCGCGGATCACGTCCATGTCCCGGACCGCCGAGAGCGTGTCCACGTGTCCCAGCAGAGCGCCGCTCTCGGACTCGCACCGTGCCGCCAGCTCGGCGGCCGATTCGCGGGCCTCCGCGTATGAGGACTCGGCGTCGAGCTGTTCGTCGGAGACCTGCTCGCGGTACTCGTCCATCTCGGCGTCGTCCAGGCAGTTCACCGGCGCTGACCGGTGCACCCCGCGCGGGTCGAAACCGATGATGTTGTAGTGCTCGACGAGCTCCTCGCTGAACGCGATGGCGAGCGAGTCGGCGACCGCGTCGTAGCCGGAGGAGCCGGGTCCGCCGGGATTGGTGAGCAGATATTCGGCCTGGTCTCCGCCGGACTGGGAGCTGATGATCCGGATCTCGAGATCCGTTTGTGCCCCCGGATCGGCCCAGTCCATCGGCACCGTGACATCGGCGCACATCATGGTCTCCTCGCAGGAGGTCCAATCGATGTCCTGCTCGTAATACTCGGTGTAGTCCTCGGCCGCGCCGGCCAGTTCGCCCGCCGGCACCGAGGTGGCAGTCATCGGCTCCGCCTCAGCGTCTGCCGCGCCGGAATCCTCGTCCCCACCGGCGTTCACGCAGCCCGAGAGCAGCAGCGCGGCAGCGGCGGCGAGGCTGATCAGCCGAAGCCTGCGGGGAGGGAGACCAATCTCAGGCATGGGACCTCCCAGGTAGGAACTGCATCATCAACGCCTCCACGGCCAGCAGCGGGGGGACATTCTGGGTGATCCGGGTCCGGGCTGCGTTGATCGCGTCGAGCCCGGCGAGGGTCTGCTCGGCGCTGAGCGATTCCGCGTATCGCTTCAGCTCCTCACGCAGATGCTCGTTGATCAGCTCCGCATGGGTCTCCAGCTTCAGGCTCAGCACATCTCGGAAGACCGCGGTGAGGTCGATCAGCGCCCGGTCCAGGGAATCGGCGACGGCGCGCTTGGCCCGCCGGGTGTTCTCCTCCTCCAGCTTCTTGAACTGGCTGCGCAGCTTGGGCGGGATCTTCTCCTCGGCCTCAAGCCCCAGTGACCGACGCAGCGAGGCCTGTTCGGCCTCCAGCCGCGCCTCCGCAGTGCTGGCAGCATCCGCCTGGGTCATCTCCACCAGAGACCCCGCGGCCTTGATCGCGGCCGAGGAAGAGGTCAGCCGCAGCGGCAGGGTGACCACCTGCTCGCGCCTGCTCCGTGCCTCCGGGTCCCGGGCCAGCCGGCGCGCGACCCCGATGTGGTTCTGCGAGACCCGCGCGGCGAACTGCGCCTGCTCCTCGTTGAGCCCGTCCCGGCTGGTCAGGAGCTGCGCCACCGCGGCGGTGGGCGGGATCCGCAGGCTCACCAGCCGGCAGCGCGAGCGGATGGTGACCAGCACGTCCGCCGGACTCGGGGCGCACAGCACCCAGAGCGTATGCGGCGGCGGCTCCTCGATCGCCTTGAGCAGCACATTGGTGGCCCGTTCGGTCATCCGGTCCGCGTCCTCGACCACGATCACGCGCCAGCGTGCACCCTGGGGCTTCTCCTGCGCGGTGGTGATCAGCTGGCGGACATCGTCGATCTTGTAGGTCACGTTCTCGGTGGAGACCAGCTTCACCGAGGGATGGCTCTCCGCGGACACCAGCCGGCAGGACCGGCATTCGCCGCAGCCGCGGGCCGCCGGCTCGTCCTGGTCACAGTTCAGGGCGGCGGCGAAGGCGCGTGCGGCGTTGGACCGTCCCGAGCCTGGGGGACCGGTGAACAGCCACGCATGTGCGGGGGTGCCTGACCCTGCGGCGCGACGAAGCTGTTCGACGACGGCATCCTGACCGACCAGCTCGGTATAGACGCTCATGGGCTCAGCAGCTCCTGGACCCGGGACCGGATCGCGGCCTGCAGCTCCTGCGCGGAACCAGACGCGTCGAGCACCAGATATCGCTCGGGCGCGGCGTCCGCGCGGGCGAGGAAGGCGTGGCGCAGCCGGTCATGGAAGGCGTCCTCGGCGGACTCGATCCGGTCCGAGTGTCCCGCGCGGCCCTCCCGCCTGGCACGCGCGATGGCCGGATCGATGTCCAGCACCACGGTGAGATCCGGCTGCAGCCCGCCGGTGGCGAAGGCGTTGATCTCAGCGACGGCCGCTGTCCCGAGCTCGCGTCCCACACCCTGGTAGGCCACCGAGGAATCCACATAGCGGTCGCAGAGCACGAAGCGGCCGGCCTCGAGTGCGGGCTCGATCCGCTGGACCACATGGGCGGCGCGGGAGGCCGCGAAGAGCAGCGCCTCGGTGCGCGGATCGACCTCGCCCTGATCATGTTCGAGCACCAGCGAGCGGATGCGCTCGCCGATCACGGTTCCGCCGGGCTCGCGGGTGCGCTCGTAGGGCACCGACCGATCCTCGAACCAGGACTCGAGCAGGTCCAGCTGGGTGGTCTTGCCGGCGCCGTCGCCGCCTTCGAAGGCGACGAAGCCTCCGCGTCTGAGATGGGTCACGCTCCCAGCCTACCCAGCCCCGGTGACACGGACATGACACCGGGAGCCCGGGCAGCGGCGGGCGGCCCACCCAATCCCGGACACCTGCTGGGGTACCGTAACAGTGTGAACCAGCACGAACGCACCTTTGTGGTCAGTGCGGGCCGCGGCCCCCACGGTCCGAACCAGCCCGTCAACATGCCGGTGGACTTCACCTCCACGTATTCCTACCGGCCAGGCGTCCACGCCTCCTTGGACTACGCGCGGGAGGGGATGCCCTCCTGGTCCCCGCTGGAGGAGCTGCTGGCTCAGCTCGAGGCGGGCACCCGCACCACCTCCCAGTCCCAAGGTCAGGTCACCACGGCCGAGGAGCATCCGGTCCAGGTGCTGCCAGGTCTGCTGTTCTCCTCCGGGATGGCCGCCATCTCCGCCGTCGTGCATCTGCTGCCACCCGGAGGCCACCTGATCATGCCGCGGCACAGCTACATGGGATTCTCCGCGCTGGCCCAGCAGATGGCAGACCAGGGTCTGCTCACGCTGCACCGGGTGGACATCGCCGACACCGCGCAGGTCTCCAGCACGCTGCACGACGTCTCCACCCTGGCTGGCGCCCAGGACGCTCGCGTCATGCTGTGGATCGAATCCCCGACCAACCCGATGCTGGAGATCGCGGACCTTCCCGCGCTGCTGGCCGCTGCGAAGCAGCGCGGGGTACTCACTGCGGTGGACAACACCTTCGCGACACCGCTGCGCCAGCGCCCGCTCCAACACGGCGCCGACGTCGTGGTCCACTCGGTCACCAAGTTCCTCTCCGGACACTCCGACCTCATCATGGGCGCCGCGATCACCGGTGACCCCGAGATCCATCAGCGGCTGCACCAGCACCGCACCCTCCACGGCGCGATCCCGGGCCCGATGGAGGTCTTCCTCGCCCTGCGCGGCGTGCGCACCCTCGCGGTGCGCCTGGACGCCGCGGAGTCCAACGCCGGCGAGCTCTCCCGCCGGCTGGATCAGCTCAGCCAGGATGCCGGGCTGCCGCTGCGCAAGGTCAACTACCCCGGCCTGGCCGCGCACCCGCAGCATCAGCGCGCCGCAGAGCAGCTCGGCGGGTTCGGCGCGATCCTGACCATCGAGCTCGACGCCGACCATCCCGGTTCCGCCGACGCCTGGGATTCAGCACAGCCCGGTTCCGGAGAGCCCCAGCCGGGACAGCCCGATTCGGGCCAGCGCATCACAAGTCAGCGCAGCGAGGCCGAGGTGGCCGACGCGGTGCTCAGCGCACTGCAGCTCTGGACCCCGGCCACCAGCCTGGGCGGCGTGGAGTCCCTCGCCGAGCGCCGTCGTCGTCATCCGGGTGAACCGTCCTCGGTCCCGGACGGGCTGATCCGGCTCTCGGTGGGCATCGAGGACGTCGAGGATCTCTTCGCAGATCTGCTCAACGCGTTGCGCGCCGCCGCAGCCGGGGAGCCCATCCGATAACATCGGGGTATGCAGTCTCCCCTCTCTGATATCTGGATCTTCGTCCTGCAGACCGAAGCCTGGATGCACCTCGCCTTCGCACTGGTCTGCCTCGGGCTCGCCATCGTGGCACTGGTCAAGTGCATCCCCAAGAACGCGCAGCGGTTCGACATCGCCTTCAAGCGGACCAAGGGCTTCTGGCTGGGCATGACCGGCGGCGCCGTCGTCCTGGCTCTGCTCGGCGCTGCGGGAGCCGGTCCCTTCGGCCTGATCTTCCCGGTGGCCGCGGCCTGCATGGCGATGGTCTACCTGACCGACGTGAACCCCGAAGTCTCCGACTGACCGCACCCTGCGCTGATTTCCACGTTCGACTCCGAAAGGGAGACACACTCCTATGGCCTATGACCTGATCCTGCTCCGCCACGGGCAGAGCGACTGGAACGAGAAGAACCTCTTCACCGGGTGGGTGGATGTGCCGCTGACCGCCCTGGGCCGTGAAGAGGCCGCACGCGGCGGTGAGCTGCTCAAGGAGCACCAGCTGCTCCCCGACGTGGTCCACACCTCGCTGCTGCAGCGCGCCATCACCACCTGCCACCTGGCGCTGGAGACCGCAGACCGGCTATGGATCCCGGTGAAGCGCGACTGGCGGCTCAACGAGCGCCACTACGGCGCGCTCCAGGGCAAGGACAAGGCCGAGACGCTGGCGCAGTACGGCGAAGAGCAGTTCATGATGTGGCGCCGCTCCTATGACACCCCTCCGCCGGAGATCGCCGCCGACGACGAGTTCTCCCAGCTGGGGGATCCGCGCTACGCCGACCTCGGCGACTCCGCGCCGCGCACCGAGTGCCTCAAGGACGTCGTGGATCGGATGCTGCCCTACTGGGAGTCCGCCGTGATCCCGGATCTGCGCGAGAACAAGACCGTGCTGCTCGCAGCCCACGGCAACTCGCTGCGCGCCCTGGTGAAGTACCTCGACGGAATCTCCGACGAGGACATCGCCGGACTCAACATCCCCACCGGGATCCCGCTGCACTACCAGCTCGACGACGATCTCAAGCCGCTGAACCCCGGCGGCACCTACCTCGACCCCGAGGCCGCCAAGGACGCGATCAAGGCCGTGGCGAACCAGGGCAAGAAGTAGTCCGCACAGCGAAAGAGACCCCTCAGACATCATGCGATGCCTGAGGGGTCTCTTCGTGGGTCATCCGATGCTCACGCGCCATCGATCGGCCGGCCTGCGGCGGAATGGGCGCCCGAGAGTGGCGTGATCACGCCGCAGAGCGCCCGATGCATGGTGGTGGATGTGCCTGGGGAAGGCCGTCCCACCAGCAGGCTCAGTGTTCGCGGGTGTCCCAGGCGCCGGTGACCAGATAGTCGACCTTGTTCGCCACCGAGACCCCGTGGTCCCCGAATCGTTCGAAGAACCGGCTCACCAGGGTGGAGTCCACGCTGGTCGCCGCACTCTGCTGCCAGTCATCGGCGGCGACGATGGTGAACACCGAGGCGTGCAGGTCGTTGAGCTGTTCGTTCAGCGCGTGGATCTCCGCGACCAGGTGCAGCTCGCGGGTCTCCAGCAGCGTGATCAGCCGCGACGAGATCTCGGTGCTCAGCTTGGCCATCTTGTCGAAGACCGAGTGCAGCGAGTCCGGGGCCACCCGGTCCGGGTACCGCATCCGGGCGAGCTGGGCGATATGCCGCGCCAGATCGCCCATGCGCTCCAGCGAGGTGCTCATCCGCAGCGCGCCCACGATCATCCGCAGGTCTGAGGCCACCGGACCCTGCAGCGCGAGCAGCTCGATGGCCTTCTCGTCGAGCTCCACCTGCAGCCGGTCGATCTGGGCATCGGCGGCGATGACCTCCTCCGCCAGCTGGAGATCGGTGGTGTCGAAGGCGGTGTAGGCCTTCTCCATCGCAGTATGGACCAATGATGTGATCTGTATCAGCTGCTCACCAAGGTTGATGAGGTCTGCCTGAAAGAGCTTTCGCACGTGTTCGCGTTCCTTTCCCGCCGTGGAGTATCCCGACAGTGAATCCTTGCTGACGCAGATGAACGCCAGCGAAGTCAGCAGTCGACGCGAAGGTGAACGCTGGCTGAACCCTGGGCGCTGGTCCGGGCTTATGGTGACCCTCACCGGGAGTCGGGCCTAAGCTGTAGGACGTGGATCACCTGCTCATCGCCGCACTGTCCGGCGTCGTCGGCCTGGCACTTGGCGTTGTCGGCATGTATGCCTTCCGCGTCAGTGAGAAGCAGCGTGCCGCCGGCATCGATGTGGACGAACCCTCGATGCCCGCAGGCGCCACCGAGGTGCTCGCCTCGCTCGGGCTGGCCTATATCGTGGTGGACACCGTCGACGGGGTGGTGCGCGCCAACCCGGCCGCCTACGCCTTCGGCCTGGTCCGCGGCCATACTGTGGTCCACCAGCAGCTGCTGAACCTCACCGCCCGGGTCCGCGGGGACGGGGTGATCATCGATCAGGAGCATGAGCTGGCCCGTGGGCTGCAGGGGGAGACCTCACTGGTCGTGCACCTGCGCGTGGCGCCGCTGGGGGATGAGTACATCCTGGTCCTCGCCGATGACCGCACGGAGTTCTCCCGCATCGAGGCTGTGCGAAATGACTTCGTCGCCAACGTCTCCCACGAGCTGAAGACCCCGGTCGGGGCGATCTCGCTGCTGGCCGAGACCATCGAGGACGCCGCCGACGACGACGTCGCCGTTCGGCGCTTCACCCAGCGCCTGCACAAGGAATCCCGCCGGCTCGCGGCGCTGGTCCAAGACATCATCGAGCTCTCCCGGGTGCAGGGCAAGAACGTGGTCCACGCCGGCCGGCCGGTGGACCTCGAAGACGTCATCGCCGACGCCGCGGACCGCTCTCGGCTGCCCGCGGAGTCCAAGAACATCGAGCTGAAGATCGGTGGTGCGCTTCCGCACCGGGTCCACGGCGACGCCGACCAGCTGGCGATGGCGTTCCGGAACCTGATCGACAACGCCGTGCGCTACTCCCCGGAATCCACCCGGGTCGGCATCGGGCTCTCCAGCCGCGACGGGATCGCCCAGGTCACCATCACCGACCAGGGGATCGGAATCGCAAGGGAGGACCAGGAGCGGATCTTCGAACGCTTCTACCGGGTCGACGCCGCCCGCTCCCGCCAGACCGGAGGCACCGGCCTGGGCCTGAGCATCGTCAAGCACGTGATCACCAACCACGGCGGCGAGGTCGCGCTGTGGTCCCAGCAGGGGAGGGGCTCCACCTTCACGGTGCGCCTGCCCGAGCTCGACGAGAGCCTCGACACCCTTGAAGGGCTCGGCCGGGGTGCGGCCGGGCTTGGCCAAGCATCAGTTCGCACCGCCCCACATGGTGCTGCATCGCGTCACAGTGCAGCGAACCCGGCACCCACCAGGGCCGGCGAAGGAGGAAACGCGTGACCAGAATTCTGCTCGTCGAGGATGAGCCCTCATTCTCAGAAGCACTGTCCTATGCCCTCGAGAAGGAGGGGTACGACGTCGTCGTCGCGGAGAACGGCCTCGACGCCGTCGAGATATTCACCCGTGAAGGAGCAGATCTGGTCCTGCTGGACCTGATGCTCCCCGGGCAGTCCGGCACCGAGGTGTGCCGCCAGATCCGGCTGCAGTCCAATGTTCCGGTGATCATGCTCACGGCCAAGGACTCCGAGATCGACAAGGTCGTGGGCCTGGAGCTCGGCGCCGATGACTACGTCACCAAGCCCTACTCCTCCCGGGAGCTACTCGCCCGAGTCCGAGCGGTGCTGCGCCGGCGGGTCGAGACCGAGGTGGACGACGGCTCGATGGTCATCGCGGGACCGGTCAGCATGGACATCGAACGCCACACCGTGGAGGTCAAGGGCGCACCGCTGAGCCTGCCGCTGAAGGAGTTCGAGCTGCTGGAGATGCTGCTGCGCAACGCCGGGCGGGTGCTCACCCGGGGCCAGCTCATCGATCGGGTCTGGGGATCGGACTATGTCGGAGACACCAAGACCCTCGACGTCCACGTCAAGCGACTCCGCGCCAAGATCGAACCCGACCCGTCACGCCCGGAGTTCCTGATCACCGTCCGCGGGCTGGGCTACAAATTTGAGTCCTGAACCGGGTCGGTAGACTGGCCCAGGTCCCCGAAGCGTCGTCCCCCTCACAGGAGTGTGCATGAGCACCGTCAGCGATTCCGCAGCGCAGAACACCACCGCGGCTGCCCCCGGCGCCTCCGGCACCTCCGGCGCCGCCTCGCGCCAGCCGATCCGGCGCGCCCTGATCTCGGTCTATGACAAGACCGGGCTGGAGGACCTCGCCGCGGGACTGCACGCCGCCGGCGTCGAGATCGTCTCCACCGGCTCCACCGCCAAGCGCATCGCCGCCGCCGGGGTCCCTGTCATCGAGGTCTCCGAGGTCACCGGCTTCGCGGAGTGCCTGGACGGCCGGGTGAAGACCCTGCACCCCCGGGTGCACGCCGGCATCCTGGCGGACCGTCGCCGCGAAGACCACCGGGCCCAGCTCGAGGAGCTTCAGATCGAACCCTTCGACCTGGTCGTGGTGAACCTCTACCCCTTCGCCGACACCGTCGCCTCCGGCGCCGCGGAGGACCAGATCGTCGAACAGATCGACATCGGCGGACCCTCCATGGTCCGCGCCGCCGCCAAGAACCACGCCTCCGTCGCTGTGGTGGTCGATCCGCTGCGCTATCACGACATCATCTCCGCGGCCTCCGCCGGAGGCTTCACGCTCACCGCCCGGCAGCGCCTGGCCGCCCTGGCCTTCGCCCACACGGCCGCCTACGACACCGCCGTGGCGCGCTGGACCTCCCAGCAGTTCGACGACGACTTCGACGCCGCCTCGGTGCCCGCCTCGCCGCTGAGCCGCACCGAGAAGAAGCTGAACTTCCCGCCCTACGCCGGGCTCGCGCTGCAGCGCCTGGACACCCTGCGCTACGGCGAGAACGCGCACCAGCCCGCCGCGCTCTATGCCGACTCCAGCGCCCGCCCCGGCCTGGCCCAGGCCCAGACGCTGCACGGCAAGGCGATGAGCTACAACAACTATGTCGACGCCGACGCCGCAGTGCGCACCGCCTTCGACTTCGCCCAGCCCGCCGTGGCGATCATCAAGCACGCCAACCCCTGCGGTGTGGCCGTGGGCGCCACCGTGGCCGAGGCCCACCGCACCGCCCACGCCTGCGACCCGCTCTCGGCCTTCGGCGGTGTCATCGCCGCCAACCGCACCGTCACCGCGGAGATGGCCAAGACCGTCTCGGAGATCTTCACCGAAGTCGTCGTCGCCCCGGCCTTCGAGGAGGAGGCGCTGGCGATCCTGACCAGGAAGAAGAACATCCGGCTGCTGCGCCTGCCCGAAGGCCACCGGCGCGACCGGGTGGAATACAAGCAGATCTCCGGAGGCATGCTGCTCCAGGCCTCCGACGCGGTCGACGCCGAGGGTGACACCACCTCCGGCTGGAAGCTGGTCTCCGGGGAAGCCGCCGACGTCGACATGCTCGCCGACCTCGACTTCGCCTGGCGGGCGATCCGCTCGGTGAAGTCCAACGCGATCCTGCTGGCGAAGAACCAGGCCACCGTGGGGATCGGCATGGGTCAGGTCAACCGGCTCGACTCCTGCCGGCTCGCTGTGCAGCGCGCGAACACGCTCGCCGGTGACGGGGTGGAGCGGGCCCGCGGGTCCGTCGCGGCCTCCGACGCCTTCTTCCCCTTCGCCGACGGGCTGCAGAGCCTGATCGCCGCCGGGGTGCGCGCGGTCGTGCAGCCCGGCGGGTCCCAGCGCGACGAGGAGGTCATCTCCGCAGCCCGCGACGCCGGCCTGACCATGTACCTCACCGGAACGCGCCACTTCTTCCACTGATCGACCACCACCACTGACCAGATCTGCAGCCGCGAACCTCACCCCGTCCGCACCCGCGGATCCGGTCGCCCCTACGCCTGCTCGGCACCCTTGAAAGGGTGGAACCCGTGAACGAACTGCTTGACGAGCTGGAAGACATGATCCGTGAGGAGCGCCTCACGGAGCTGCGCTCCGCCCTGGACGAGCTCAACGTGGGTGACATCGTCGACTTCCTGGAACGCCTCGGCGTCAAGAACCGCGCGGTGGCCTTCCGGCTGCTCTCCAAGGGCGTCGCCGTCGAAGCCTTCGACCTGCTGGACCAGTCGCTGCAGGGCGAGATCATCGAGGGCCTCAAGGACGTCGAGGTCGCGCACTACTTCGAGTCCCTGGACCCCGATGACCGAGTCCGGCTCATGGACGAGATGCCGGCTTCGATCGCCCGCCGGATGATGCGCCACCTGGACCCGCGTGAGCGCAGCCTGACCAACATCGTGCTCGGCTACCCCAGCGGCACCATCGGGCGCCAGATGAGCCCCGAGTTCGTCGCGATCCCCGAGCACTGGACCGTCGCCGAGGCGATGGACAAGGTCAGCAAGGCCGGTGAGGACGCGGAGACGCTCTACACCCTGCCCGTGGTGGACCCCGGTCGGCTGCTGCAGGGCGTGGTCTCGCTGCGCGACCTGGTCAGCAACAGCGGCGAGACACTCATCGCGGAGCTGATGCGCGAGGCAGATTCGGTGGACGCCGACCACGACGCCGAGGACGCCGCTCGCATGTGCGCCGACCGCAAGCACCTCGCCGTGCCGGTCACCGACTCCGAGCACCGGGTGGTCGGGATCTTCACGGTCGACGACGCACTCGACATCCTCGAGCGCGCCGAATCCGAGGACGCCGCCCGCCACGGTGGCGCCGAGCCGCTGAACCGGCCCTACCTCTCCACCCCGGTGCTGCAGATCATGCGCTCCCGCGTGGTGTGGCTGCTGGTGCTGGCTCTGGGTGCCGCGCTCACCGTCCAGGTGCTCGACGTCTTCGAGGGCACCATCGAATCCATGGTGGTGCTCAGCCTGTTCGTGCCGCTGCTGATCGGCACCGGCGGCAACACCGGCAACCAGGCAGCGACCACGGTCGTCCGCGCGCTGGCGCTGGGCGACGTGGGCACCCGAGACGTGTTCAAGGTGCTCTGGCGCGAGGTGCGGGTGGGCATCACCCTGGGTGCCACGCTCGGCGTGCTGGGCTTCCTGGTCGCCGGACTTTTCTACGGCTGGGACATCGGCACCGTGATCGGGCTGACACTGCTCTCCATCTGCACCCTGGCCGCCTCGGTGGGCGGGCTGATGCCGCTGCTGGGCAAGAAGCTCGGTGCCGACCCGGCAGTCTTCGCCAACCCGTTCATCTCGACCTTCGTGGATGCCACCGGACTCATCGTGTACTTCATGATCGCCCGCACCGTGCTGGGAATCTGAGTGCCCGGGCCAGCCGGAGCATCTGGGGTAGATTTGTGATCAGGGAAACAACATATAACCGAACTTGAGGAGATCCATGCCGACGGCAAAGATCATCTATACCAACACCGACGAAGCGCCGATGCTGGCCACGTTCTCCCTCAAACCCATCGTGGAGGGCTTCGCCGCCCCCGCCGGGGTTGAGGTCGAGACCCGCGACATCTCACTGGCCGGCCGCATCATCTCTGCGTTCCCCGAGTATCTCCGTGAGGACCAGCGCGAGAGCGACTCCCTCGCCGAGCTCGGCGCCCTGGCGAAGACCCCAGAAGCCAACATCGTGAAGCTGCCGAACATCTCCGCCTCGGGACCCCAGCTCAAGGCCGCCATCGCCGAGCTGCAGTCCGCCGGATATGCCCTGCCCGACTACCCCGAGTCACCGTCCACCGATGAGGAGCGCGACGTGCGCGCCCGCTACGGCAAGGTCCAGGGCTCCGCGGTGAACCCGGTGCTTCGCGAAGGCAACTCGGACCGCCGCGCCCCCGCTTCGGTGAAGAACTACGTGCGCGCCAACCCGCACTCCATGGGCGACTGGAGCGCAGACTCCAAGACCAACGTGGCCACCATGGACTCTGGCGACTTCGCCGCCAACGAGCAGTCAGTGGTGCTCGACGTCGAGGACACGCTCACCATCACCCACGTCTCCACCGACGGCACCTCCACCGTGCTCAAGGAGTCCCTCCCGGTCAAGGCCGGAGAGGTCGTCGACGCCACCGTGATGCGCGCCGCCGAGCTCGACGCGTTCCTCACCGCCCAGGTGGCCCGCGCCAAGGAAGAGGATGTGCTCTTCTCGGCCCACCTGAAGGCCACGATGATGAAGGTCTCGGACCCGATCATCTTCGGACACATCGTGCGGGCCTTCCTCCCGACGGTCTTCGAGAAGCACGGGGCGACCCTCGCCGAGGCCGGACTCTCCGCCAATGACGGACTGGCCTCCATCCTCGCCGGCGCCGAGAAGCTCGGCGAGGCGGGCGACGCCATCAAGGCCGAGATCACCCAGGGCCTGGCCGACGGCCCCCGGATGTCGATGGTCGATGACTCCAAGGGCATCACCAACCTGCACGCACCCTCCGACGTCATCGTGGACGCCTCCATGCCCGCGATGATCCGCAACGGCGGCAAGGCCTGGGGCCCCACCGGAGAGACCGACGACACCCTCGCGATCATCCCCGACTCCTCCTACGCCGGGGTCTACCAGGCGGTCATCGAAGACTGCCGCGCCCACGGCGCCTACGACCCGACCACCATCGGCACCGTGCCCAACATCGGACTGATGGCGCAGAAGGCCGAGGAGTACGGCTCCCACGACAAGACCTTCGAGATCGATGCCGCCGGCACCGTGCAGGTCACCAACGCCGCCGGCGACGTGCTGCTCGAGCACGAGGTCTCCGCAGGAGACATCTGGCGCGCCTGCCAGACCAAGGACGCCCCCATCCAGGACTGGGTGAAGCTCGCCGTGACCCGGGCCCGCGAATTCGGCACCCCCGCGGTGTTCTGGCTCGATGACAAGCGCGCCCACGACCGCACCATGATCGAGAAGGTCAACCACGCCCTGGCCCAGCTGGACACCGACGGGCTCGAGATCAAGATCCTCGACCCGGTGGCGGCCACGAAGTACACCGTGGAGCGGCTGCGCCGCGGCGAGGACACCATCTCGGTGACCGGCAACGTGCTGCGCGACTACCTCACCGACCTGTTCCCGATCCTGGAGCTGGGAACCTCGGCGAAGATGCTCTCCATCGTGCCGCTGATGGCAGGCGGCGGACTCTTCGAGACCGGCGCCGGCGGCTCCGCGCCGAAGCATGTCCAGCAGCTGGCCGAGCAGAACTACCTGCGCTGGGACTCCCTGGGTGAGTTCTTCGCCCTGGTGCCCTCGCTGGAGAAGTACGCCGAGCAGGCCCAGGCCCCCAAGGCCAAGGTCCTCGCCTCCGCGCTGGACCGCGCCACGGCCACCTTCCTGATGGAGAACCGCTCGCCGGGACGCAAGCTCGGCACCATCGACAACCGCGGCTCGCACTTCTACCTGGCCATGTACTGGGCCCAGGAGCTGGCCGCGCAGACCGAGGACACCGAGCTGGCTCAGCGCTTCACCTCCGTGGCGGAGGCGCTGACCTCGAACGAGGAGCAGATCCTGAGCGAGCTCAACGGAGTCCAGGGCGAACCGGTGGATCTGGGCGGCTACTATCGCCCCGATGAGGCCAAGGCCTTCGCCGCGATGCGCCCCTCGGCGACCCTGAACAGCATCATCGACGGCCTCAAGGCCTGAGATGACGCGGCTCCACGTCCGGCCCGAGGCCGACGCTGTGCTCCGCGAGGGGCTGCGGCAGCAGGGCGCCGTCCTCGTCGGTGAGGATGAACAGCCCGAGGGCATCATCGTCACCGGGATGTTCAAGACGCTGAACCTCGCCGAGGTGCTCGAGGCCAATCCCCAGGTGCGCTGGGTGCAGCTGCCCAGCGCCGGCATCGAGCTCTACGCGGAGATCCTCACCCAGTTCCCAGAACTGACCTGGACCTCCGCGAAGGGCTCCTACGCCAAACCGGTCGGGGAGCATGCGCTGGCGCTGACCCTCGCGGCGCTGCGCGGACTCAAGGCCCGGGCCCTGGCGAACAGCTGGGGCACCGAGGGCGGGATCTCGCTGAACGGGCTGCGCTGCGTCGTCGTCGGCGGAGGTGGGGTCGCGGCGGAGATCGTCCGGCTCTACAAGGCCTTCGACACCCACGTCACCGTCGTCCGGCGCACCGCCGAACCGGTGGAGCACGCCGATGTCACCGTCGCCTTCGAGGGTCTCGATGAGGCGCTGGACGGGGCCGAGGTGGTGGCGCTGGCAGCAGCGGCCACTCCTGCCACCCGGCACCTGCTCAACGCCGACCGGCTGGCGCTGCTGGCCGACGGCGCGGTGGTCGCCAACGTGGGCCGCGGCAGCCTGGTGGACCAGACAGCGCTCGTCGAGGCGCTGAGCACCGGAGCCCTGCGCGGCGCCGGTCTCGACGTCACCGAGCCGGAGCCGCTTCCCGAGACCGACCCGCTCTGGTCGCTCCAGAACTGCCTGATCACCCCGCACACCGCGGACACCACGGAGATGGTGGTGCCGCTGCTGCGGGAGCGGATCCTGGCGAACCACCGCCGCTTCCATGCCGGCGAACCGATGCTGGGCCTGGTGGATCCTGCCCAGGGATACTGAGGACATCCCCAGCCCGCACCACCAGGTCGACCTTCACCACCAGCACTGCCTTCACGCCCAGCACGACCCGACCCCCTTCGGATCCCAGGAGTAATCTTCATGGCACATGTGCTCACCGTCAGCGGACACACGCCCCAGATCGGTGAGGGCGTGTTCCTGGCCCCCACCGCCGCGATCACCGGGGAGGTGACCATGGCGAAGGACTCCTCGGCCTTCTACGGCGTCTCGGTCCGCGGCGATTCGGCGGCGATCTCGGTGGGGGAGGGCACCAATCTGCAGGACAACGCGGTGCTCCATGCCGATCCCGGTCACCCGTGCACCCTGGGTGCCGGGATCTCCGTCGGGCACTCCGCAGTGGTCCACGGCTGCACCGTGGGAGACGGCTCGCTGATCGGGATGAGTGCGACCATCATGAACGGCGCCGTCATCGGCGAGCAGAGCCTCATCGCTGCCGGGGCCGTGGTGCTCGAGGGCACCGAGGTTCCGCCGCGGTCCCTGGTCGCCGGCGTTCCCGCCAAGGTCCGGCGCGAGCTCACCGAGGAGGAGATCGCCGGGCTGCGCAGCAACGCCGAGGTCTACCTGGGTCACAAGGACGCCCACCGCGCCGCCCAGGGCACTGTCATCGAGGGTTAGCGCAGGGAACTCTCGACGCCCCGGGTCAGTAAGATTCCGAGGTAACAGTTCTCTTACGTCCAGGTGGTCACCAGGGCACTCTCAGTAACCTTCAGTCAAGGACACGAGACGAGAGGCAGTCACACATGACCATCTACGGGTTCCACGCATCACAGGAACAGATCGCCCCCTCCCAGCTGCTGCGCGACGTCCAGCACGCCGAGACGGTCGGATTCCAGGCCGCCATGAGCTCGGACCACTTCATGCCCTGGTCGCAGCGGCAGGGCCACTCGGGATTCACCCTCTCCTGGCTCGGCGCCGCACTGGCCACCACCGCCTTCCCCATCGGATCGGTGATCGCTCCAGGCCAGCGCTATCACCCCGCCATCGTCGCGCAGGCCACAGCCACCCTGGGTGAGATGTTTCCCGGCAGGTACTGGGCCGCGCTGGGTGCCGGACAGGCGATGAACGAACACGTCACCGGAGAGCTCTGGATGGACAAGGAGACCCGACGACGGCGGCTGCTCGAATGTGCGGACATCATCTCCCGGCTGCACCGCGGTGAGCGGATCATCAGCCACCGCGGCTTCGTCAGCGTGGACGACGCCTACCTCTATGACCGCCCCGAGGAGCCCATCCCGCTCTACGCCACCTGCATCACCCCCGACGCCGCTCGCCTCGCCGCTGTCTGGGCCAAGGGCATGATCACCCTGAACCAGCCCGAGGATGTGCAGAACGAGGTGCTCGCCGCCTACCGCGAAGCCGGCGGGGAAGGTCCCGCCATGCTGCAGATCCACCTCAGCTGGGCGCAGACACGGGAGCAGGCCGAGGCCATCGCCCACGACCAATGGCGCACCAACGTCTTGGGCTCACCGCTGGACCAGGACCTGCCCACCCCGGAACACTTCGACTCCGCCGCCGCGGAGGTCAGCCTGGAGACCGTGGCGAAGGCGGTGTGGATCTCCGAGGAGCCCGGCCAGCTCGCCGAATGGATCGACGCCGCCGTCCAGCCCGGTTTCGACCAGGTCTACCTCCACCATGTGGGCCAGGAGCAGCGACCCTGGCTCGACCTCGCCGGCGAGTCGATCCTCCCCGAACTGAAGGGCGCCTGATGCGCATCACCGACACCGCTGACCTCTGGTACAAGAACGCCGTCATCTACTGCGTGGATCTGGAGACCTACCTGGACTCGGACGGCGACGGGATCGGTGACCTGCCGGGGCTGACCCAGCGGATCGACTACCTCGCCGACATCGGCGTCAGCTGCCTCTGGCTCATGCCCTTCTACCCCTCGCCCCGCCGGGACAACGGCTACGACATCTCTGACATGTTCGGGGTCGATCGGCGCTACGGCGATCACGGGGACTTCGTCGAGCTGGTCCGAGTGGCCCATGACCGTGGGATCCGAGTCATCGTGGACCTGGTCATCAATCACACCTCGGACCAGCACCCATGGTTCCGCAGCTCGCGGGCCTCCAAGGACAGCCCCTACCGAGACTTCTACGTCTGGCGCAGCGACACCCCGCCGGACACCTCCGAGGAGGCGATGTTCCCCGGGCAGGAAGGCGGGATCTGGACCCACGACGAGAAGACCGAGGAGTGGTACCTGCACCACTTCCTGCACACCCAGCCGGACCTGAACACCTCCAATCCGCAGGTCCGCGATGCGATCACCAAGACCATGGGCTTCTGGCTCCAGCTCGGGGTGGACGGCTTCCGGGTGGACGCGGTGCCCTTCGCGATCAACCAGACCACGCTCACCGGGGCAGATCAGCACGACTTCGTGGAACCCCACGACTACCTGCGCACGCTGCGGGCCTTCCTGCAGCGCCGCTCCACCGGAACGAGCTCCGCGATGATCCTCGGCGAGGTGAACCTTCCACACCAGGAACAGCTGGCCTTCTTCGGCGGGGAGGACGGTGACCAGCTCACCATGCAGTTCGACTTCACCGTGAACCAGAAGGCCTTCCTCTCCTTCGCCCGCGAGGACGCTCGGCCCCTCGCCGAAGCCCTGGCGCAGCGGCCGCAGAACCTCCCCACCGAGACCCAGTACGCGAACTTCCTGCGCAACCACGACGAGCTCACCCTGGACCTGCTCAGCGCCGCAGAGCGCGACGAGGTGCTGGACACCTTCGCCCCCGAGGAGGACATGCGATTCGCCGGCCGTGGGCTGCGTCGTCGGCTGCCCGCCATGTTCGACGGTGACCCGCGGCGGATCAAGATGGCCTACTCGCTGCTGTTCTCCCTGCCCGGCACCCCGGTGCTCTTCTACGGCGAGGAGATCGGAATGGGGGAGAACCTCGAAGTGCCCGGACGCGAGGCCGTCCGAACGCCGATGCAGTGGAGTCAGGACAAGAACGGCGGATTCTCCTCGGCCCGCCCCTCGAAGCTCGCACGCAAGGTCGTGGAGGGTCCCTTCGGGCCCGAACACGTCAACGCTGCACAGGCCCGCCGGGACGAGGACTCGCTGCTCCACCATGTCAGCCGTCTGGCCCGACGCTACCGCGACTGCCCCGAGCTGGGCTGGGGTGAGCTGTCGATCCTTCAGCAGCCGCACCACGAAGTGCTCGCGCATCGCATGACCAGCGGCGATCAGTCCATGGTCCTGATCCATAACCTCTCACCGAAGTCCCTCGTGGTGCCGCTGATGCTGGAGGACGAGGAGAAGGACACCGAGCTCATCGACCTGCTTCAGGACGGCGCCTGCGCCATCGATGCCGAACACCGCACCGAAGTCACGCTGGACGGCTATGGCTGCCGGTGGCTGCGGGTGAAGCGCCCCGGGGATCCGCGCCTTCTCTGAGCGCGACGGCGCGGGTGGAGCGCGAGGCGCTACGCTGAAGAGTCCCACCCGCGCCGCGCCCTCGCGCAGCTCGTCGACCTGCACCGTGTATGTCCCCAAGGAGGCCCCATGAAGCGTTCGGCTCTGGCTGGCAGCGCTGCTGCCGCCGTCGTGCTGCTCGCCGGCTGTGGCGGGAACCCCTTCGCGGGCGATGCGGAGGACGACGAGCCCCAGGTTCCGAGCTTCGGGCAGATCCAGGACCGCATGTGGGATGCGATGCTGACCGCGGACACCGTGAACATCGAAGGCGAGATCGAAGCCGCCGAGGCCGACGTCGACCAGATGTTCCAAGACATCGACGAAGACGACACCGGGGATCTGCTGATCACCGGCGCCGTGGACGGCAGCGACTCCGAGATGACCTTCACCGCTGGCGACGTCACCTTCACCCAGCGCGCCATCGACGGGGTGGAGTACTTCCGCGGGGAGGACTTCGCCGCGCTGCTGATGAGCGAGATGGATGAAGAGATCACCGCCCTCATCGAAGAGGACTTCATCACCTCGGTGGTCGTCGAGCAGTGGGTCCAGTTCAGCACCGACGGCGCAGGCGCAGTCTTCTCCGCCCAGGACTTCATCAGCACCTGGCAGCGTGAGCTCGAGGGCCAGGAGATCGCCGGGCTCGAGGGCACCGCAGAGACCCGTGACGGCGCGCAGGTCTACGTCTACGCCACCGAGGACGGCTCCACCGAGCTCGTGGTCGCCGCAGACGGAGCCCCCTACCTGGTCCAGATGCGCGACGAGGACTCCAGCTACGTCTTCAGCGCCTGGAACGAGACCCAGCGCCCGGACCAGCCGGAGAACGTGATGACCTTGGACGAGATCTTCGAGGCCATCGCCGCCGAGCACGGCTGGTCCACAGAGGAACTCGATGGGGAGCTCGAGGACGAGAACAACGACGACGCCGAGGCCTGAGCGGCACGAGAGACCAACACAACGGGGGGTTGTGCAGAAACGGGACGCCTGGACATCAGTCCGGGGTCCCAGCCACACAGTGGAAGGGAAACACCATGAGCAACGGAACCCAGACGTCCCCCAAGGCCGTCACGCGAGCATTCACCACCACGGCGGTGCTGAGCATCGCAGCCCTGGCACTGGCCGGCTGCGGTGAGGAAGATCCGCGTGAAGCGGAGAACCCGCAGGAGAACGTCGACACTGACGGAGCGGAGGACCAGGGAGTCACCTCAGACGAGATCGCCGAGAATGAGGACGACGAGCAGGTCGCGGACCTCGCCGAGATCGAGACCGAGGTCTGGGAGTCCTCCCTGGAGCAGGAGAGCGTCAGCATCACCATGGCGGCAGGTCTGGAGCGCGGCCATGAGCTCTTCGGATACGCACCGGAGTTCTTCGAAGGCGACGACGAGGGCTTCGAGCTCTCGGTCACCGGAGAACTCGAAGGAGACGCCGCGACCGAGCTGAACTACAGCCCCGACTTCCAGGTGTTCACCTTCGGCGACGACACGTTCCAGTCCGTGGAGGCCTTCGTCTTCGACTACGAGGCGCAGGTCCCGCCCGAGGTGGAGCCAGAGGTCGATGCCGAGGAGCTCAGCGCAGCCCTGAGCGCCGAAGGGGAATGGGTCGACGTCAGCGACGCCGAGCCCGCGGTGCCGCGCACCCCCGACGCGCTGCTGGAGCTGCTGCGCGCCGAGGTCACCGAGACCTTGGACGTCGACTCCCTGGCCGAGCTCGACCTGGACTCGTCGCTGGACACTCGGGACGGTCAGAACGTCTGGGTCTACTCCAACGAAGACGTCGAGCTCGCGGTGCTCGCCGACGAGGGTTCACCGCAGCTAATGGGTCTGCGCCTGCCCGGTGAGGACCAGGACCTCGAGGTCACCGTCACGGACTGGGACGAGGCTGAGACCCCGGAGGAGCCCGAGGATGAGGCGGTCATCGACGATGAGCAGCTGCAGGGGATTCTCAGCGATCTCGTCTGAGCCCAGGATTCGGGCTGGTTCAGCCCGGCAGACCCTCGGCGGACCCCCGGCAGGCTCCCAGCTTACATTCAGGAATGCCGGCCCACAGCAACGCCGGCTCCATGCCCGGTAGGAGCTCCCCATGAATCAGGCCGGAATGGCCGAATAGGCTTTCGCTGAAGCGTCCGGTCTGTGCAGACTAGGTGCAGGTCATCTAGGGGATCTCACACGGTCGCTCAACGATGACAGACCGCGGAAAGACCGCGCAGCATCTTCTGATGCAAATGACGGAGGTAAACGAATTATGGCTACCACCGAAACAAGCAAGCTTCGCACCCTGGCCGGCGTCGTCGGCATCGGCTCCCTGGCACTCTTCGGTGCCACCGCCTGCGACGATGGCGGAACCGACACTGAAGAGCCGGCAGAGAACGGCGAAGTCGAGGATCCGGGCACAGAGGAAGACACCACAGAGGAAGACACCATGGAAGAAGAGCCCATGGAAGAAGAGACGATGGAGGAAGAAGAAGACGACGTCTGATCGACTTCTTCTCTTCAAAGACACCCCCGCGAGGAACCCCGGTTCCCTGCGGGGGTTTCTTGTGCGTGGGCAGGACGCGTCAGGGGCCGGGGGAGCGGTCGGGCCGGGCGGGAGATGTCAGGCTCCAGCGGAGCCGGAGCCGACGAGCTCCTCCGAGCCTTCCGTGCAGGTGCGGCACACGCCGCGGAAGACGACGTCGGCGACCTGGATCTGCATTCCCAGGCTTGCAGGCGCCTGCAGGCAGGGTGCCTCTCCATGGACGCATTCGACATCTTCGATCCGGCCGCAGCGGGTGCAGATCGCGTGGTGATGGTTGTCGTGGGTGCGGGTCTCGTAACAGGCCGGTGAACCCGGCGGGTCGAACCTGCGCAGCAGCTCGCGCGCGGTGAGATCATGCAGCACGGTGTAGACCGACTGCACCGTGATCTCGGGCAGCTGTTCGCGGACGGCGGCGTGGACCGCGTCGGCCGGTCTGTGCGGCTGGGCGGACACTGCCTCCAGGACTGCGAGGCGCTGGCGCGTCACGCGGAGTCCGCGTTCGCGCAGCCGGGCAGGCCAGTCGGAGGAGGTCATGCTCCCAGTGTGCCGCACATATGAGTCATTCACAATAAACCGGGTGCGTGTCACATCCCCGTTCTGGCGGGAGTCCAGCGCGGCCATCCGGCGTGGGCCGACCCGGCTGAGCGATAGACTGGCTCACGCTGCCACGTATTCATCCGCAAGGAGAGCTTCAGAGCATGAGCACATCGGATATCAACAACGCCCCATTGGCCGAGGTCGATCCAGAGATCGCTCAGGCGATCTCGGATGAGCTGGGACGCCAGCGCGACACCCTCGAGATGATCGCCAGCGAGAACTTCGTCCCGCGCGCCGTCCTCGAGGCCCAAGGCTCGGTGCTGACGAACAAGTACGCCGAGGGCTACCCGGGACGGCGCTACTACGGCGGCTGTGAATTCGTCGACGTCGCAGAGAACCTCGCGATCGAACGCGCCAAGGCGCTCTTCGGGGCTGACCACGCCAACGTCCAGCCGCACGCGGGCGCCCAGGCCAATGTGGCCGTGATGACCGCCTTCCTGAAGCCGGGCGACAAGCTGATGGGCCTCTCCCTGGCCCACGGCGGGCACCTCACCCACGGCATGAAGCTGAACTTCTCCGGCAAGTTCTACGAGATCGCCGCCTATGAGGTCGACGCCGAGACCGGCATCATCGACATGGACAAGGTCCGCGAGCAGGCCATCGCCGAGAAGCCCGACATGATCGTCGCCGGCTGGTCCGCCTACCCGCGCCAGCTCGACTTCGCACGCTTCCGCGAGATCGCCGACGAGGTCGGAGCGATCCTCTGGGTGGACATGGCTCACTTCGCCGGCCTGGTGGCCGCCGGACTGCACCCGAACCCGGTGCCCTACGCCGACGTCGTCACCACCACCGTGCACAAGACCCTCGCCGGCCCGCGGTCAGGCATCATCCTGACCAAGGAAGAGCACAAGAAGAAGATCAACTCCGCAGTCTTCCCCGGCCAGCAGGGCGGCCCGCTGATGCACGCCATCGCGGCCAAGGCCATCGCCTTCAAGATCGCCGGCACCGAGGAGTTCGCCGAGCGGCAGAAGCGCACCATCGAAGGCGCCCAGATCCTGGCCAAGCGACTGATCGCCCCGGATGTGACCGAGCATGGCGTCTCGGTGCTCACCGGCGGCACCGACGTGCACCTGGTGCTGGTGGACCTGCGCGACTCCGAGCTCGACGGGAAGCAGGCCGAGGACACGCTCCACGAGGTCGGCATCACGGTCAACCGCAATGCCGTGCCGAACGACCCGCGCCCACCGATGACCACCTCCGGCCTGCGCATCGGCACCCCCGCCCTGGCCACCCGCGGCTTCGCGGCGAAGGAATTCAGCGAGGTCGCCGACATCATCGCCGAGGCGCTCAAGCCTGACGCGGACCTGCACGGGCTGAAGTCCCGGGTCGCCGCGCTTACCAAGGACTTCCCGCTCTACGAAGGCCTCGAGGACTGGTGAACCCGCCGATGAGCGACGCCCCGCAGCAGGCCCGGGTTCCGCAGCAGGCGCAGATCCTCGACGGCAGGGCCACCGCCAAGGCGCTCAAGGCCGACCTCGCCGAACGGGTCGCGAAGCTGAAGGCCCGCGGGGTCACCCCCGGGCTGGGCACGGTGCTGGTCGGCGCCGATGCCGGCAGCCAGTCCTATGTGGCGGGCAAGCACCGCGACTGCGCCGAGGTGGGGATCAACTCCATCCAGGTGGAGCTCGACGCCGACACCACCCAGGAGCAGCTGCTCGCCGAGCTGGAGAAGCTCAACGAGGACCCGGCCTGCACCGGCTACATCGTCCAGCTGCCGCTGCCCAAACAGCTGAACACCCAGCAGGTGCTCGAGGCGATCTCCCCGGAGAAGGACGCCGACGGCCTGCACCCGATGAACCTGGGCCGGCTGGTCGCCAACGTCAACGAGGAGATCACCACCCCGCTGCCGTGCACGCCCAAGGGCTGTGTGGATCTCCTGGACCGCTACGGCCTGGACCTGCGCGGCAAGCACGTCGTCGTCGTGGGACGCGGGGTCACCATCGGTCGGCCGATCGGGCTGCTGCTGACCCGGCGCGACGTCAACGCCACCGTGACCCTGTGCCACACCGGGACCAGAGATCTCGCCGCGCACCTGGCCGGCGCCGACGTCGTCGTCGCCGCCGCCGGGGTCAAGCACATGATCGATCCGGCGGACCTGAAGCCCGGCGTGATCGCGCTCGACGTCGGAGTCACCCGTGAGGTGAACCCGGAGACCGGCAAGGCGAAGATCTACGGTGACCTCGCTCCGGGCATCGAGTCGGTGGCCTCCTGGTATTCACCGAACCCCGGCGGCGTCGGCCCGATGACCCGCGCGGAGCTGCTGGCCAACGTGGTGCTCACCGCGGAGCGTCAGCTCGCGGAGTAGTCCGCGCAGCAGGCCAGGAATAGTGGTGCCGCCGAGGGTGTTCCTTCAAATGTGAAGAACATCGGATTTCTCTCCTTCGGACACTGGACGCCCTCACCGCATTCGCAGACCCGTTCTGCCTCTGATGTGTTGCTGCAGTCCATCGACCTTGCCGTTGCGGCTGAGGAGCTGGGCGTCGACGGCGCCTACTACCGGGTGCACCACTTCGCCCGGCAGCTGGCCTCGCCGTTCCCGCTGCTCGCCGCCGTCGGCGCGAAGACCGATCGCATCGAGATCGGCACCGGCGTGATCGACATGCGCTACGAGAACCCGCTCTACTTCGCCGAAGATGCCGGCGCCGCGGATCTCATCGCCGAGGGCAGGCTGCAGCTCGGCATCTCCCGAGGCTCACCGGAGCAGGCCGTGGAAGGCTGGCGGCACTTCGGCTACCAGCCCGCCGAGGGCGAGTCCGACGCCGACATGGGGCGCCGGCATACCGAGGTGGCGCTGCAGGTGCTCTCCGGCCAGGGCTTCGCCGAGCCCAGCCCGCGACCGATGTTCCCCAACCCGCCGGGGCTGCTGCGCCTGGAGCCACACTCCGAGGGTCTGCGTCAGCGCATCTGGTGGGGTGCCGGTTCCGATGCCACCGCGCGCTGGGCGGCCTCACGCGGGATGAACCTGATGAGCTCCACGCTGAAGGATGACGAGACCGGCGAGCCGTTCCACATCCAGCAGGCCAAGCAGATCCAGGCCTTCCGTGATGAATGGGCCAAGCACGACCACGGCTTCGCTCCCAGGGTCTCGGTCTCGCGTTCGATCCTGCCCATCGTCTCGGACCAGGACCGGGCCTACTTCCTGGGCCAGCGCGACTCCAAGGACCAGATCGGCATGATCGACGAGAAGACCCGCGCGATCTTCGGACGCAGCTTCACTGCGGAACCCGAGGTGCTCGTCGAGGAGCTCGCCAAGGACGAGGCAGTCCAGGCCGCGGACACGGTGCTGGTGACCGTGCCCAATCAGCTCGGCGTGGACTACAACGCCCACATCCTTGAATCCCTGGTCGAGCACGTGGCCAAGCCGCTGGGCTGGAAGTAAGACCCACCTGACGCGTCGAGCGGCGGATTCTCCGAACAGCTGCGGCCTCTCGGCCCATGAGACGTCCGGGGAAGCCGCCCCTCAACGGTGGGGGATCAGGGAAAGTCGAGGGTCAGCGTAGCCCGCGTCGAGGCTGAATCCTCGGCACCGGCTCCCGCTGAGTTCGCGCAGGAGGCCACCCGGGAGACGCAGACGCAGAGCTTGGTGTCGGTGCTCTTCTCCGCCTCGCTGAAGAACACATCACGGTGGTCGATGACGCCGTTCAGCTGCTCGGCCTTGACCACGCACAGCCCGCATTCGCCCTTGCGGCAGTCGTACATGGCCTCCACGCCGACCCGCTCCAGCGCCTCCAGGATGGACTCGTCCGGAGAGACGACCGTGTGGCGCTCGGAGCCGCGGATCCGCAGCTCGAACTCCTCCGGGTCGAACCAGCCGCTGTTGCCGAAGGTCTCGTAGCGAAGGTTCGGCATCGGCAGCTCGCGCTCGATCCAGGCCCTCCGCACGGCGTCCATCAGTCGGATGGGACCACACATGTAGAACTCGGTGGAGTGATCCACCTGCCCGAGGAGCCCCTTGACGTCGAGGACGTCGCCCTCGTCATCGACCGAGAGCCTCAGCCGCGGTCCGTGCTCGCGATGCAGCTCGTCGAGGAAGGCCATGGCCGGGCGGGAGCGTCCGACGAAGATCAGCTGGTAGTCCGCGCCGAGCCGCTTGAGCACCCGGGCCATCGAGTGGATCGCCGTGATGCCCACTCCGCCGGCGAGGAGCACGTAGCGCGGCGCGCCCACTCGCAGCGGGAAGTTCTGCAGCGGCGAGGTGACCTCGAGGGGATCACCGGGTTCAAGGGCGTGCATGAACCGTGATCCGCCGCGCGAGGTGGGGGAGCGGCGCACCCCGATCTTCACCCAGCTTCCGTCCACCGCACCCTCGACCACCGAGTAGGAGCGGACCATGTCCGGGGCGATGCGCACGTCGATATGCGCGCCAGGCTCGGTGAACAGCGGTCGTTCCCCGGCGAGGACGATCTCGGCGATCTCATCGGCGGCGGCGCGGCGCGACTTCACCACGGCTCGCTGCCAGTGCAGCTGGGTTCCCTGTGACACCTGGCATCAGCCCTTGGCGTCGGAGAGGTCGGCGTCGGAGGCGAGCATCGTGCGCTCGGCCTCCACGGCGCGCTGGATCAGCCGGCGCACCCACATGCCGCCGGCGTCGATGTTGAGGTTGTAGAACTCGTGGTCCGGGTTGTCCACGATCGCCTGCTGCTGGGCGGTGAGCATCTCCTCGTCCTCGGCGAAGACCCCGTGCACGCCGTCGCGCAGCTCGGTGGTGATCCGCTGGCTCTCCAGCCGGTAGTTGCGCATGAAGGCCCAGTAGTACATCGCGTTGGCCTGATCGACCGGGGAGATCGTGTTCATCACGTACCCGTTCACACCCTGGCTGCGATCACCGGTGAGCCCGCCCGTGCCCGCCTTGGCCACCCCGACATCGATGCAGATCGTGGAGGGCATCTGGAACTCGATGATCTGCCAGCGGTCGACCTTGCCTTCGAAGTCTGGGAACTTGTCTCGCATGTTCTTCAGCCAGAACGGTGGGGCGTCGATGTTCTCCATGAACCGGGTCACGGTGACCGTGCGGTCGTCGTGGGTGACCTCGATATCGGACTCGCTGAGCTCCTTCTGCCCGATCGAGGAGGAGTGCAGGAACTCCTCATGGGTGAGGTCCATCAGGTTGTCCAGCACCAGCTGATAGTTCGCGCGCACATCGATGGTCTTGCCGTCGCCGGCCCACTCGTCGGAGCCCATCTGGTGCATGTCCGGGATCAGGGCGGCGTCGGCGAGCATCGGGTCTCCGGGCCAGACCCAGATGAAGCGGTGCCGCTCCACCACGGGGAAGGAGTTCACCATCGCCGAGGGGTTGATCGTCTTCTGCGCCGGCATGAAGGTGCAACGACCAGCGGAGTTGTACTGCAGGCCGTGATACGGACACTGGACTCCGTCCGGACCCACCAGGGAGCCCATGGAGAGGGGGGCGAGTCGGTGCCAGCAGGCGTCGGTCAGCGCGACGGGCCGGCCCTCCTCGGTGCGGTAGAGCGCCATGGGGCGGTCGGCGATCTTCCGGGAGAGGATCTTCTTCCGATTGACCTCATGATCCCATCCGGCCACATACCAGGCGTTGAGCGGATAGGCCATGTTCTTCGCGGTGGCGCCGCTCGGGCTGAGATCTGTCATGTCCGCCTCCTGGGACTCGAGGACGCCGTGGAGACCGGTCTCGGTCCGCTCGTCGACGCCACTAGCTATCTACATAGTTATATGTGCTGTGGGTCACAGAATAGCTCTGGATATAGTGGAGGGCAAGCACCTGCCCCTTTTCGAGAGGTTCCAACGCCTTGAGCCTGCGCTACGCCATCCTGGCGATCCTCACCGCGGCCCCGCTGACCGGTTATGAGACCGCCAAGCGCTTCGAGGGTTCGGTGGGGCACGTCTGGCACGCCCCGGATTCGCAGATCTATCCCGAGCTCCGGCGGATGGAGACGGAGGTGCTGGTGGAGGGCCGTGAGGAGCGCTGGGGCCCGAACAGCACCAAGACCAGGTACTACATCACTGCGGCCGGGGAAGCGGCGTTCCGTGAGTGGATGGCCACTCCGTTGAAGTACGCGCCCTGGCGCGATGTGGCCCATATGCAGGCCGCGTATTTCGAATGGACCGATCCTGAGAATGTGCGGATGCACCTGCAGAAGCACGCCGTGCACTACAACGAGCAGATCGCGCAGTGGAGCAGCCAGATCCAGGCGATCGAATCCCACGAGCACCCGATGATCGCCGCCCGGCTGGAGCGCTATCCCGCCGAGCAGCATGAGCGCATCGTCGCCTTCAAGGCGTTCGCCTACGACGGACTGATCCGGCTGGCCCAGGCCGAGGTGGACTGGGCGCACAGCGGCCTGGAGCTGCTCGAGCAGCTCGAGCAGCACGACGACGCCGCGCCGACCCCCGACGTCGACGCCGCCCCCGACCTCCAGGGCTGAACGGCTCCGATGTTCAGCGCCTAGGCATATTGTCGGCGCAGGTCGGGTTTGCGGATCTTGCCCGAGGCGGTGCGCGGCATCGATTCCACGAAGACCACCGACTTCGGGATCTTGTACCGGGCGAGCTTGCCGTGGAGGTGGTGCAGCACCTGCTCCTCGGTCAGCGCGTGGCCATCGCGCACCACGATGACCGCGCGCGGGACCTCGCCCCAGCGGGCATCCTCTACCCCGATGACAGCCACGGCGGCGACGGCCTCCAACGCTGCGATCTGCTGCTCCACCTGCGCCGGGTAGATGTTCTCCCCGCCGGAGATGATCATGTCCTTGAGCCGGTCGGAGATGAACAGGAAGCCGTCCTCATCGAAGTAGCCCATATCCCCGGTCTTGAGCCAGAGGCCATCTTCTTCGTGCACGAAGGAGCCGGCGGTGGCCTCGGGCCGGTTCCAGTATTCGGCGATCACGTTTGGTCCGTGCACCTGGATCTCACCCACCTCGCCCATCGGGCAGGGCCGGTCCGCCGGGTCCACCACTCTGACGTCGGTGTGGAAGTGCGGGAGCCCCCCGGAGCCCTGCTTTGTCCGTGAATAGGCCGGAGGCAGGGTCGTGGCGCCCGGTGAGGTCTCCGTCATCCCGTATCCCATGGTGAACGCGAGCCCGCGGCTCTCATAGGCGTCGAGGACCCGCATCGGCACCGCGGAGCCGCCGCAGGTGAGGTTGCGCAGCGAGGAGATGTCGGTGCTCTCCCACTGTGGATGCTCACAGATCAGCTGGAACGTGGTGGGCACCCCGGAGATGTTGGTGACCCGGTGTTCCTCGATCAGCGACAGCACCCGCCCCGGCTCGAAACGCTGCTCCAGGAGGATGCTCCCGCCCTTGAGCAGCACCGGCAGTGCACCCTGTCCCAGGGCGGCGACGTGGAACAGCGGCGCGATCATCAGCGCGACGTCCTTGCTGGAGAGGTCGAAGTCGGTGAGCACGTTGATGGCGTTCCAGGTCAGGTTCCCGTGGCTGAGCATGGCGCCCTTGGGGCTCCCGGTGGTGCCGGAGGTGTAGAGGATCACCGCGAGATCCTCCAGCTCCACCGCGACGTCCGGCCGCTGCTCGGCTCCTGAGGCCAGAACCGCTTCGAACGTCTCCGTGGGCACCGGAAATGCTGCAGGCTCCTCGGGTGGAGCCGCTCCCTCGACCACGATCAGCACCTGCTCCACCGCGGTGTCCCGGCAGGCCGGCGCGGCGACCGGTGTCAGCGGATGTGAGGTGACCAGCAGCCGGGCCCCCGAGTCCTGCAGCGCGAACTGGACCTCGGGCGGTGCCAGCCGGGTGTTCAGCGGGACGAACACCGCGCCGAGACTTCCCGCGGCGAAGAGCGTCTCGAGAAACGCCGCGGAGTTCTCGCCCAGATACGCCACTCGGTCACCGGAGCTGATCCCGCGGTCGGCCAGGGCGTTGGCGAGCTTGTCGATGCGCTGTGCCAGCTGGTCATAGGTCTGTTCTCCACCGGCGCTGATCAGCGCGGTCTGGCCGCAGGATCGCACCCGTCGTCGGTGGATCCAGTCGCCCAGTCCGTGATTCTTCATCGAGCGCCCTCCCAGACCAGGTCCTCGACGTTCGGGACCTCACCGATGAGTCCGTGGCGTTCAGAGATCTCCGCGACCTGCTGGAGCGAGTCCATATTGACCTCCTCAGGGAATGCGGGGATCGTGATCTCGCTCAGCAGAGATTCATCGATGGTCGTGTACTCGAGCAGCACCTCGCGCACCGCCTCGGGGTTCTCCTCGGCGTAGGCCTGAGACTCCTGGACCGCGGCGTGGAAGCTCTCCACCAGTTCCGGGTCCTCGTCGACCAGCTGCTGCGAGGCGAAGTAGGTGCCCACACCCAGCTCGTCGACCACATCGGCGAAGGGCGCGAAGACCCGGTCGTAACCCTCGTTGTCGGCGATGCTCGCGAAGGGGTCCACGGCGAAGATGGCGTCGACATTGTCCGCTTCGAGCTGGGCGAGCATGTCGGGGAAGGCGACCTCCACGAAGTCGACGTTCGACGGCTCGCCACCGGCTTCGAGCACGCCTTCGGAGATCATCGAGTCGGAGATGTTGTTGAGCGTGTTGACGGCCACACGCTGGCCTTCGAGGTCCGCGACGGTTTCGATGCCGGAGTCCGGTTTGACCAGGATCGCTGAGAAGTCATTCTCGGAGTCGCCCGTGGTCTGCGGACCTGCGGCCACGGTCTGCAGCGGCAGCCCGCTGTCGGCCGCGACGAGCAGGGAGGTCACGTTGGAGAAGCCGAAGTCGAAGTCTCCTGTGGACACGGCGGGGATGATGGCGGCGCCGCCCTGGGCCAGAGTCAGCGTCAGGTCAAGCCCGTGTTCTTCAAAGATCCCCTCCTGGTCCCCGAGGTAGATCGAGGCGACGTCGACGATCGGAATCAGGCCGACCTCGACCTCGGTGAGCTCGCCGCCCTCGGCTTGGGCGTCATCGTCGGCCGGTTCGCCATCGGCGTCGCCGGAGGGGGAGCCGCTTCCGCAGGCTGAGAGGGCAAGGACGGCGCAGAGGGCGAAGGTCCCGCGAGACAGGTGTTTCATGGTGGTTCTCCGATGTGTATAGGAATGAAGTCAGGGATGTCAAGAGTCAGGGTGTGAGTCAGCGGTGGTGGGCGGAAGGGGTGCTCCGCTCCCGCCCACCGGCGCAGTCGGCTGCGTGAGGCTCACTCGCCTTCGAAGTACAGCGTGGAGGTGTCCGGCTCGTCGCTGATGAAGTCGAACTTCACCATCAGCGCCCCGGCCTCCTCGATCTGCTCGGTGCGGATCTCGCCGTCGAGCTCCTCCATGCGGAGGTTCTCGGCTGCCTCTTCGGGCAGGTCGATGAACTCGGGAAGGAGTGCGCGCACGCCTTCCTCGTCCTCCTCGGCCGCCTGCAGCGACTCGTTCATCGCGTCGCTGAAGGCCTGGGCCACCTCCGGGTTCTCGTCGACGTACTCTCCGGAGCTGAAGCTCACCATGGTGGGCATTCCGGCGATGGCGTCCTGGAAGGAGTATCCGACCAGCTGGTTCGCCTCATCGGCCAGCGCGTTGCTCAGGAAGGGCTCGGGCACCCAGATGGCGTCGGTGTTGCCCTGCTCCAGCTGGGCCTGCATGTCGGGGAAGGGCATCTCGGAGAATTCGACGGCTTCGGGGTCGCCGCCGGCCTGCTCCACGGCCTCCATGATGGTCAGATCGCCCTGGGTCTGCAGCGCATTGACCGAGACGGTGTTGCCCTCGAGTCCGGCCCAGTCATCGATGCCGCTCTCCACGGTGGAGACCACGCCGGCGATGTCGTCGCCCTCGGCCAGCGAGTTGGAGTACCCGGTGACGATCCGCATGTCCAGGCCGCGGTCGTTGGCGTTGAGCACCGAGTTGGGGTTGCCGATGCCGAACTCGAGCTGCTGGGTGTTCACGGCGGGGAGCATGGCGGCGCCGGCGTTGGAGGTGGAGAGCTCGACGTCGAGCCCGTGCTCCTCGAAGATGCCGTTCTCGATGCCGTAGTAGATCCCGACCGAGGGGGCGATGGGGAGCACGCCGACGGTGATCTCGGTCAGCTCGCCGTTCTCGCTCGCGGTGTCGGCGCCATTGCCGTCTTCCTCATCCCCGGCCGGGGACCCCGAGCCGCAGGCGCTCAGTGCCAGGATGCTGACCGCGGCGAGTCCGGTGATGGATGCGATGTTCTTCTTCATGACTGCTCCTTGAGGTGCGGGGTCGCAGAACGGCGGCCCTCGGTGGGTGTGGCGTGACGGTGGAGGAGTGGGTTCAACAGCAGCTGCTCGGCTCGGGTCAGGGGTAGAAGCGGGCCAGGAAGGTGGCCACGACGGCGGGTCGCTCCTGTCCCTCGACCTCGAAGGTCGCGTCCACGACCAGGTGGAGGCCTCCGCCCTTGACCTCTTCGACGGCGCTGATGGTGCCGCGCATCCGTACCTTGGATCCGACCTTCACCGGTGCCGTGAAGCGGACCTTGTCCAGGCCGTAGTTGAGCTTCGTGCTGACATCGGTGACGTCGAAGAGCTCGCCCCAGAACGGAATGATCAGGGACAGGGTCAGGAAGCCGTGCGCGATGGGCGCTCCGAAGGGTCCGTCCTTGGCCCGCTCGGGGTCCACGTGGATCCACTGGTGATCATCGGTGGCATCGGCGAAGGTGTTGATCATCTCCTGGGTGATCTCGCGCCAGGCGGTCTCGCCCAGGTCGGTGCCGGCCATCGTGCGTGCGTCCTCGAACGAGACGACGGTGCGGGCGGTGTCGGTGTCGGTCATGCTGCTCCTTGAGGTGGCGGGTGATTCTGAGTGCGCGGGTCGTCGGGTGTGGTCTGCGTCACATCTGTTTTTTGATAGGCGTCTGCCCGGGTGAAGAGTCATGGGTGAGAAGGGCTAGGTGAAGGCTCCCACCCCGGTGACGGCCCGTCCGACGATGAGCGCATTGATCTCGTGGGTGCCTTCGTAGGAGTAGATCGCCTCGGCGTCGGCGTGGAACCGGGCCACGTCGGTGTCCAGCGTGATTCCGTTGCCGCCGCAGACCTCGCGGGCCAGCGCCACGGTCTCGCGCAGCCGCAGCGAGGTGTACATCTTCGCCAGCGCGGAGTTCTCATCCCGGTAGATCCCGGCGGCCTGCTGCTCGGTGAGCTGGACGACCATGCCCAGCGAGGCGGTGAGGTTGCCCAGCATCATCGCGAGCTTCTCCTGGACCAGTTGGAATCCGGCGATGGGGCGGCCGAACTGCTCCCGGTGCCGGACGTAGGCCAGGGCGGCCTCGTAGGCGCCGGCCATGGCTCCGGTGGCCATCCAGGCCACATCGGAACGCATCCGGCGCAGGCAGCCGGCGACGTCGGAGAAGCTGTTGATCTGCTGCAGTCGGGCGCTCTCCGGGACGCGGACCTGCCGGTAGGTGATGTCGGCGTTCTGCATGATCCGCAGCGAGGCTTTGCGCGGAATGACCTCCATGGAGACACCCGGGGCCGAAGTAGGGACCAGGAAGCACTTCACCTGACCGTCCGCGGTGTCGCGAGCGAAGGTCGCCACGACGTCGGCCGCGGTGGCGCCGCCGATCCAGCGTTTGGCGCCGTCGATGATCCAGTCCCCGGTCTGCGGATCCTGGGTTGCTGCGGTGGCGAGGCCTCCGGCGACGTCGGAGCCGTGCTCGGGTTCGGTCAGTCCGAAGACTCCGGTGAGTTCATGGGAGACGATCTTCGCGTCGAGCTCACGCGCCTGCTCGACGGAGCCGCCCACGGTGCAGACCGTGCGGAACAGGCTGGCCTGGGCGTTGTAGTAGGTGGCCACGTTGATGTCGCAGCGGGTGAGTTCGAAGTTCCGGAAGCCGAGGAAGATGTCGCGGATCGGTTCTCCGGCCTCGCGCAGGGCAGGCGGGTCCATCAGGTTCAGGCTGCGCAGCGGGGCGATGATCTCCTCCGGGAAGCGCGCCTCATCCCAGGCGGCATTGAGGTGGGGGTGGACCTGTGCGGCGAGCACCTCGCGCAGTCCGGTGATCACGCTGCGCTCGGCCGTGGTGAGCCGCTCCGCGAAGCCGTAGAGGTCCGAGGGGATGACCGTGCCGGTGGCTGGTTCACGCATCGTGGGCTCCGGGTGTCACGGGGTCGGATGTCGTGGGGTCTGTGGTCGTGGGGTCTGTGGTCGTGGCACCGGGGACCGGTGAAGGCGCCTCGAGTCCGAGCAGCGCGACCGCGTTGTGCTTGAGGATCCTGGGCCGGACCTCGTCCTTGATCGGCAGATCCGCGAAGGCGTCCAACCACTTCTCCGGGGTGATCAGCGGATAGTCGGTGCCGAAGAGCAGCTTGGCCGAGAGGATGTTGTTCGCGCTGCGGACCAGATTGTCAGGGAAGTACTTCGGGGACCACCCGGAGAGGTCGATGTAGACGTTGGACTTGTGCGTGGCGATGGAGATCGCCTCGTCCTGCCAGGGCACCGAGGGGTGCGCCATGATGATCGGCAGCCCGGGGAAGTCTGCGGCGACGTCGTCGAGGAGCAGCGGATTGGAGTACTTCAGCTTCAACCCTGCTCCGCCGGGGGTGCCGGCCCCCATGCCGTTCTGTCCGGTGTGGAAGATCAGCGGCAGGCCGATCTCCTGCAGGGTCTCCCACAGCGGGTAGAACTGCTGATCCGAGGGGTCGAAGCCCTGCACGGTGGGGTGGAACTTGAAGCCGCGGACGCCCAGCTCCTCGGCCTGCCGCCGAGCCTCCACGAGGGCCGCGGGTCCGGTGCGAGGATCCACCGAGCCGAAGGGCAGCAGCACGTCGTTGTTGCGCAGGCACCCCGCCACCAGATCATCGATGGAGTTCGGCGCGTGCTGCATCTGGGTCCGGGCATCCACGGTGAAGACCACCGCCGCCATCCGGTGCGCCCGGTACACCTCCGCGATGCGATCGATCGAGGGTGTGCGCTCGGTGGTCTTGAAGTACTTCGCCGAGGCGTCGAAGAACAGCTCGGGCAGCGCGCGGTGTCCGTGCGAGTCCAGCTCCAGGTGGACGTGGGTGTCCACTGCCTCGATGGCATGTACGTCGATGGCAGATCGGTATCGCATCGGGGGATCCTCTCCTGCTCGGGCTGTCCGGGCTGTCCTGGGCATGTGTTCTGTGCGGCCTAGGCGGCGCTGACCGGTGGGTCGGCGCGGCCTAGGCGGTGGGCTGCAGCTCGGCGGGAAGCTCCGGCATGGACTCGCCCACCGACTGCAGGTGGGCGCCGAGGATGTCGCGGCCCTGGGTCTGCAGCGTCGCGTAGTCCCAGCCGCCGTCGTGGAACTCTGCGACCACCGGCTCGGGGTGGCTCCAGACCTGCAGCCGGTCTCCGCCCGCGCCGATGACCTGTCCGGTGATGCCTTCCACGGCGTCGGAGGAGAGGAAGGCGACGACGCCGGCGGCGTCCTGCGCGGTGCCGAAGCCGAGCCCCTTGCGGAAGAAGTCGGGCATGGGCTGCCCCTGCTCGTCGGCCTCCACGGCCTTCTGGAAGTAGGGCACGGTCTTGGTCATCGCGGTGGCGGCCACCGGGATCACGGCGTTGACGCTGACTCCGGCGCGCTTGAACTCCAGCGCCCAGGTCCGCACCATGCCCACGATGCCAGCCTTGGCGGCGGCGTAGTTGGTCTGCCCGAAGTTTCCGCGCTGACCGGTGGGGGAGCCGATGCAGACGATCCGCCCGGCCACGCCTTCGGTCTTGAAGTGCTTGAACGCGGCCCGGACACAGGTGAAGGTGCCCTTGAGGTGGACGTTGATCACGGCGTCGAAGTCGTCGTCGGACATCTTCAGCAGCGACTTGTCGCGCAGGATCCCCGCGTTGGTGACCAGGATGTCGAGACCTCCGAAGCTGGTCACGGCGGTCTCGACGAGCTGTTCTGCGGTCTCGGTGGACCCCACCGGGGCCACCACGGCGACTGCTCGGCCGCCGGCGGCTTCGATGGCCGCCACGGCGGCATCAGCGTGGGCCTGATCCACGTCGTTGATGACGACGGCGGCGCCCTGGGCGGCGAGCTCCTGGGCATACGCCAGTCCCAAGCCCGCTCCGGAGCCTGTCACGATGGCAACCTTGCCTTGCAACGACATAGTCTCTCCTTCTGTAGGGCCACGCGGCCTATGCTTACTGTGATACATCTCACTTGATAATATTGAGAAAGTCAATGATTTGTCTTCTCATCCGTTCAATCCCGCACTCGGGAACCGCTGCTAGGAGAATCCATGCCCCCCTCGACCCCCGCCGCCGCGGCGAGCGCACCGTCTCCCGCGAAGCAGGCGAGAAGTGAGGAAAGCGAGGAGCGCTTCCAGGACTCCGCCCTGGCACGTGAAGTCGCCTTCCTCACCGCGCGTGCCCGAGGCCGGGGCAATGCCCTGGCCAATCAGCTGCTGGCCGACCTGGACCTCAAGGTGCGCCATTTCTCCGTGCTGGCCATGGCGTGCTCCGGGACCAACCCCTCGCAGCGCGAGCTGGGCGGATTCCTGGACCTCGACCCCAGCCAGGTCGTCGCCCTCGTCGACATCCTCGAAGACCGCGGCGCGATCCGGCGGGAGCCCGATCCGCGGGACCGTCGCTCCAAGATCCTGGTCGCCACCGAAGCCGGCCACGAGCTCTACGCCCAGGCGGCGCAGCGCACCCGCGAGGCCGAGGAGCAGACCCTGCAGGCGCTGAGTCCCGCGGAGCGGGATCAGCTGCGCGTGCTGCTCGCCAAGATCGTCTTCTGAGGCGCGCAGCTCCACACCCGCTGCGGGCCTACTTCATCGCCACGGCGTCCTCGGGTCGGAAGCCCTTCTTCGCCAGCTGGATCTGCTCGTAGACGTGGTGACGCAGCTCGGCGAAGCGTTGCGAGGATCGGGTCTCAAGCTGATCGCGGTCCGCCGGAAGGTCCACCAGCACGTCCTCCTGGATGATCGTCGGTGAGGAGGACAGGATGATGACCCGCTCGCCCAGGTAGACGGACTCATCGATGTCGTGGGTCACGAAGAGCACCGAGACGCCCAGCTTCTTCCAGATGCCGCGGACCAGGTCCTCGAGATCGGCGCGGGTCTGCGCGTCCACGGCGGCAAAGGGCTCATCCATCAGCAGGACCTCCGGCTGGTACGCCACGGCGCGGGCGATCGCCACACGCTGCTGCATGCCGCCGGAGAGCTGCCAGGGGTATGACTTCGGCACGTGGGCCAGGCCCACGGCCTCCAGCGCCTGTTCCACCGCATCCTTGCGGGCGGACTTGTCCATCCCCTGGTTCTTCAGCGGAAGCTCGACGTTCTCTGCCACCCGCAGCCAGGGGAACAGTGAGCGGCCGTACTCCTGGAAGACCACGGCCATCGACTTCGGCGGCCCGGTGACCTTCTGCCCGTGCAGGGTGACCTCGCCGGCGCTGGGCGCCATGAGCCCTGAGATGCACTTGAGCAGCGTGGTCTTGCCCGATCCGGAAGGTCCCACCAGGCAGGCCAGCTGACCCTTGGGAAGGTCGAAGGTCAGGTTCCTGACCGCTTCGATGTCTCCGCCGTCGGTGTGATAGACCTTCTTCAGATTCTGCACCGAGAGCATCGGCTGTTCATCGGGCATGGTCCGCCCGACGGGGATCCTGCCGTCCGGTGTGTCCTGGATGCTGGACTGGCTGATCACGGGGTTTGTGGGCTGTGAGTGTGCGGAGGTCATCTCCGGGTCCCTTCTCTGGAAGTCGCGCGTGTGAAGTGGTGTGGTGGCCGGGGTGCGGCCGGCTCAGGCTGACTGCTCGATCTCGCGCAGCCCGTGGTACCAGCCCAGGATCCAGCGCTCGGCGAGCTGGAAGATGAACGAGAGCACCACGCCGATGAGTCCCAGCAGGACGATCCCCGACCACATCTCTGGGATGGCGAAGGAGCGCTGGAACTGCACGATGGTGAAGCCCAGCCCTTCGGTGGAGGCGAACATCTCCGAGATCACCATCAGGATCAGCGCGATCGAGAGCGACTGGCGGATGCCGGCCATGATCTGCGGCATGGCCGACGGCAGGATCAGATACCGGACGGTGTTGACCTTGTTCATCCCGTAGGTGCGGCTGGTGTCGGCGAGCACCTCGTCCATCGAACGCACACCTTCGATGGTGTTGAGCAGGATCGGCCAGACGGCGCCGAGCACGATCACCGAGACCTTCATCTCGTCGCCGATGCCGACCAGCAGCATCAGCACCGGGATCAGCACCGTGGGCGGGATCGCGCGGAAGAACTCCAGGGTGGGTTCCAGCAGGGCGCGCAGCCAGCGGAACGAGCCGATCAGCAGGCCGCCCACGATGCCGATCACGATGGAGAGCGCGATGCCCACCATGAGCCGTCCCAGCGAGGGGAAGACGTCGCCGGCGAAGCGTTCCGCGGTCCAGGTGTTGATGAAGGTCTCGACCAGCAGCTGCGGGGTGGGGACGAAGAAGCTCGCCTCCCCGAGTGTGGCCAGGAACCAGATGAACAGCAGGATCAGCGGCAGGGCCACGATGTTGAGGAAACTCCGGATATAAGTCATGCCGCCACCTCCGTGCGGACCGAGGAGTGCCAGGAGAGGACCTTGCGCTCGATCATCCGCATGACCAGGTTGATCAGAACCCCGAGCAGGCCGGTTGCCAGCACGAGGGCGTACATGGAGACGTAGTTGCCTCCGGACTGGGCCCTGCTGATCTCGGCCCCCAGGCCGGGGGTGCCGATGATCAGCTGGGCGGTGACCGCGAGGATCAGCGCCACAGCTGCGGCCAGGCGCACACCGGTCATGATGTAGGGCAGCGCGGTCGGGAAGGTGACGTAGCGCATCCGCGCCATCGGTCCCAGTCCGTAGGACCGTGCGGTGTTCATCGCGACCGAGTCGACGTCGGCCACCCCGTAGAGCACCTGGATGAGCACCTGCCAGAAGCAGGCGTAGACGATGAGCATCAGCGAGGACTCGATGCCCACGCCGAAGAGCAGCACGGCCAGGGGGATCAGCGCCACCGAGGGGACCGGGCGCAGGAACTCGATCGTGGAGTTCGTGAAGCGGCGCAGGAAGGTCGAGGAGCCGATGATGAAGCCCAGCACCGTGGCCAGCACCACCGCGATGATCATGCCCAGGGCCCAGGCGTGCATGGTGTCGAACACCGCGACCCAGAAGTCGGCCAGTCCGAAGTTCGTGATCAGTCCGCCGATGGCCTCTGAGGCCGGGGGCATGAACCGTTCGTTGACCAGTCCGATGCGTGGAACGATCTCCCAGGTCAGCAACAGGCCCACGACCCCGGCGGCGCCGAGAAGCTTGGTGTCCCAGCCGCGCCGCGGTCGTCGGCGGGCCCGTCCTGGTCCCGAGGTCGTGGCGCGACCGGTGGCGCCGCTCTGCGCGATCGAGGTCAGCGGCGCGGCAGGGTCCGGACGGGTGGCGATGTCCAGGGCAGCCGAGCTGGACACGTCGGTGTGTCGGCGGAGGTCACCGCCTCGGCGGTCCGCGGCGGCGGAGGATTCCCAGCGGTGCAGCCGGTGGACCTCCTCCTCGCGGGTTCTTGGGGCTTTGCCGCGAGGGTCCGGCCCCGGGCGCGAGCTCTCATCAGTCATCTATGACTCCTTGTGCAAGGTTGCTCGGATCACCACAATGAGATCACTCGCACTGTGATGCAGAACACATCACAGTCAGGATAGGCCTCCTACGTCAATAGTTCAAGAAAACAATGATTGAGATTCTCAAGGACGCTGCCTGCCACCCACCGGGCTTTGGGTCAGGAGGTCAGCGGAGGAAGAGCTTCTTCATCCGGTACGTGGTCAGCGCCAGCCCGGCGACGATCATCACCAGGTAGTAGCCGATGTGCACCAGGGTCAGGCCGCTGAAGTCCCAGAAGGCGATGTCGCGCATCAGCTCCACCGCGTGCCACAGCGGCAGCGCCTGGATGAACGCCTGGACCCCGACGGGGTAGACGCTGATCGGAAACAGCGTGGCCGAGAAGAGGAACATCGGCATCAGCACCATCATCATCCAGTCCATCTGCTGGAACCGGGTCATGAACGAGGTCACCGCCATCCCGACCGAGGCGAAGCCCAGGGCGACGAAGAGCGCGGTGAACCACATCAGCACCGCGGCCAGCGGGTCCACCAGTCCGCCGACCAGCAGCACGCCGAGGAAGCCCAGCGCGTAGAGCCCGCCGCGGAAGAGCGCCAGGCAGATCTCGCCCACTGCCACATCCACCGGGCCCAGCGAGGTGGACATCATGGTGCGGTAGAGCTTGGTGATCTTGAGCTTGAAGAACACGTTCCAGGTGGAGTCGAAGATCGCGCCGTTCATCGCCGAGACCGCAAGCAGCGCCGGGGCGATGAACGCGGCATAGCTGATCGTCCCGCCGCCGCTGAGTCCCACCTGCTCGGCGTCGACCCCGGCGATCATCGGGGAGATCCCCAGGCCGAAGGAGGTCAGGAACAGCACCGGCTCGAGCAGGCCGGAGAGGAAGATGACCCCGCGGTTGTTCCGGATCGCGGTCAGGCCGCGGCCGAACACCGCGCGGATGTTGCCGGAGTAGTAGTTCGCGCCGAACCCGCCGCGAAACGAGATCCGCGGCAGCTCGCCGCGTGACGCAGGAGCGGTCTCAGCGGCAGCCGAGCGTGCGACGTCGGACGCGTCCTTCACAGCGAGCCGGTCCTGGCGCCTGGCGTCGGCCTTGGCACCGGGGGTCCGGCCCCGCCACTCTTCCAGGCCCAGCCGGCGGGTGAAGATCCGCACCGTCACCAGCCAGGCTGTCACGGTGATGCCCAGCAGGTAGAGCACATGGACCACGATCAGCCAGGCCGGCGTGGGCTGGCCGAAGGCGAGCACCCGGCCCAGCTCATTGGCGTGCCAGATGGGGGAGAACCAGCCGAGGACCTGCAGGAAGCCCGGAAGGTTCGTCAGCGGATAGAAGGTGCCGGAGAACAGGAAGAGCGGCATGATGACGAACCGCTGGATCAGCGACATCTGCCCCTTCTCATCGCGCAGCGTGGACACGTACGCCATGATCGGCAGCCCGATCGCCAGCCCGCCCAGCATCGCGCTGACGATCATCAGCACTCCCAGCGGGGAGCTGATGGCGCCGAAGAGGTAGAGCACCACCGTGAAGACCGCCGCGTGGATGCCGAAGCGCACGCTGACCGCCAGGATGTGGCCCGAGGCGATCTGGCCCGGGCTCAACGGGGAGGCCTGGGCGCCGTAGTAGAGGCGCCGCCATTTGAACCCTTCCATCACCGGGAAGGTGAACTCGATGCCTGCGGCCATGGCCACGGTGGAGGCGAGGATCGCCGGGGCGATGTACATCAGGTAGCTGCTCGCGCCGTACTCGGCGAAGTCGCCGCCCTCGCCCACCAGCACGCCGAGGCCCAGGCCCATGGCCAGGATGTACATGATCGGCTGGCTCACCGAGGAGAAGATGATCACGGTGCCATAGGCCCGCATGCTGCGCAGCGTGCGCTCGGCCTGGTGCAGCGCGCCGAAGCGGCGGGCTCTGCCGGCCATCGCCTGCTTGTCCGCGGCGGGGCTGGCTGGGCCCTTCAGCGCGGGGTCCGCGGTCAGGGGATCAGTCGACAAGGGTCCTCCCGGTCAGTCGCAGGAAGACATCCTCCAGGGAGGAGCGGCGCACCAGAGACGTCATCGGACGCAGACCTGCGGCGTGGATCTGCTCCAGCGCAGATTCGGCGGAGCCGGCGTAGACGAGCAGCCGGTCGGGCAGCACCTCCACATGGCTGAAGCCGACGTCGCGACCCGCGGTCGCGGATCCATTCGAAGACACCGGGTCGTTCGAAGACGCAGGACCGGGGGAGCCGAGCAGCGTGGTGAGCTGCTGGGCCTGCTCCTGGTTACGGTCCATGCCGAAGCGCAGCTCGAGCACCTCACGGGTCGAATGGTCACGGATCAGCCCAGCGGGGGAGCCCTCCGCCATGATCCGTCCCTCATCCACCACGATCAGGCGCTCGCAGAGCTGTTCGGCCTCATCCATATGGTGGGTGGTGAGCACCAGCGTGGTCCCGGATTCGCGCAGCCGGAAGAGCCGGTCCCAGAGGATGTGCCGCGCCTGCGGGTCCAGTCCGGTGGTGGGCTCATCGAGCAGCAGGATCTCCGGCTCGTTGACCAGCGCGCGGGCGATGGTCAACCGGCGCTTCATGCCGCCGGAGAGGTCCTCCACCCGGGAGGTCGCCTTATGGGTGAGCTGGGCGAACTCGAGCAGCTCTTCGGTCTTGGCGCTGAGCCAGCGGCGCGGCAGCCCGAAATAGCGGCCATACATGATGATGTTCTCCCGGACGCTGAGCTCCTCGTCCAGGTTGTCCTGCTGCGGGATCACCCCCAGTCGTGCCCGGACCTCAGGTCCGTTCTTCTCCGGATCCAGCCCGGCCACGGACATCGTGCCAGCGCTGCGCGAGGCCACGGCGGCGATCATCCGCATGGTGGTGGACTTGCCTGCGCCGTTGGGTCCGAGCAGGCCGAAGGACTCCCCCCGATTCACCGTGAAATCGATGCCGTCCACGGCGGTGAAATCGCCGTAACGTTTGGTCAGACCTGTGGCGCGGATCGCATGTTCGACGGGCATGAAAGGCAGTGTACTCGTGGTGAAGATCCCTGGTGAGAGCGCGATCGGCGCATTGTCGCAGAGTCTGTGCCCCGGAGAGGTTCATCCTTTGGGCCGATGTCTCGGGCAGTGTCATCCGCGAGAATGAACAGGTAGTTCCAACTTCTCGCGGCAGGTCCTCTTCGCGGCAGGTCTGCCCAGCACCTCTGAGCACGATGAAAGGCCATCAATGTCCACCCCAGTTCTCGAGACCGAGAACCTCGTCAAGGTCTACGGCAAGGGCGCAACCCGTTTCGACGCGCTCAAGGGCCTGACCTTCGAGATCCACGAGGGCGAATCTGTTGCCATCGTGGGCAAGTCAGGTTCCGGCAAGTCCACTCTCATGCATCTGCTGGCGCTTCTCGATGAGCCCACCTCCGGAGTCGTCGCGCTGGGCGGTGAGCCGGTGACCGCGCTGAAGCCCAAGAAGGTCTCCCAGCTGCGCAACGAGTCCTTCGGGTTCGTGTTCCAGCAGTTCTTCCTCAACCCCAACCAGACGGTGCTGGAGAACATCACCCTGCCGCTGAAGATCGCCGGGATGGGCAAGTCTGAGCGCAACCGTCGCGGCATGGAGGTGCTGGAGCAGCTGGACATGGCCGACAAGGCCAAGAACAAGGCGACCAACCTCTCCGGCGGCCAGAAGCAGCGGGCCTGCATCGCCCGCGCCCTGGTCAACAGGCCCGCGGTGCTCTTCGCCGATGAGCCAACCGGCAACCTGGACACCGTCACCTCGGAGATCGTCGAAGACATCCTCTTCGGGCTGCACCGTGATCACGGCATCACCCTGGTGGTCGTCACCCACGATGAGGACCTGGCCGCGAAGTGCCAGCGCCGGCTCATGATGCAGGACGGCGAGATCGTCGCCGAAGAGCACGGCGCCACGGGGGTGCACGCATGAGGTCAGTCGACGTCGCACGCACCGCGCTGGGCAACACCTTCCGCTCGAAGCTGCGCACCGCCCTGACGGTGGTCGCCATCGTCATCGGCTCCTTCACCCTGACCCTGACCTCGGGGCTGGGCGCGGGAGTCAACAAGTATGTGGACACGGTGGTCGCCGGCTTCGGCGGCTCTTCGCAGATGTTCGTCATGAGCACCGGCGCCTCTGACGCCGCGCCGACCGATGGTCCGGCCGAATACGACCCGGAGGCCGCAGCAAGTTCCGGCGGCATGTTCGGACCGGGTTCCGGCGGTGGTGTGCTCACCGACTCTGACATCGAGTCGATCGAGGAGATCGACAACGTCTCAGCCGTCGACCCGATGGTCTTCGTCTCACCTGACTACCTCGAGACGCCCGACGGTGCGCAGTACGCCATGGAGCTCGACGTGCCGGCGAATGCGCTGGGACTCGAGCTTGAAGCCGGCGAGGCGCCCGGTGAGGACGGGATGGAGCTCAGCATCCCGGCCGAGTGGCTCACCATCTTCGACACCGAGGACGCCGAACAGGTCCTTGGCGAGACAGTGCAGATCGGCATCAGCAATGTGACCGGTGAGCAGACCGCGGTGGAGGCCGAGATCGTCGGAGTCTCCGAGGAGGCGCTCTCCGGGATCGGAGCCACCCCCATGCCCTCACGGGAGCTGAACCAGGAGCTCAACGACCTCTCCATGGAGGGCTACGAGGGCCAGGCCCAGAACGCCTACACGATGGCGGTGGTCGACGTGGACGACCTCGAGGCCAATGAGCAGGGCATCAAGGACGCGCTCACCGAGCAGGACCTCCTCGGACTGACCGTGGAGGACCAGATCGGCGCCGTCCAGGGCGTGATCGACGCCGTCTCCTGGGTGCTCTCCGGATTCGGCCTGATCGCGCTGCTCGCGGCAAGCTTCGGCATCGTGAACACGCTGCTGATGTCGGTGCAGGAACGCACCCGCGAGATCGGTCTGATGAAGGCGATGGGCATGTCCAGCGGAAAGGTCTTCGGGCTCTTCTCCATGGAGGCCGTGGTCATCGGCATCCTGGGTTCGATCATCGGCGTGGTGCTCGGACTCGGGGCCGGGATTCTCGGCAACGCCTGGCTCACCGGTGACGGCGGCCCGCTGGGAGCAGTGGCCGGACTGACGCTCTTCGCGGTGGATCCGCTGGCCATCGCCGGGATCATCGCGCTGATCGTCTTCATCGCCTTCCTGGCAGGCACGCTTCCCGCCGCGAGGGCGGCGAAGAAGGACCCGATCGAGGCGCTTCGGTACGAGTGACGACGGCCCGCTGGGCCTAAGGTGAGTCGTGAACACAAACTGTGAACAAGGAGCAGATATGAGCAACCCTCCCTACGGAGACCAGCCCGCCGGCTTCCCCGGCAATGAGCCGGGCAGCCAGCCGGGCAGCCAGCCCGGCGGTTACGGCGGCAACCAGCCCGGCGGCTACGGCGGCAACCAGCCCGGCGGCTTCCCCGGTGGTGAGCCCACCTCGAAGTACGGCACCGACCCCTATGCGCCCGGCGCCTACGGCGGGCCGATCGCGGAGCCCAGGAAGTACAGCCTGCTCAAGACCCTGACCCTGGTCTCGCTCGCGATCTATGTGCTGAGCGCGCTGCCGGGGCTGTTCATGAGCGACGACCTGCTCCGGCAGGAACTGATGAACACCGCCGAGCAGCAGGGGGCGACCGGGCAGGAAGCCGCGGACTTGGCCGAGATGATGCTGGGCCTCACCACGGCCCTCGTCTGGGTCACACTGATCATCGGCGTCGGGCTGTACCTGCTGGTGTTCTTCGGACTCAGGAAGAACAAGAACTGGGCACGGATCACCGGCATCGTCTTCGCGATCCTCGGCATCCTGTTCACCCTGTTCGGCGTCATCGGCGCCGACCTGCTGACACTGGTGCTCGTGCTGGTCCACGTGGGCGTCGCCGTCTACTGGCTGGTGCTGGCCTTCAGCACCGAGGTCAAGACCTACCTGGCACAGTTCCGCCGGTAGTCATCACTTCTCGCTCTGCGGGGGCGCTCCTTCACGGGGGCGCCCCCGCTCTGCGTCAGCGGGCATGTCACGGGACACCTCGAGGGCGAGTCGCGAGAGTGTTGCGGCGATAGGGTGAACGGGTGAATCAGACCTCTGCCACGGGCAGCTCGCGCCGCATGATGACGGCGATGTTCCTGCCGCTCTTCGCGGCGCTGCTGAGCATCAGCATCGTCAACGTCGCCCTGCCCGCCATCGAGGAGAGCCTCAGCGCCACCTCGGCGGATCTGCAGTGGGTGCTCTCCGGCTACGCGCTGGCCTTCGGCATGGCGCTGGTCCCTGCAGGCCGCGCGGGAGACATCTGGGGCCGACGCGGCCTCTTCATGTTCGGCGTGGTGCTCTTCGGGGCCGCCTCCCTGGGCGCCGCGCTGGCGATGAACCCGCTGGTGCTCAACCTTGCCCGGGTCTTCATGGGGTTCGCAGCCGGCATCCTGACCCCGCAGATCATCGGGATGATCCAACGTCTCTTCACCGGACCCGCGCGCGGGCGGGCCTACGGGATGATGGGCACCATCATCGGGGTCGCAGTAGCTGCGGGGCCCGCGCTGGGCGGACTGATCATCGACACCACCGGGTCAGACCTCGGCTGGCGGATGACCTTCCTGATCAACGTCCCGGTCACCGTCATCGCGCTGATCGCCATCGTGCGCTGGCTCCCGAAGACCCTGGACGACGCCGAGGCGCTCAGCCCCGCTGATCTCCCCGATCCTGCCGAGCGACCTGGGCCCGCCGCGCCGGGGGCCGCCAGCCCCGTGTCGGCCGCCCGAGGCATCGCACGGCTGGACCCGCTAGGAGTGGTGCTGCTCAGCATCGCGGTGCTGCTGCTGATGCTGCCCTTCATCGCGTTCCGCAGCCTGCTCGGCGGGCTTCTGGCCGTGGCCGGCCTCGGCGTGCTGGTGCTGTGGGCGCTCTGGGAGCGCAGGCTCGGCCGCCGCGACGCAGCAGCCCCGATGGTCAATCTGTCGCTGTTCACCCTGCCCAGCTACACGCTGAACTCGCTGGTGCTGGGCCTGTACTTCGCGGGCATGCCGGCCACCTGGGCGGTGGTCGCGGTCTACGTGCAGCAGGGCCGCGGGGAGGGTGCGCTGATCGCCGGGCTGGTCACGCTGCCCAGCGCCGTGATGGTCATGCTGCTCTCCTCGCGGGTGGGCCAGGCGGTGGACCGCAAGGGCCCCCGCATGCTGGTCAGCGGGACCATCTCCGGCGTCGTCGCGATGCTCTCACTGGCGGGCGCCGCCGCACTGATGGTGACCCCCTACGGGTCGCTGTGGCTGATCGGGGCAGCGCTGGCGGTCGTCGGGCTCTCCCAGGCGCTGATCATCCCCAGTGCACAGACGCTCTCGATGCGGGAGGTTCCAGAGTCCATGGCGGGAGCCGCCGGGGGCGTGGCGCAGACGGCGCAGCGGGTGTCCACCGCGATCGGCATCGCGGTGGTCACCGGCGTCTACTTCTCGGTCAGCGCCGAGCAGGGCCACCAGTCAGCAATCGTCACCAGCTCCCTGGTGATCGCCGGACTGATGCTGACCTCGGTGGCGGCTGCGCTCTTCGCCGCCCGGCGGGCCCGGCAGGCGCTGGAGAACCCGGTCAGCGCAGGCGGGTGACCGGGCGCAGATCCTTGCCGGTCACATAGGCCGGGGCGCCCGCGAAGATCTCGGCGCGCTCGGGGGAGTCCTCCCAGGCCTGCTCCGCCTGCGCGAACTCCTCACGATCACCGAAGCGGCTGACGAACCAGGTCAGCTCGTCCATGCCGTCGGAGAGCCAGATCGACTCCACCGTGAACCCGCGCTCCTCCCGCGCCGGAATGACCTTCTTGGTCAGGAAGCTGACGAACTCCTGCGCCAGCGCCGGGTCCAGCGCGTAGCGGCGCATGTATGTGGTGCGCTCGGGTGCATCCGCGGGGCGGGAAGTCTCGGGTTGTGCGGCCATCAGGTCCTCCTGGATCGTTGGGACAGCTCTGGGCGACGTTCCTGACCATCATTTCAGACGTGAGCGACGCTCGGATGATCAGGTTTCACCCGGTCTGCGGCAGGAAACCTGTGCCAGGACGAGGGCGATTCGCCATGACGCCGTGATCGCAGGGATAATCAGGCGCATGAGTTCTCAGCAGTCACTGCCCACAGGCGGCGCATCTGGCGCGCAGGAAACCCTCAAAAACTTCGGCCGGCGCACCTCCGGCATCAGCTTCGCGGTGATGATCACCGTGCTGCTGGTGGCGCTGGTCTTCGCCGCGAACCAGAACGACGTGATCGGCTGGATCATCGCCGTCATCGCCGGAGGCTGGCTGCTTCTGGCCACCGTGCTGGTGATCTCGGTGCGCACCGGAGCCAAGAAGTTCGGCCAGACGCTGGACTCGGCGCGCGCCGACGCGGCCTCCCGCCGTGCCGACACGCTCGGCGGCACCGCCGTGGTCGACGAGGACACCCACGCGCGGAACCTGAAGCTCGATCACTCCTTCAAGATCGTCCAGGTGCAGAAGCGGGTCATCACCCAGGAGCTCGCCAAGGGTGGCGAGGCTGACCTGGCGATGGTGGACCGGGCGCTGGACACCATCGAGATGACCGCCGGCAACGGCCGAGACATGCTCTCCGAACACGTCGGCCGCGGCGCAGGCGACACCGGGCAGGATCACCGCGGCGGGTCCAGTCAGCATCGCGAAGGCGACGCACGCCGCGCGAAGAACCGCAACAACGACGACGACCGGCCCATCACCGGCGAGATCGTCAACTGAAAGGACCCGACGTGACCGAGACTTCCAACGGCGCAGCGACTTCCGCAGAAGCACCAGACTTCGGTGAGCACCCGCACCGCATCGTCGATCCCAAGCCCGACCAGCAGACCCGGATCGCCTCGGTCAACGTCAACGGGATCCGCGCGGCGCACCGCAAGGGCATGGGTGAATGGCTGGCAGAGCGCGAGATCGACATCCTCGCGCTCCAAGAGGTCCGGGCCGACGAGGAGATCCTCACCAAACTCGTCACCGACATGACCGAGCCCCTGGGGGAGACCTGGCACGTCCACGAATATGAGGCCGCCGACAAGGGTCGGGCCGGCGTCGCGATCATCTCGCGCAACGCACCGATCGCCACCCGCAACGGCATCGGCGAGGGGCATCCCGAGGACGACGGCCGCTGGATCGAAGCCGACTATGAGCTCGGCGACGGCTCCACGCTGACCGTGGTCAGCGTCTACGTGCACTCCGGCGAGGTGGGCACCACCAAGCAGGAGCACAAGATGCGGTTCCTGCAGTACATGACCGAGTACCTGCCGAAGCTGGCCCAGCGCACCGATCACCTGCTGGTGATGGGAGACCTCAACGTGGGCCACCGTGAGCTGGACATCAGGAACTGGAAGGGCAACGTGAAGAACTCCGGCTTCCTGCCCGAGGAGCGCGCCTACTTCGATGCCTATTTCGGTGAGCTCGGCTTCTGCGACGTCGCCCGTTCCCTGGCCGGCGAGGTCGAGGGGCCCTACACCTGGTGGTCCTACCGCGGGAAGGCCTTCGACAACGACACCGGATGGCGGATCGATTACCACATGGCCACCCCGGGCCTCGCCGAGCTGGCCGGCAACCTGCAGGTCGACCGGGCGCAGGACTACTCGCTGCGCTGGTCCGACCATGCCCCGCTGGTGGTGGACTACAAGCTGCCCTGACGCCGGGCTGCACGATCCAGGGCTCTTCCGGCCACGGTGAGCCCGCTTCCCGCATTGCGGCGGACAAGCCGCTAGCCTGACTCGTGACCCGACACTCTGCGGCACGACACTCTTCCCGACGACACGAAGGAACTGCTGTGACTGAGCGCGTACTCTCCGGGATGCAGCCCTCGGCTGACTCCCTGCACCTGGGAAACTATCTGGGAGCGCTGGTCAACTGGGTGAAGATGCAGGAGCGCTACGACGCCTTCTTCTTCATCCCGGACATGCACGCGATCACCGTGCACCAGGACCCGGCCGAGCTGCGCACCCGGGTGCGCCGGACCGCGGCCCAGTACATCGCCGGGGGCCTCGACGTCGAGCGCTCCACGGTCTTCGTGCAGTCCCATGTTCCCGAACACGCCCAGCTGGGCTGGATCATGACCTGCCTGACCGGAATGGGGGAGGCCGCGCGGATGACCCAGTTCAAGGACAAGTCGGCCAGAGAGGGTGCCGACGCGGCCGGCGTCGGGCTCTTCACCTACCCGATGCTGCAGGCGGCAGACATCCTGCTCTACCAGCCCCACGGGGTGCCGGTCGGGCAGGACCAGAAGCAGCATGTGGAGCTCTCGCGGAACCTGGCCCAGCGCTTCAACCACCGCTATGGGGAGACCTTCCGGGTGCCGGAGCCGCTGATCCCGGACGCCGGGGCGCGGATCTATGACCTGCAGAATCCCACTGCGAAGATGTCCAAGTCCGCCGCCTCGCCCGCCGGGCTGCTGAACCTCATGGACACCGACAAGCAGATCGCGAAGAAGATCAAGTCAGCAGTGACCGACGACGGCACCGAGATCCGTTTCGACCAGGCCGAGAAGCCGGGGGTCTCGAATCTGTTGAGCATCTATTCTGCGCTCACCGACCGCCCGGTGCTTGAGATCGTCGAGGAGTATCAGGGCCGGATGTACGGCCATCTGAAGGTGGAGCTGGCCGAGGTGGTCGTGGCGAAGCTCGGCCCGATCCGTGACCGCACCGAGGAGCTGCTCGAAGATCCGGCGCAGCTCGACGCGCTGCTGGCCACCGGCGCGGCGAAGGCGCGGGCCGTGGCGGGGGAGACCCTCGCCGAGGTGTACGACAAGGTCGGCTTCCTCCCGGCGAGCCCGCAGTGAGCCGACAGTGAGCCTGCGGTGAACGAGGACCCCTCCAGGCTGCGACCACGGACCGGCGGGCACGGTCTGATCGCCGGACACGCGCGAGCCGCCGCGAAGGCGATGAATGATCGCGAGGAGGTCTCGGGGATGGTCAACCCGCTGGACCTCGAGGCTCTGCGGCGTCGCGAGGTCAAGGCCCGACGCGCCCGGGGCCACGCCCGCAGGGAGGGTCGCGGCCGCGCATCCATGTTCGGGCCGACCGTGTTCTGGGGGCTCACCCGACTCGACACCACCCGCGGGATGCGGATCCTGAACCTCTTCCTGTTCCACTACGGAACGGTGATGGCCGCCGGTGCGGCGTACATGATGTTCTTCTCCGTCTCGGCCGCGCTGGTGGCCGGGTTCTCCGTGGCGGGCCTCGTCATCGGCGGGAACAAGGAGCTGCAGAACACGATCGTGGATCTGACCAATGATGCGTTGCCCGGGCTGATCGGCGAAGACGGGCTTGCCACGCAGGAACAGCTCTTCGACACCGGGGGCTTCGGCCTCACCCTGGTGGTCTCGCTGCTGGTGGCTATGGTGGCCTCGCTGAGCTGGATCAACGGGCTGCGTTCCGGGATCCGAAGCATCTTCGACCGTCCGCTCATGGATGAGAACGTGCTGGTGGTCAAGTCTCGGGACCTCGGGGTGATGCTGCTGCTGGGCACGATGCTGTTGGCCGCCACAGCCACCAGCCTGATCTCAGAATCGGTGCTGGAGTTCAGCGAGCGGGTGCTGGGCTGGAACCTGAACGTGCTTCAAGGACTGGTCGGCACCGTGATCACACTGGCCGTGCCGCTGATCCTCGACGTGCTGGTCGCGATCCTGATCTTCCGCGTGGCCTCACGAGTGGTGATGCCGGTCTCGGTGCTCTGGCGGGCGGCGCTGCTCGCCGCCGTCGGCTCCTCGATGCTGCGCCAGCTCTCCACGTTCCTGCTCAGCGGGGTCGAAGGCGGAAACCTGATCGTGTCATCCTTCGCCACCGTGCTGGGCTTCTTCATCTACTTCTTCCTGCTCAGTCTGATCTACCTGCTCTGCGCGTCCTGGGCGGCGCTGGCCACCGATGCCCGCAGCCGCCGTCTCGGACCCGTCGCGGCCGCCCGCTGAGGCGGCGCAGGGGTGCTTCAGCGCCGGACGGTGCGCGGGAAGAGTGAATCGACCACGTGGCGAGCCGCGTCCCGGGGCTCACCGGACCAGGGGAAGTGGTGCATCGAGACCATCGGGCTGGCGTTGATCTCGAGCACCGAGGCTGCGTGGACGTCGCCGTCACCGCGGGGCAGCAGCACGTCGAATCCGACGATGCGGAGTCCGCGCAGAGCCCGCGCCGCGCGCTCCACGAGTTCACGCTCCTCGTCGCGAATCTCGTCCGTGGCGTCGACCGCGTCTCCTCCCGTATGCAGGTTAGAGGTGCTTCTCAGGTAGACGCGCTCCGCCGCCCTCGGGACCGTGTCGGGCCGGTAGCCGTGGCGGTCCAGGTACTCGCGCGCGACGGAGTCGATGACCAGGTCCTTGTGGATCGGGCCGCGGTCGCGGTTCTTCGCCCTGACCAGGTCGCTGATGCTGGTGCGCCCGTCGCCGAGGACGCTTGCGGGCCGGCGCTGGGTCGCCGCCACCAGGCTGCCCTCGACCACCAGGCAGCGGTGCTCCACTCCGGTGTAGAACTCCTCCACCAGGATCTGGCTGCTCGCTGCGGCGACCCGGTGGAAGGCCGTGTGAAACTCGTCCTCGGTCGCGATGCCGGCGTGGACGTTCTGGCCCTGCCGACCGTTGTGCGGCTTGATCACGCTCCTGGTGAAGGGCGACGCCCAGGCCCAGGCGCGCGCAGACTCCGAGACGCCGAAGACCGCGTTCTCCGGGGCGCTGATCTTGAGGTCGCGGAAGAGACGGCTGGACACGTCCTTGTAGGAGGCGATCTTCTTGAGCAGGTCATCGTTGTGGTTCGTGCTTCCGCCGGCCCAGGTGCGCATGCGCCCCTGGTGCTCCAGCACCATCCGGCTGCTGCTGGTGGCCCTGCGCACGGTGATGCCACGGTCCAGCGCCTCCGCGGCCACGACGATGTTCGTGAAGTTCGTCCGGCCCACTCCGACATCGATCAGATGTCGGGCGGCCTCGTCGTATCTGTCCATGAGCTCACCTAACCGGTTCCGGGAGGGGGATGCAAAAAGAGGTGGGGCGGAGGGCGCATCGACCGCGCCCGCCACCCCACCTCTTGATGAGCGGGTACTACATGCTGCGGGTCAGCACCGCACGCTTGACCTCTTGGATGGCCTTGGTGACCTCGATGCCGCGGGGGCAGGCGTCGGTGCAGTTGAAGGTGGTGCGGCAGCGCCACACGCCCTCTTTGTCGTTGAGGACCTCCAGGCGCATGTCGCCGGCGTCGTCGCGGGAGTCGAAGATGAACCGGTGTGCGTTGACGATGGCCGCCGGACCGAAGTACTGTCCATCGGTCCAGAAGACCGGGCAGGAGGAGGTGCAGGCGGCGCAGAGGATGCACTTGGTGGTGTCGTCGAAGCGCTCGCGCTCCTCCGGGGACTGGATCCGCTCGCCGGTCGGGGCCGGGGAGTTGTTCACCATGAAGGGCATGATCTCGCGGTAGGACTGGAAGAAGGGCTCCATGTCCACGATCAGGTCCTTCTCCACGGGCAGGCCCTTGATCGGCTCGACCAGGATCGGCTTGGAGGTGTCCAGGTCCTTGAGCAGCACCTTGCAGGCCAGCCGGTTGCGACCGTTGATGCGCATGGCATCGGAGCCGCAGACGCCGTGGGCGCAGGACCGGCGGAACGTCAGGGATCCGTCGATCTCCCACTTGACCTTGTGCAGGGCGTCCAGCACACGGTCGGTGCCGTACATGGTGATCGTCCATTCGTCCCAGCGGGCGTCGTCGGAGAACTCCGGGTCATAGCGGCGCACCTGCAGAGTCACGTCAAAGCTGGGGACCTCCCCGCCGCCGGTGCTCTGGGCCAGGTCGATCTTGGAAGCGGGCTCTGCGGCTTCTGTGGTGGGGGTGCTCATCAGTACTTACGCTCCATCGGCTCGTAACGGGTGAAGACGACCGGCTTGGTGTCGGCGCGGATCCCGTGCGTGCCCTCAGTCGAGGACTCGGTATCCAGGTACATCATCGAGTGGAGCATGAAGTTCTCGTCATCACGCTCCGGGAAGTCCTCGCGGTAGTGTCCGCCGCGGGATTCCTTGCGGTGCAGGGCTGCCACGGTCATGACCTCGGCCATGTCCAGCAGGAAGCCGAGCTCCACGGCCTCGAGCAGGTCGAGGTTGAATCGCTTGCCCTTGTCCTGGATCTGCACGCCCTTATAGCGTTCGCGCAGGTCAGCGATGACCGCGAGGGCTTCCTTGATGGTGTCCTCGGAGCGGAACACCTGCATGTTCGCGTCCATGGTCTCCTGCAGCTCCGAGCGCAGGGTGGAGACGCGCTCTCCGCCGGTGCTGGCACGCATCGCGTTGAGCTGGTTCTCGGTGAACGCCGTCGGGTTCTCCGGCAGCTCCACGAACTCAGCGGTGGCGGCGTACTCGGCGGCGGCCAGGCCGGCGCGCTTGCCGAACACGTTGATGTCCAGCAGCGAGTTGGTGCCCAGGCGGTTGGAGCCATGCACCGAGACGCAGGCGACCTCGCCGGCGGCGAAGAGGCCGGGCACGATGGTGTCGTTGTCCTGCAGGACCTCAGACTTCACCGTGGTGGGCACACCGCCCATGGCGTAGTGGCAGGTCGGGAAGACCGGCACCGGCTCGGTGTAGGGCTCCACGCCGAGGTAGGTGCGGGCGAACTCGGTGATGTCGGGAAGCTTCGCATCGATGTGCGCCGGCTCCAGGTGGGTCAGGTCCAGCAGCACGTAGTCCTTGTTCGGACCGGCGCCGCGGCCTTCACGCACCTCGTTGGCCATCGACCGGGCGACGATGTCACGCGGAGCGAGGTCCTTGATCGTGGGGGCGTAGCGCTCCATGAAGCGCTCACCCTCGGAGTTGCGCAGGATGCCTCCCTCGCCGCGAGCGGCTTCGGAGAGCAGGATCCCCAGCCCGGCGAGCCCGGTCGGGTGGAACTGCACGAACTCCATGTCCTCCAGCGGGATGCCTGCGCGGTAGGCCAGGGCCATGCCGTCGGCGGTCAGCGTGTGCGCGTTGGAGGTGGTCTTGAAGATCTTGCCCAGACCGCCGGTGGCGAAGACCACGGACTTGGCCTGGAAGACGTGGATCTCACCGTTGGCCAGATCATAGGAGACGACGCCGGCCGTCTTCTTCTGCGTGTAGGTGGTGCCGTCTTCACGGGTCACCTCTTCGTCCACGGTGAGCAGATCGAGCACGTAGTACTCGTTGTAGAACTCGACGTTGTGCTTCACGCAGTTCTGATACAGCGTCTGCAGGATCATGTGACCGGTGCGGTCAGCGGCGTAGCAGGCGCGGCGCACGGCGGCTTTGCCGTGGTCGCGGGTGTGCCCGCCGAAGCGGCGCTGGTCGATCTTGCCCTCGGGGGTGCGGTTGAAGGGCAGGCCCATCTTCTCCAGGTCGAGCACGGCGTCGATGGCCTCTTTGGCCATGACCTCGGCTGCATCCTGGTCCACCAGATAGTCCCCGCCCTTGACGGTGTCAAAGGTGTGCCACTCCCAGTTGTCCTCTTCGACGTTGGCCAGTGCGGCGCACATGCCGCCCTGTGCCGCGCCGGTGTGGGACCGGGTGGGGTAGAGCTTGGTCAGCACGGCAGTGTGGGCGCGCTGGCCGGACTCGATGGCCGCGCGCATTCCGGCGCCGCCGGCGCCGACGATGACGACGTCGTACTTGTGAACCTGCATCAGCTTGTGGCTCTCTTTTCTTGGTGTTCGGAAGCATGAGAACGCGCAGAGGTGCGCACCGGGGTGGACCCGGTCGGCATCAGACGTTCTGGCAGAAGGAGGGTGACGACTCGAGGAGCTGGCCGGAGTTGTCGAGCAGGCAGGGCTCGAAGGTGAAGATGACCATGGTGCCCAGCACGATGATGACGATCACCGAGAGGTAGAGGATGGACTTCAGCCACATCCGCGTGGAGTCCTTCTCGGCATAGTCATTGATGATGGTGCGCATGCCGTTGCCGCCATGGAGCATCGCCAGCCAGAGCATGGCCAGGTCCCAGAACTGCCAGACCGGGTTTGCCCACTTGCCCGCGACGAAGCCGAAGTCGATCTGGTGGATGCCCTCGCCGACCAGCAGGTTCACTGCAAGGTGGACGAAGATCAACACCACGAGAGCGGCGCCGGAGACGCGCATGAAGACCCAAGCGGCCATCTCGAAGCTGCCGGACTTCGAGGACCCGCTGCGCAGGTACTTGGGGTCGATCCGCCCGGAGCGGGGAGCCTCGATGCCCTGGGCGGGCAGGAGGGCGTCAGATTTAGTGGTGGTCATTTTCAGAACCCTCCCCAGCCTTCGAAGAACAGCATCAAGTGGCGGACGGTGAATCCGATCATCGTGATGACCCAGAGGCCCATCACGGTCCACAGCATCTGGCGGTGGTAGCGGGTGCCCTGGGACCAGAAGTCGACCAGGATGATCCGCAGACCGTTGAAAGCGTGGAAGACGATCGCGCCGACGAGGCCGATCTCACCGACGATCATGATCGGGTTCTTATACGCGCCGATCACCGCGTCGTAGGCCTCTGGCGATACTCGCACGAGAGACGTGTCGAGTACGTGGACCAGGAGGAAGAAGAAGATCCCGACACCCGTGATCCGGTGTCCTACCCAGGACCACATACCTTCCCGGCCTTTATAGAGGGTGCCCTTTGTCTGCGTCACCTGTCATTACCTCCCTGCATCGTTGCATGGCGTTCCGCGCCGCACAGTTACGTACGTATGTTCTTCGCTGCGGCGGTGCGGAAACCGTGACGCCGGCGCGAGTCTGTTGTCAGTTACCAGACTAGAGCACCGCGGCAGCCGATGCGGCTCGTGGTGCGCTCCAGGAGGCTTTGTTGCGCGGCTCGGCGCACACCTGATCCAGGCTCGGAGGCGAAATGACAGTCCGATCCAAATGACTTCTACAACGTGTAGAAAAGCCGCAATGTGAGGACGCAATTCCGAAATGAGCTCTCAGGCCAGCCGACGCGAGTCTCGTCGCCCTGACCGCATGCCGTCTCGCAGCTCGTCTCGCGGCTCCCCGCGCAGCTTCTCTCGCAGGCTCCGCGGGCGGGCCGACGCGCACCCGACGCGCACCCGACGCGCACCCGCTGCGCGGCTGGCCTGGCTGAGCGGCCGATGGGTCTACCCTGGGGAGGTGACTTCACAGGCAGCTTTGGACAAGTTCTACACGGTGATCCCCGCCGGCGGAGTGGGCACGCGACTGTGGCCGCTCTCGCGGGCCAGCGCCCCGAAATTCCTCCACGACCTCACGGGCTCGGGCACCACGCTGATCCGCGGGACCTACGAGCGGCTCGCGCCGCTGACCGGCAGGCGCGTGATGGTGGTCACCGGAGAGTCACACCGTGAAGCCGTGCGGGTGCAGATCCCCGAGCTCGATGAGAACGACCTCGTGCTCGAATCCGAGCCCAAGGACTCCGCCGCCGCCATCGGGCTGGCCGCGGCCATCCTGCACCTGCGTGACCCCGAGATCATCATGGGCTCCTTCGCCGCCGACCAGGTCATCGCCCCGGTGGAGATCTTCCAGGAGGCTGTGCGCGAGGCCGTGGCCACCGCTGCGACAGGCAAGATCGTCACCATCGGCATCGCCCCCACCCACCCCTCCACCGGCTTCGGCTATATCCGCCGCGGCGCCGCTCTGAAGGTCGACGGCGCCCCGATCCAGGACGCACCGAACGCCCGGGACGTCGCGGAGTTCGTCGAGAAGCCCGGCCAGGAGCTCGCCGAGAAGTATGTCGACTCCGGAGAGTACCTGTGGAACGCCGGGATGTTCGTGGCCCCGGTTGCGCTGCTGCTGGACCACCTCGCTCGGGCGGAGCCGACTCTCTACGCGGGCCTCATCGAGATCGCCGCCGCCTGGGGAACACCGCAGCAGACCGAGGTCACCGCGCGGGTCTGGCCCGAGCTTCCCAAGATCGCCATCGACTACGCCGTGGCCGAGCCCGCCGCGGCCGCCGGCGATGTCGCCGTGATCCCCGGGAACTTCACCTGGGACGACGTCGGGGACTTCGCCGCCATCGCCCGGCTGAACCCGGCACGGGAGCAGGAGTCGATGACCGTGCTGGGGGAGAAGGCCCGGGTCTACTCGGACCAGTCCTCCGGCGTCGTCGTCTCTGACACCCAGCGCGTGGTGGCCCTGATCGGAGTCGAGAACATCGTCGTGGTGGACACCCCCGACGCGCTGCTGGTGACCACCACCGACCACGCGCAGTCGGTCAAGCAGGCCGTGGAGGCGCTCAGAGCGCAGGGAGAATCCGATGTCCTCTGAGCCTGCTCGCCGCACGGTGATGCTCAAAGCCGCCCACGCCTCGGCCGCCGAGGTCGTCGATGATCTCGAAGCGACGCTGGTCGCGATGCGTCGGGACCTGCACGCCCATCCCGAGCTGTCCTGGAAGGAAGAGCGCACCACGGAGAAGCTCGCCGCCGCGCTGCGCGCCGTCGGGCTGGAGCCGGAGCTGATGCCAGAGACCACCGGGCTCTACGTGGACGTCGGCGCCGGCGAGTTCGCTGCCGGATTCCGCGGGGACATCGACGCGCTGCCGGTCGGCGAGCTCACCGACCTGCCCTTCGCCTCCACCCACCCGGGCGTCACCCACGCCTGCGGCCACGACATCCACACCACCGTCGCACTCGGCGTCGCGCTGAGCCTGCAGCAGCTGCACCAGCACCGGATCACCGACGGCGACCCGGCGGGTCTGGGCGCCAAGGTCCGCGTCATCTTCCAGCCCGCCGAAGAGACCATGCCCGGAGGTGCTCTGGAGATGGTGCGCCAAGGCGTGCTGGAACCGCTGCCCCGGATCTTCGCGCTGCACTGCGACCCGCGCATCGAGGTCGGCATGATCGGGACCCGCATCGGCGCGATCACCTCCGCTGCCGACGTGGTCCGGATCAACGTCACCGGCCGCGGGGGTCACACCTCCCGGCCCCACCTGACCGAGGACATGGTCTCCGCCCTGGCGCACATCGCCTCCACCGTCCCCGCCGTGCTCTCCCGCCGCGTGGACGTGCGCTCCGCGGTCTCGCTGGTCTGGGGCCAGATCGAGGCCGGCAGCGCGCACAACGCGATCCCCTCCAGCGGCACCCTGGTCGGGACCATGCGGATCCTCGACGCCGAGGCCTGGCGCGACGCCGGCAAGCTCCTCGATGAGATCGTCGAGCAGGTCGCCGCCCCCTGGGGGGTGGACGTGGAGCTGGAGCACATCCGCGGCGTGCCTCCGGTGATCAACAATGAGCGCGAGACCACACTGCTGGAGCACGCCGGCCGCGAGGTGCTGGGCTCCGAGGGACTGGAGCTGGCCCCGCAGTCCATGGGCGGGGAGGACTTCGCCTGGATGACCCAGGAGCTTCCCGGGGCGATGTTCCGGCTCGGGACGAAGACCCCGGGCGGCATCGACTTCGATCTGCACCGCGGCGACTACGTCCCGGACGAGCGATGCATCGGCTACGGCACCAAGATCATGGTCACCACGGCGCTCAGCGCGATCAACGAGCTCCGCCGGGACTAGCCTCCTCCCGACTCGCCTGCGCCTGCGACATTGGCACCCGCGCATGCGGGTGGCCTCGTAGGATGGCCCCTATGACTCAGGACGATGACTTTCTGACCGGACGGATCGCACGGATCCCCGTTCCGGACCACGATGCCGACTGGGAGCGTCTCACCACCCAGGCCAGGATCGCGATGACTCGGGCCTACGTGCCCTACTCGGACTATCCGGTCGGCGCCGCCGCGCTGCTCGAGGATGGATCGATCATCTCCGGGTGCAACGTGGAGAACGCCTCCTATGGGCTCACCCTCTGCGCGGAGTGCACCATGATCGGGGCGCTGCAGATGGCCGGCGGAGGCAAGATCGTCGCGTTCACCTGCGTGAATCGGCAGGGCGAGTACATCACCCCCTGCGGCCGCTGCCGGCAGCTGCTGCTGGAGTTCTCCGCCCCCACCATGCACGTGCGCACCGCCCGGGGCGCCACCACCCTGGCCGCCCTGCTGCCGGAAGCCTTCGGCCCCCGCGATCTTGAGATCAACGACTTGGAGAAGCGATGACCGCTGCCGGTGCGACCTATGACCGCTCGGCCCACGACGCCGTCGAGCTGATCCGGATCAAGCGAGACCACGGACGACTCTCCCAGGAGCAGATCCGATGGCTGATCGCCGCCTACACCGACGGGTTCGTCGGCGACGAGCAGATGGCTGCACTGGCGATGGCGATCCTGCTCAACGGGATGACCCGAGAGGAGATCGGTCACTGGACCGCGGCGATGATCGCCTCGGGCGAGCGGATGGACTTCTCCTCCCTGCGCACGCCCGAGGGCGGGCGCCGGCTCACCGCAGACAAGCACTCCACCGGGGGAGTCGGAGACAAGATCACCCTCCCACTGGCACCGCTCGTCGCGAGCTTCGGCGTGCCCGTCCCGCAGCTCTCCGGCCGTGGACTCGGCCATACCGGCGGCACCCTGGACAAGCTTGAAGCCGTTGAAGGCTGGCAGGCGGATCTGAGCAATGACGCCCTGCTGCGCCAGCTCGATGAGGTCAACGCCGTGATCTGCGCGGCCGGCCCCGGGCTGGCCCCGGCGGACAAGAAGCTCTACGCGCTGCGTGACGTCACCGGCACGGTGGAGGCGATCCCGCTGATCGCCTCCTCGATCATGTCCAAGAAGATCGCCGAGGGCACCGACGCGCTGGTCCTGGATGTGAAGGCAGGTTCCGGCGCCTTCATGAAGTCCCGGGCCGACGCCGCGGAGCTGGCCCGCACCATGGTCGCCCTGGGCACCGACGCCGGTGTGAAGACCTCGGCGCTGCTCACCGATATGGACACCCCGCTGGGACTCACCGCGGGCAACGCCATCGAGGTCCAGGAGTCGGTGGAGGTCCTCGCCGGAGGTGGGCCGGCCGACGTCGTCGAGCTCACCGTGGCGCTGGCGGCTGAGATGCTCACCGCCGTGGGCATCAGCGGAGTCGACCCGGCCGAGAACCTGCGCAACGGACGCGCGATGGACTCCTGGCGTCGCATGATCGCCGCGCAGCGCGGGAACCCGGATGCGGCCCTGCCGCAGGCGGCGCACAGCCATACGATCAGCGCCGGGGTCTCCGGCACCGTGACCCGGATGGACGCCATGGCTGTGGGGCTCGCCGCCTGGCGGCTCGGCGCCGGGCGGGCGCGGAAGCAGGACTCCGTGCAGGCCGGAGCCGGGGTGCGCATGCACGCCAAACCGGGTGACTTCATCACCGCAGGTCAGCCCCTGTTCACCCTGCTCACCGATGATGAGCACCGGATCACCCGGGCGCAACAGTCGTTGGAGCGCGCCGTGGACGTCGACGTCGAGGGCGGCCCGCATGAGACTCCTGATCTGGTCTTTGACCGCATCAGCGCTGCAGACCTGACCGACTGAGGCCACGCGGATGAGTCCCGGGCAGATCCTTGACGCCATCAACCAGACCATCCTGGAGGCGGCCTCCGGATGGTGGACCTTGGTGGGCCTCTTCGTGCTCTGCATGGTCGATGGGTTCTTCCCGATCGTGCCCTCGGACTCGCTGGTGGTCGGCCTGGGTTCGCTCTCGGGAGAGCCGGGCACTCCGTTCCTGCTCTGGGTGGTCCTGGTCGCCGCCTCCGGGGCGCTGCTCGGGGACTTCATCGCCTACCGGATCGGCCGGGCGATCGGTCCGATGCGCTTCGGCTGGATGCGCCGACCCGCGCCCCAGCGCACGCTGATCTGGGCTCGTCATGAGCTGGACAAGCGCGGGGTGCTGCTGATCTTCGTGGGACGGTTCATCCCCGGAGCTCGAGTGGCGATCAACTTCGTCGCCGGCACCACCGGGTTCTCCATCCGCCGGTTCCTGGTGATCGACGCGTTCGCCTCGCTCGTCTGGGCCTCGTACTCGGTGGGGATCGGCGCGATCAGCGCGAACATCTTCGACTCGGTCCTGGTGGCGATGACCGTCTCGATCACCGGGGCGGTGCTGCTGGGCTGGATCTTCGACCGGCTCTTCAGGCTCTTCGCCTCGTGGCTGGACCGCAGGGGCGTGCACATCGACCCGAAGGGCTACCGGGACACCGCGGCGCTGCCCGTGGAGCCCCCGCTGCGGCTGCACCGCGACCGCGGAGATCATGACGCAGACCAGGACGGAGATCACGAACACCCCACGCGCTGAGGTGCGCGGGCGCGACGACCTCGGGCGACTTCCTCCCCGGTCCTGGATAGACTCGCTCCTATGACTTCTACTGCTGCTGATGTCCGCACCGCCGCCGCAAAGCTCGAAGAGCAGCTGCGCAATCTGCCCAAGGTCTCCCTGCACGATCACCTGGACGGCTCGCTCCGCCCAGAGACCCTGATCGAGCTTGCCGCGGAGATCGGCCACGAACTTCCCAGCCAGGACTCCGAGGAGCTCGCCGAGCGCTTCCGGCAGAACGCGAACTCCGGATCCCTGGAGAAGTACCTGGAGGCCTTCGCGCACACCACCGCCGTGATGCAGACCCCGCAGAACCTGCGCCGGGTCGCCAAGGAATACGTCGAGGACCTCGCCGCCGACGGGATCATCTACTCCGAGGTCCGCTGGGCGCCTGAGCAGCATCAGGAGCAGGGCCTGAGCCTGGACGAGGCCGTCGAGGCCGTCCAGGAAGGACTGAACCAGGGCATGGAGACCGTCGCGGAGCAGGACGGCGTCATCGTCGTCGGCCAGCTGGTCTCCGCCATGCGGCAGTCCGACCGTGCCGATGAGATCGTCGAGGTCGCGCTGCGCCACCGGGACAAGGGCGTCGTCGGCTTCGACATCGCCGGACCCGAGGCCGGCTTCCCGCCGAGCCGCTTCGCCGATGCCTTCACCCGGCTCGCCACCGAGATGTTCCCCACCACGGTCCACGCCGGTGAGGGCGACGGCATCGAATCCGTCCGCGACGCGCTGGTCTCCGGCCGCGCCCAGCGCCTGGGCCACGGCGTCCGCGTCGCCGAGGACATCAGCGTCATCGAGGGCGATGTGGACTCCGAGGCCGGGGAAGAGGTCTTCCAGGTGGAGCTCGGCCCCGTGGCCCGCTGGGTCCGCGACCGCCAGATCCACCTCGAGGTCAGCCCCACCTCGAACGTGCAGACCGGCGCGATCGCCGGATTCGCCCAGGGCCAGCCGCCGGAACTCAGCGACCACCCCTTCGACATGCTCTACCAGCTGGGCTTCAACGTCGGCGTCAACACCGACAACCGACTGGTCTCCGGGGTGACCCTCTCCGGAGAGCTCGCGCTGATCGCCAGCACCTTCGACTACGGCCTCGGTGAGCTCGCCGACTTCCAGATCAACGCGCTGGAGTCCTCGTTCCTCGGTCATGAGGAGCGCGAGGCCCTGGCAGGGATGATCCTCGAAGCCTGGCAGTGAAGATGAGCCGCGGCCAACAGGTCAGCGCTGGTCCGTCCCACTCCGGTCTGACCAGGGTTGATCCCGCGGGCAATGACCAGATCGCGATGCTGCGCTGGGTCATCGCGCGGCTGCGCGAGCACTGCCCCTGGACCTCTCAGCTGACTCACGGCGATCTCACCGAATACCTCGTCGAAGAGGCCTACGAGGTGCTCGAAGAGATCGAGGCCGGCAGCCTCGACGAGGGGCTGCGCAAGGAGATGGGGGATCTGCTCTTCCAGGTCGCCCTGCACGCCCAGCTGGCCCAGGAGCGCGGCAGCTTCGACCTCGACGGGGTGGCCCAGGCCATCACCGCGAAGCTGGTGCGCCGCAGCCCGCATGTCTTCACCGCAGAGGGCCGCCTGGCCGTGGATGCGAACGCGACCATCGAGCAGGTGGAGGCCGCCTGGACCCGGATCAAGGCCGAGGAGAAGGCCGCTGACAACGCAGCGGCTGAGATCGGAACGGCTGAGCTCGGAACGGCTGGAAACGGAACGGCCGTGAACGCAGCCGACGGCGGCGGCGGCACACACCTGGCCGGCGTCGTCGGCTCGCTTCCGGCTCACCTGCCAGCGCTCGCGAAGGCCGCCAAGGTCATCGACCGGCTCGGCCGGGAGCGCGGTGAACATCTCCCCAACACTGAATCGGCCACGCTGGCGGCGGCTGACGAGGAGGAGCTCGGTGAACTACTCTTTGCTGTGGTGCGCACCGCACGCGGGAACGGGCAGGACCCGGAGCGGGCGCTGCGCCGCCACCTGAACCGCATGACCTGAGCCTGACCAGCAGGAGCGCTGAACAGCTCGTCGATGCACCGGCGCAAGGGCGCGCTCGGCACACCCGAAAAGTTTCCCACCGAATGAACAACAAGGAGCCGAGAAGAATATGTCTCTCATCGTCAGTGTGTACGGCCGCGAAATCCTCGACTCGCGAGGCAACCCGACCGTGGAGGTCGATGTCCTCCTCGAGGACGGCAGCTTCGGCCAGGCCGCAGTCCCCTCCGGCGCCTCCACCGGCGCCTTCGAAGCCGCGGAACGTCGCGACGGTGACAAGGACCGGTACCTCGGCAAGGGCGTCACCGGCGCCGTGGGCGCAGTCAACGACGTCATCGCCGCCGCCCTGGAAGGACAGGACGCCACCGAGCAGCGCATCATCGACCAGATCCTGCTCGACCTCGACGGCACCGAGAACAAGAACTCGCTGGGCGCCAACGCGATCCTCGGTGTCTCCCTGGCCGTGGCCAAGGCCGCCGCCGACGCCTCGGACCTGCCGCTGTACAAGTACCTCGGCGGCCCCAACGCGCACCTGCTGCCCGTGCCGATGATGAACATCCTCAACGGCGGCTCCCACGCGGACTCCAACGTCGACATCCAGGAGTTCATGATCGCCCCCATCGGTGCGGCCACCTTCTCCGAGGCGCTGCGCGCCGGCGTGGAGGTCTACCACTCGCTGAAGGCCCTGCTCAAGGAGAAGGGCCTGGCCACCGGGCTGGGCGACGAGGGCGGCTTCGCGCCGGACCTCCCCTCCAACCGGGCGGCACTGGATCTGATCACCGAGGCCATCAAGCGCGCCAACTACACCCCGGGCAAGGACATCGCCCTGGCCCTGGACGTGGCAGCCAGCGAGTTCTACGCCGACGGGGTCTACACCTTCGAGGGCGAGTCCAAGACTCCCGAGCAGATGAGCGCCTACTACGGCGAGCTCGTCGATGCGTACCCGCTGATCTCCATCGAGGACCCGCTGGACGAGGATGACTGGGCCGGCTGGAAGAACCTGACCGAGCAGATCGGGGACAAGGTGCAGCTGGTCGGCGACGACCTCTTCGTCACCAACCCGGACCGCCTGGCCAAGGGCATCGCCGCCGACACGGCGAACTCGCTGCTGGTCAAGGTCAACCAGATCGGATCGCTCACCGAGACCCTCGACGCGGTCGCGCTGGCCCAGCGCAGCCGCTACACCACGATGATCTCCCACCGCTCCGGCGAGACCGAGGACACCACCATCGCGGACATCGCGGTGGCCACCAACTCGGGCCAGATCAAGACCGGCGCACCGGCTCGGTCCGAGCGCGTGGCCAAGTACAACCAGCTGCTGCGCATCGAAGAAGAGCTCGGCGACGCCGCGCGCTACGCCGGAGCCTCTGTGTTCCCGCGCTTCACCGCGTAGTCTCGGCAGCTCCCCGGGGTACATGAACGCCGGCGGAACGGGGTGTCAGGCTCACCGGTCCTGGTCGCGACCAGAGGCCGAGCTGCCTGGCGCCCCCTCCTGCTCCGGCGGTGAAGCTTCTGCTCACGCTCGGCCTCGTCGCGTGTCAGATCCGAGCCGCGGGGCTCGCGGCAGATATCCTCAGAGGCCACCCCTACTTCCCCTCTTCCCCCTCAAGGCGGTGACATCTCGTGCCGAGCAGACGTGCTTCTTCAGCGGAGGTCAAAGCGCGCGCGGCCCAGGCTCGTCGGCTGGCCGAGCGCGAGCAGGTCTCCGGCGAGATCCGGACTCCCGCCGACATCACCGCCCGGCGCAAGACGCGCAGCTCCAGCCCTTCCGGATCGGCGAAGACCCCGGTCAGTGCCGCCACGACGGTCCCCGAACGGACCTTCCCCGGCCGGATGATCCTGCTGAGCATCGTGGTCCTGGTCGTCATCTCCTTCCTGGTCCCCACCGTGAACAGCTTCTTCCAGCAGCGCTCGGAGATCAACGAGCTTCAGTCTCAGATCGCCGCTGAGCAGGAGGAGCAGGCGCAGCTGCAGTCGGAGCTGGTGCGCTGGGACGATCCAGACTTCGTCCGCCAGCAGGCCCGCGAACGGATCAACCTGGTCATGCCGGGGGAGCGCCGCTACCAGGTCATGGGTGATCCCGAGGGGAACACCGAGGAGATCCAGCCGCTGGACTCCAGCGAGGTCCGCCACGACCTCCCCTGGGCCGAGGCGCTCTGGGACTCCCTGGTCCGCTCCGCCGCCGAAGACTGATCCGACAGCACACGGGGCCGGCTGGCCGCAGCAGTGGAGTAAACTCGGCTCCCGTGAACTCGACTACCCCGCACCCCAGCGATCTGGACACCCTGAGCCTGCAGCTGAGCAGGCCAGTGCGCGACGTCGTCGAGATCCCAGCCCGCTGCGCCTGCGGAAACCCCCTGGTGGCAGCCACGGCGCCACGGCTGAGCAACGGGATTCCCTTCCCGACCACCTTCTACCTCACCCACCCCGCCGCGACCGCAGCCGTCTCTCGGCTGGAGGCCGCAGGTCTCATGGCCGAGATGAGCCGACGGCTCACCACCGACGCCGAGCTCGCCGCGGCCCATCGGAGAGCCCACGAGAACTACCTCGCCGAGCGCGAACGGATCCGCGGCGTCGCCGGGCTTGATCCGGTCTGGGAGATCGAGGGCGTCAGCGCCGGGGGTATGCCCGATCGGGTCAAGTGCCTCCACGTGCTCGTCGGGCACTCGCTTGCGGTCGGACCAGGCATCAACCCGCTCGGCGATGAGACGCTGGAACGCATCGTCGACGAGTTCACCCCGCAGACCTGCATCTGCGCCGCATCCTGGGACCACGACGCCGCGGTTCCGCAGCGTGATCTCAGTCGTCACGTGCGCCGCAAGAACCAGGGGTTCGCCCGGCAGGAGAACGCGGACGCCGAGGGCCCCGTCTCGCAGGACCCCGAAGAGACCGCATAGAGTGCTGGCAAGGACCCCCGCGGGACGGCCAGCCCGTCGCCCGCTCACGAACACCGGCGAGGAGAAGGACACCCCCATGAGAGTTGCTGCCATCGACTGCGGAACCAACTCCATCCGGCTGCTGATCGCCGATGTCGAAGACAGCGGCCGGGTCAACGATGTGGTGCGACAGATGACCGTCGTCCGCCTGGGCGAGGGCGTGGACGAGACCGGCGAGTTCTCGGCCGGAGCGTTGGATCGGACCTTCGCCGCGGTGGACCGCTACGGCGCACTCATCCGCAGGCACCACGTCGAGGCCGTGCGCTTCGTCGCCACCTCGGCGTCCCGGGACGTGGCCAACCGAGATGTGTTCATCGCCGGGGTCAAACACCGGCTCGGTGTGGAGCCCGAGGTCATCCGTGGCAGCGAGGAGGCAGGACTGTCCTTCGCCGGCGCCGCCTCAGTCCTGGACTGGGACGCCGAGCGCAAGATCCTGGTCGTGGATCTCGGCGGCGGATCCACCGAATTCGTGCTCGGCACCTCCGCCGGGGTCGAGCACGCCATCTCCACCGACATGGGATGTGTGCGCTTCACCGAGCGGCATATGCGCAGCGACCCGCCCACCGACACCGAGACCTCGATGACCAGCTTCGAGACGCTGTCCTTCCTGGAGAACGTCTCCGAGGTGATGCCGCTGCACGAGGCAGAGGTGGTCATCGGGGTGGCCGGCACCGTCACCACGGTGGCCGCGCACGCGCTGAAGCTCGAGGACTACGAACCTGACCTGATCCACGGCGCGGAGATCGACCTCGACACCCTGCACCAGTCGGTGGATCAGCTGGTCCACTCCACCCGGGACGCCCGCGCCCAGATGCCGATCATGCACCCCGGCAGGGTGGACGTGATCGGCGCCGGCGCGCTGATCTGGGGCACGATCCTGGACTACCTGAACAAGGTCACCCACGGGCGGATCATCTCGGCGGTCGCCTCCGAGCACGACATCCTCGACGGCATCGCGATGTCCCTGGCACACTCCCAGTCGCGCGAGCATTCACAGCTGGGAGCGGAGCCGCAGAGATGACAGCAGGCTCACGCGCCCTCGGAGCAGGGCTCGCCGCCGGACTGGGTCTGAGCGGCGCGATCCTCGCCGCGCCGGCAGCCCACGCCGATGAGTGGCGCGACCAGCAGTACTGGCTCGAGGACTACGGCATCACCGAGGCCTGGGAGACCACCCGCGGGGAGGGCAAGACCATCGCCGTCATCGACACCGGCGTGGACTCCAGCCACCCCACCCTCTCCGGCGCGGTCGTCGGCGGGACCGACGTGTCCGGCGCCGGTGACGGCGGCGCCCCGGTGGATCAGGTCGCGACCGAGCACGGCACGCTGGTGGCGTCCCTGGCCGTCGGCCGGGGCACCTCCGCGGAGGCTTCAGCGGTCGCCGGACTGGTGGACGAGGACATCCAAGAGCTCGACGACGACGAATGGGAAGACTGGTGGGAGGACTTCGAGACCTCGCTCGAGGACATCTACGGCGAGGACTGGCAGGACGACGTCGACGCTGAGGCTCTCGCGGAGTTCGAGCAGACCCGCACTGCGCCCCGGGAGCTGACCCAGGATGACGATCCCGACGACGGCGTGGTCGGAGTCGCCCCCGAAGCGTCCCTCCTCTCGGTCTCGCTGCTGCTCCAAGACCCCAACCCCTACGGCGGCGGCACCGAGGAACAGATCGCCGAGGCCGTGATCTGGGCGGTGGACAACGGCGCCGACATCATCAACATGTCCCTGGGCTCGGGCTTCCAGGAATGGCCCGAAGCCTGGGACGAGGCCTTCCTCCACGCCGAGAACAACGACGTGCTCGTCGTGGCCGCCTCCGGCAACCGCGCCTCCGGACACCTCTCGGTGGGCGCGCCCGCCACCATCCCGGGAGTGCTCGCCGTGGCCGGGGTCGACCAGGCCCGCAGCATCAGCGCAGACTCCTCCTCCCAGGGCATCGCCATCGGCATCGCCGCCGCCTCCGAACCCCTGGTCGGCGCCATGCCCGGTGGGGGCTACATCCAGTGGAACGGCACTTCGGGAGCCTCCCCGATCGTCGCCGGAGCCGCCGCACTCGTCTGGGCCGCCCACCCGGAGCTCAGCGCCCAAGAGGTCAAGCACCGGATGCTCTCCACCGCGGATTCAGAAGGAGCCGACGGTGTGGACTCTGAGTACGGACATGGGGTGCTCGACGTGGCCGAGGCGGTCGCCGGCGACGCCCCCGCGTTCGACGCCTCGCAGTCTTCGACGCTGGCCGAATGGGTGCGAGTCCATCGGCGGGGCGAGGTCGAAGAGACCGACACGAACGAGATCCCCGAGGACGCCGGGGTCGTGGCCGGCCCCGAAGGTGAGCCCCGCGCCATGCCCGAGGCGGCCCAGCCGGGCACCGCGCAGGACTGGGCCGGGCCCGCAGCAGTCGGCGCCGCCGCGCTGCTCGTGGTGGCCGTGCTCAGCATGGCCGCGATCCACCTGCATCGCGCCCGTCGCCGCGATCGGAGCTGAGCGATCCACTCGGCTCCTCCGGCCCGAGCAGACCTCACCACCCACCATCGAGCACCGTATAGGATGATGCATATGGCTATTCCACAGACGCTTTCCGCGAAACCCCGTATCCTCATCGTCGGCGGCGGCTACGTCGGTCTCACCACCGCACAGCTGCTCCAGAAGAAGGTGAAGGCCGCCGGCGGGATCGTGACCGTCGTCGACCCCATGCCGTACATGACCTACCAGCCCTTCCTCCCCGAGGTCGTCGGCGGCCACATCGAGGCCCGCCACGCGGTGGTCTCGCACCGCCGCCACCTCAAGGACTCCGAGATCATCACGGGCAAGGTCAGCGCCGTGGATCACGACGGCCGCACCGCCACCGTGGAGCTCTCCCAGGGCGAGACCGTCGAGCTGCCCTACCAGGACATCATCATGGCCGCCGGCGCGACCACGAAGACCTTCCCGATCGAGGGCCTCGCCGAGCACGGCATCGGTCTGAAGACCATCGAAGAGGCGCTGACGCTGCGCAACCACATCCTCGAGCGCATCGAGTCCGCCTCGGTGATGACTGACGAAGTGGCCAAGTCCCGCGCCCTGACCTTCACCGTGGTCGGCGGCGGCTTCGCCGGCATCGAGACCGTCGCGGAGATGGAAGACATCATCCGGGCCGCAGTGGCCGTGAACCCGCGCATCGGTCAGACCGATGTGCGCATCGTGATGGTCGAGGCCATGGGCCGGGTCATGCCCGAGGTCACCGAGGACCAGGCCGTCGGCGTCGTCGAGCACCTGCGCGGCCGCGGCATCGAGGTCCTGCTGAACACCTCGCTCGGCTCCGTCGTGGACGGTGAGATGCGACTGATCAATATGAAGGACAAGTCCGAGGCCGACCGCTTCGACTCCGACACCCTGGTCTGGACCGCCGGCGTCGCCGCCAACGTCGTGGCCAAGAAGTCCGGCTTCCCGGTGGACCCGCGTGGCCGCGTCACCGGCACCGCCACCCTGCAGATCGCCGACGAAGACGGCAGGGTGCTGCAGAACGCCTGGACCGCCGGTGACATCTCCGCGATCCCCGACCTCAGCGGCGGCGGACTGCCCGACGGCACCTGCGTGCCCAACGCGCAGCACGCCTCCCGCCAGGCCAAGGTGCTCGCGAAGAACGTGCTGGCGGCCAGCTTCGGCCAGGGCCAGCTCAACGAGTACAAGCACGACTCCCTCGGGGCCGTCGCCGGACTGGGCATGTTCCAGGGCGTCGGCAACCCGCTGAAGATCAAGATCAACGGGTTCCCCGCCTGGATGGCCCACCGCGGCTACCACGCGCTGGCGATCCCCACCGTGGAGCGCAAGGTCCGCGTGATCGGTGGATGGGTCTCCGAGCTCGTGCTGGGCCGCGACTACACTCCGGTGCGCGATCTCGAGAGCCCGTACCGGCAGTTTCAGGAAGCTGCCGGCGGAGTCAAGCCCAAGGAGCCGGCCAAGGGCTGACCTTGGAACATTCGTGAGGCAGAACTAGAGAGCGGGCTGTCAGTGACAGTCCGCTTTCTGCCCCCATAGCCCAATCGGCAGAGGCAACCGACTTAAAATCGGTCCAGTGTGGGTTCGAGTCCCACTGGGGGCACCGATGATCCCGGCGCGCGCCAGCGCAGGTGGCCGGCCCAGGCGCCCGCTGCCCGGCGCGGAGGGGTCCGTGAAACCGGTGATGTCGATCCCGGGAGAAGTCCTCGTCGAAGTCTTCCGGCACGCGCACCCGCACCCAGGAGAGCTCGAGTGCGGGGTCATCGACGGCTGCCGCTCAGGAGCGGGGCCCCTGGAGTCGCGCAGGATCAGCCGACGGGCCGGGATCGGGTCAGACCATGCAGGACCGAGGCGCACCCAGACCAGGCTGAGGCGGGGCGGATCAGGGCCCGACGGTGGGAACCGTGCTGGGTGTATCCCTGCTCAGCGCACCCCGCGCGCCGCCAGAGCCTCGGCGGTCTCCTCCGCGTGGCGCAGACTCATCACCAGCAGCGGAAGCACCGTGGCGCGCGGAGCGGGCCGCATTCCGCGCGCCCGCTGGGCCTCACGGATGTCTGCATAGAAGGACAGGATCACCGGCACCGAGCGGATGGTCAAGGACAGAGCCAGCGAGATCCGTTCGGCGCTGAGCCCCAGGCGCAGCAGCAGCGGATCCAACGGTCGCAGGACCCGCTCGAAGCTGGAGAGGATGTCCGAGGTCGCCGTGGTCAGGGTGAACAGTGCGGCCAGCAGCACGACGGCGAGCACGCGCGCCACGTTGAAGCCCGCCTCGGCGGGGGTCAGGAAGATCAGCTGGGGGATGGTCAGCACCACCACCAGCCATTTCAGCCGCCAGAGCTGAGCGAACAGGCCGCGAAGCCCGATCCCGGAGAACCGGAAGCCGAGGAGGGTCACGGCCCAGATGCCCAGCAGCACCCCGATGTTCTCGCGAAAGATCGAGGCCGCGAGGGCGGCCAGGAAGATCCCGAGGAACTTCGCACCCACCGGCATCCGGTGCAGGTACGAGGTGCCCGGGCGGTAGAGCGGGATCACCGCAGCAGCGTCATCACGTGCGGTGTCCTCACGTGCGGTGTCACGTGGGACGGCATCAGGTGCGTCGGCGCGAGCGGGCGTGGCTGAACGGGGCCGGGTAGGCGCGTGCCAGCGAGTGGGTCAGCGCCACCGCGATGGCCGCCTTGAGGAGATCGCCGGGAAGGAAGGCCAGGTTGATCAGCGCCGCCTGCTCCATGGTGAGTCCCATCTGGAACGCCATGACCGGCATCCCGCAGGCATAGACGACCAGGATCCCGCCGAGCACCGTGCCGGTGATGGTGCGCCAGAGTCGCAGCGGCCAGGAGGCCTGGGTGATGAGTCCCACCACGAAGGCTCCAGGGATCCAGCCCAGCGCGAAACCGGCGCTGGGCCCGGCGAAGGCGCCCAGACCCCCTGAGCCGTGGGCGAGCAGCGGCAGTCCTGCTGCGACGAGCAGATGGAGCAGCACGATGGACCCGGCGCCGCGCCACGGTCCCAGCACTGCGCCGGCGAGCATGACTCCGAGGGTCTGCAGCGTGATCGGCACGCCCCCGGCCAGGGGGATGGCCGGAAGCTGGCCCAGGACTGCGACAAGTGCTGCGAACATCGCCATCTGGGCGATGCTGCGCACTGCGGTGCTGGGAGCGGCGGGTGCGGTGGCGCCTGGCGTCACCGAGGCGGGCGGGGCTGGAGATTTATTGAACACCGTTCAAATATAGCGCCTGAGGCCGCTCGCCGTCCGCCGGTGGCAGATTTCCAGGTAATCTCCAGCTGCGGCGGGGCGAGGACGCTAGAATGTTCAGGGACTCGTCCCTCATGGGATCGGCCGGACGGCCGTGACCTGCGGGGACAGACGATGAGACATCCACCCGAGCACCGATAGGAGTGCGGTCACACATGTCCAACCCGATCTTCAACACCGGTGCCTTCCCTGACCAGTTCAGCGAGAAGAAGCGCGAGCGGCGCCGGTTCTACATGAATGACCAGGGCGGCGTGACCGAGCAGTCGCGCCAGCAGAGCCCCGCGCAGGGCCAGCCCTTCGCCGCCCAGTACGGCATGCCCGGCCAGCAGGCCTCGGCCGCCGGGGCGGATCAGCTGAACCGCCAGTACAACCTTCCCGATGCCGCCGGCTCCCAGGGCGCGGCGATGACCTATGACGATGTCATCCGCAAGACCGTCACCAGCTTCGCCGTCGTGCTGCTCGGCGCGGCCGGCGCCGTCGCCCTCGGCATGGTCATGCCGGGTGCGATCATGGGGCTGGCACTGGTCGCGGCGCTGGCTGGCTTCGGCCTCGGCCTGGTCAACGCCTTCAAGAAGGAGCCGAACCCGGCCCTGATCCTGGCCTACTCCGCCACCCAGGGCTTCTTCCTCGGTGCCTTCACCATGGTCATGGAGATGATGTTCCCCGGCATCGCCGTGCAGGCAGTGCTGGCCACCCTGGCGGTCTTCGGCACCGTCTTGGCGCTGTTCAAGTCCGGCAAGGTCCGCGCGACTCCGAAGCTGAACAAGATGTTCTTCGTCGCGATCATCGCCTACGCCGTGTTCTCGCTGATGAACTTCGGTCTGGTCATGTTCACCGATATGGGCATGTTCGGTCTGCGCTCAGGCTGGATGGGCATCGCCATCGGCGCCTTCGCCATCCTCCTGGCCACCTACTCCCTGGTCATGGACTTCACCAATATCCAGGAAGGCGTGGAGGCCGGCGTGTCACAGAAGTACGGCTGGGCCGCCGCCTTCGGCCTCACCGTCTCCCTGGTGTGGCTCTACATCGAGATCCTGCGCGTGATCGCGATCATACGTTCGATGGCGGATTGATCACGCTCCGAACTGAGAGCTCAGCGCCGGTGAGCACGCCGGTCAGCTGAGACCGTGCAGACCACGACGGGTCCGCCCGATGCTCGCGAGCATCAGGCGGGCCCGTCGTCGATTCACCCCCTTGTTGCCATGGCAGGATGTAGCAATGAACACTGTCGAGAAGCTCGAGCTGATGGAAGAGGACGTCCCTCCCCGGATGGCCGAGGAACAGCGGATCCAGGAAGACGTCCCATGGGGCATCCGGATCGCCGCTGCCTGGTCCTGGCGCGTCATCATCATCCTGCTCTTCGCGGGCGTGATGATCTGGCTGCTCAGCCACATCTCGCTGCTGCTGATCCCGCTGCTCGTGGCCGCCCTGCTGGCCACCCTGCTGCGCCCGCTGCAGAACGTCTTCGTCAAGTGGAAGTTCCCGCGCGTGGTTGCGGCGATCACCACGCTGCTGGTGCTCATCGGCTTCGTGGCGGGACTGCTCTACCTGGTCGGCCAGCAGCTGGTCACCGGCTTCGCCGAGATGGCCACGCAGGTCCAGGAAGGCCTCTTCGAGCTGGTCACCCTCGCCGAGGACACCGCCGCCCGCTTCGGCATCGAGATCTCTGCCGACCAGATCAATCAGGGGCTCGAAGAAGGCCTCGCCTATCTGCAGGAGAACTCTGACGCGATCCTCGGCGGAGCCATGGCGCTGGGCTCCACCGCGGGCAACCTCGTCGTAGGACTGATCCTCGCCCTGTTCACCCTGATCTTCTTCCTGGCCGATGGCCGCAAGATCTGGGACTTCCTGGTGTTCTTCGCCCCCGGCAAGCACCGCCCCGCCATCCACGGCGCAGGCCGTCGCGGCTGGACCGCGCTGGGCTCCTACATGCGCGTCCAGGTCTTCGTGGCCGGAGTCGACGCGGTGGGCATCGGCGTCGGCGCGGCCCTGCTGGGAGTGCCGCTCGCGCTGCCGGTGGCCGTGCTGGTCTTCCTGGGCTCCTTCATCCCGATCGTCGGTGCCGTGGTCACCGGCGCCGTTGCCGTCATCCTTGCACTGGTGGCCAATGGGCTGGGCAATGCGCTGCTGATGGTCGGCGTGGTCCTGCTGGTCCAGCAGATCGAATCCAACATCCTGCAGCCCATCGTGATGGGCAAGGCGGTGCGGCTGCACCCGCTGGCCGTGATCCTCGCCGTGACCGCCGGCACCACCCTGCTGGGCATCGTCGGCGCACTCTTCGCCGTGCCGGTCCTGGCCTTCATCACCCGGGCCGCGAGGTACCTGGTGAAGGAGGAATGGCGCTCAGACCCCGAGGCCAAGGCCATGGAGAAGCTGGAGAAGGAAGAAGCCGTCAAGCGCGCTGCTCAGAAGGAGGTGCAGGAGGCCGAGGAACAGGCCTCGCTGGCGAACATCACCCGCCGGTTCAAGCAGACGATCCCCGGCCTGGACCCCGAGAGGCGCGGATTCGGACGCCGCGTCGACGCCGCGGAAGGGCAGCCGACCCGCACCGAGACGCACACCGCGGCCGGCACCCGTCCACACCCCGATGCCGACTCCGAGGACGCTGGCCACGGCACTGCCGCTCAGACCCGGACCGACACCCATCCAGATGATGAGGGCAAGCGAGAATGACACAGATCCAGCACGGCGCAGAGGCAGTCGCGCGCCCAGGCGCGCACCTGAGCGTCCAGCTCGAAGACATCCAGGCCGCCCAGGAGCTGCTCGCCGACATCATCGTGCGCACTCCCATGGAGCACTCGCGCGCACTGGGGCGCATGGTGGACGCCACCGTGCACCTGAAGGCCGAGAACCTGCAGCGCGCCGGCTCGTTCAAGGTGCGCGGCGCCTACGTGCGCATGGCGCGACTCTCCGAGGAGGAGAAGTCCCGCGGCGTCGTCGCGGCGTCGGCCGGCAACCACGCCCAAGGCGTGGCGCTGGCTGCCAAGAAGCTGGGCATCACCGCGAAGATCTACATGCCGCACGGGGTGGCCCTGCCCAAGCTCGCGGCCACCCGGGACCACGGGGCCGAGGTCATCCTGCACGGCTCCAATGTCGATGAGGCCCTCGCCGAGGCGCAGCGGAATTCGGACGAGACCGGCTCGGTCTTCATCCACCCCTTCAACAACACCGACGTCGTCGCCGGTCAGGGAACCATCGGCCTGGAGATCCTGGAGCAGGAGCCCGCGGTCGACACCGTCATCATGGGCATCGGCGGCGGCGGGCTGCTGGCCGGCTCCGCCGTGGCGATCAAGCAGCAGGCCGCCCGGCTGGGCCGCGAGGTCAAGATCATCGGCGTCCAGGCCGAGAACGCGGCTGCGTATCCACCGTCGCTCGCCGCCGACGCGCTGGTCCCGATCAAGGGGGTGCGCACCATCGCCGACGGCATCGCCGTGGGCCGGCCGGGGGAGATCCCGTTCGAGATCATCAAGGAGCTCGTCGACGAGGTCGTCACGGTCAGCGAGGACGCGATCGCCCGCGCGCTGATCTTCCTGCTGGAGCGTTCCAAGATGGTCGTGGAGCCGGCAGGCGCGGTGCCCGTCGCGGCTCTGATGGAGGGCAAGCTCGCCGACCTGGGGATCAGGCCCAAGAACGTCGTCGCCGTGCTCTCCGGGGGCAACATCGACCCGATGCTGATGCTGCGCGTGATCCAGCACGGCCTCTCCGCCGCGAACCGGTTCCTCACCGTGAAGCTGATGCTCAAGGATCTTCCGGGTGAGCTCGCCACGATCTCCCAGATCATCGCCGACGCCGACGCGAACGTCACCGGGGTGGACCACAGCCGGATCGGTGGGGCGCTGTCCATGGGGGAGGTCTCCATCGTGATCAATATGGAGACCAAGGGCGCCGAGCACTCTGAGCGGGTGCTCAACCGGCTGCGCGCCCAGGGCTACGAACCGATGGTCCCGCAGCACTGAGCAGGCCCCGAAGCTGGGCACTCCAGCGGTGCTGGGATACTCCCCAAGCACCGAGCACCTCCCAGACACGACGACGGCCCCCTCCCAGTGGAGGGGGCCGTCGTCGTCGTGCTGCGGGGTGTGGCTCTCAGCCGCCGAAGGGCTCGGCGGAGAGGATCTCCACCGGGATGTCCTTGCCGTTGGGTGCGGCGTAGCTGAGCTTGTCTCCCGGCTTGGCGCCGTTGATCGCCTCGCCGATGGGGGAGCGCTCGGAGTAGACCTCCAGGTCGGTGTCTCCGGCGATCTCGCGGTTGCCGAAGAGGAACTTCATCGTGTTGCCGGCGATCTTGGCCTCCACGAGCATCCCGGGCACCACGGTGTCGCCGGTGGGAGCATCGCCGACATAGGCGTTCTCCAGCAGGTCCTTGAGGTAGCGGATGCGCGCCTCGGCCTTGCCCTGCTCCTCCTTCGCGGCGTGGTAGCCGCCGTTCTCCTTGAGGTCGCCCTCTTCGCGAGCAGACTCTATGCGGTCAACGATCTCCTGGCGACCGGGTCCGCTGAGGTGCTTGAGCTCGCCCTTCAGCCGATCGTAGGCCTCCTGGGTCAGCCACTGAGCGTTCTCGTCGATCTCGGGGGTGTTCGTTGACACGGTTCAGCTCTCCTTATTCATGCAAAGACCCCGCCGTTGGACGGCATGCGTTCTGGCCCTTGAGCCCGGGACACGCCTCGGCGGGGTGTTGATGCGTTCCACACATGCTAGTGGGGGTGCTCCGGATTCTCAATCAGGACCGTGGCTATTGATCGGAACTGGCCTCAGCTTCCGCGACAGGGGCGGGAAGGAAGCCCGCTTCGCTGAAGGCTGAACGGGCGCGTTCACCGGCAAGGATGCCGAAGAACTCATTCGCCGCGCCGGAGTTCTCCGGGTCTGTGAGCACCCCGGCCCAGACCTGGGTGGTGCTCTGCTGGAACTGCGGGATCTCGAAGGTCTGCAGCGGGACGTCCTGGGCCAGAACGTCGGTGACATACGCCAGGGCGGCGTCGCTGCTGCCCTCGGTGAGGTTCTGCAGCGCGCTGTCCGGCTCTGCGGAGAAGCCTGCGCGGGTCATGTGGAACTCCTCGTCGGTCAGATCCAGGTCGAAGGCGCCGGAGAGGTCGGTGATCTGTTCGGTGCAGGGAGCATCTCCGGCGCAGGTGCTCACCCTCAGGTCAGCGGCGCGGGCGGCGAAGTCGTCGAAGTCCAGGATCTCGAAGGGATTCTCCGCCGTGGCGACCAGCACCAGTCGGTTGCTCGCCAGTGGAATCGGATCACCCTCGATGCTCCCGTCCTGGGTGAGTGCCAGCATCTGGTCCCGCGAGGCGGTCAGGACCAGGTCGGCGTCGTGGCCAGACTCGATCGTGCGCTCGAGCGCGTCGCTGCCGAGGTACTCGACCTGGGCGGAGACTCCGCTCTGCCGGTCATGGAGATCAGAGCGCAGCGCGTCGAGTGCGGGGGCCGTGGAGGGTGCCGCCAGCACGGTCACGCTGCGATTTTCACCTGCGGAGACTCCGGTGGCAGGGCCGCAGGCGCTGAGTACGAATGCCGCGACGAAGCAGAGCAGGAGCACGAGCGCGATCACGCCGCGGAGTCGGAAGAAGAGAGAATCGGGTTTCATGGACAGGCTCCCCTGAGAAAAGGGTGTGGAGCCCGTCTGCTAGAGCTCTGTGTGTGATGCGGGTGCTGCGGCGGTCAGTCGACGTCCCAGCAGGAGTCCACCACTCCGGTGACTCCGCGGGACTCCGTCCGCACCTCAGTGCGGTAATACTCGCTGCGATCCCCTGGGCTCGATCCCTCGTGCGGACCGATGGTGATGACCCGGGCGCCGACAACTGCATAGCTGTTGTCCAGCACATGGATCATGCACTGAACAGTAGCATCCTGGTCTTTTGACACTTCGAAGTCCACCGAGGCTTCGGTGTCCGAGATGATCCTGTACCCGACGTCGTTATGGGTGAGCTGACCGACCGCATTGCCCACCGTGAAGTAGACGATGGCTCCGAAGGCCAGCACCAGGGCGCCGATGATCATCCAGCGCTGGGATCTCGCGGACGCGCTGCGCCTCGGGGTGCCGTACCTGGACTGAAGCTCAGTGGAGGCAGCGGCGTCGGTGGTGCTGGACTCAGTCATCAGGACTATTCTAGGTGCTTATGCAGAGCTCACACCGCACCCTCTCGAAGAAGTCCCCACCGGCCGCCTCCACCGCCGCATCGGTTCAGCCGAATTCCCGGGCCGGCCGCGCGGGCGGCGCACACCATGGCGCCGGTGCCAGCACCGACGTCGGGGGCGGTGTCGGCACCGAGGTTGCGGCGGCGCTCGCCGGCGCCAAGGCGCAGAGCCTTCCGAGATCCTCAGGCCTGCGCATGCTGGCCGTGCACGCCCACCCCGATGACGAGTCCTCCAAGGGTGCCGCCATGATGGCGGCCTACGCGGCTGCCGGTGCTCAAGTCATGGTGGCCACGGCGACCGGGGGTGAGCAGGGCGATCTGCTGAACCCGGCCGCGGGGGAGATCCTGCAGACCCACCGCGACCTCCCCGGGGTGCGCCGGATGGAGATGGCCGAGGCTGCCGCGGCGCTGAACATCTCCCATGTCTGGCTGGGCTTCGCCGACTCCGGGCTGCCCGAAGGTGACCCCACGCCGCCGCTTCCCTTCGGGAGCTTCGCGACGCTGCCGCTGGAGCAGGCCACGGCCCCGCTGGTGCGCCTGGTCCGCCGATTCAAGCCCCACGTGATCCTTTCCTATGACGAGGTCGGCGGCTACCCGCACCCGGACCACATCATGAGTCACAAGATCACGGTGGAGGCCTACCGGGATGCCGGCGATCCCACCAGGTACCAGGGCCTCGGTGAGGCCTGGGAGCCGCAGAAGCTCTATTACGACCGGGCCTTCAACCCCGGCCGGTTCGAGGCGATCCACAAGGCCCTGCTGGAGGCCGGGCACAAGTCCCCCTATGAGGATCGACTGCTGCGCTTCCGTGACGGGTCGATCCCATGGATGACCGAGCACGAGGTGACCACCCAGATCCCGGTGGGCACCTTCCTGGAGCACCGCGACCGCGCCCTGCGCGCCCACCGCACCCAGGTGGAGCCCGACGGGTTCTTCTTCGCGACCCCCAACGACTTCCTGCGCGAGGTCTGGCCCTATGACGACTACGTGCTGGTCGACTCCCGGGTGAAGACCGAGCTGCCGGAATACGATCTCTTCAGCGGCCTGCGCTGAAGACTTGGTGCGGTGCCGGATTTCTACAACGCGTAGACTTGAGTCGATGGCCGCCGTCGGCGGCTGCCGAAAAAGCCCGGTCCGTCAGGACTGACGACGTTCAAAGGCAGAGACACCTGTGGTTCTAATTCCCTCGGTCAACAACCCGTGGCCAGGTGGGGGCGGCGGTGACGCTCCCGAGCTTCGCCCTGGGCTGGAAGAGGCCGACATCACCCCGGGGATCGAAGGCTTCCTCTTCACCGCGCTGGTCGTGGTGCTGCTCATCGTGGTGGTCCGGGACCTGGTCAAGCGCATGCGCCGGATGAAGTACCGGGCGCAGGTGGAGGCCGAGTACGGCGAGGACGAGGCCGAGTTCCCCGGAGAGATCACCGAAGCCGAGATCTCAGCGGCCCAGCAGCGCTCCCGCGACGCCGCCGCCGAAGCCCGCTTCGGCCCAAGCCCCACGACTCCGGCCCCGCCCGCCGAGAACGAACCCCACCCACCCTCCCGCTGAGCCGGGTCCCCTCCTGCGTCGAGCGGCGGATTCTACGTGGATCTGAGACCGGGAACCCACTGAACTCCTCGCAGAATTCGCCCCTCAACGCCTGGGTGGGGTGTCCTACACTGGCGCCATGGTGACAACTCTCCCTTACGGATCCTGGCCATCGAGCATCTCCGCGGAACAGCTCGCCGTAGGCGGCAACCGCCTGGGCTCCCCGCAGTGGGTGGGGGAGCAGCTCTGGTGGACCGAGGCGCTCGCCGCCGAGGGTGGCCGGCAGACCATCGTCCGGACCGACGCAGATCCACTCAGCGCCGCTCGGACCGACGACGACGCGGCCCGCCCGACCCAGCAGACGCACCCCCACACCGTGACGGTGCTTCCGGCGCCGTTCAATGCGCGGTCACGGGTCCACGAATACGGCGGCTCCTCCTGGATCGCGCTGCCCGCTGGGACCCCCGCCGCGACCGCACCGCCAGAGGGCGCCCGGCAGGATCAGGGGGCCTCCGGGGCGCCGCTGGTGCTGTTCGTGAACTTCACCGACCAGCGGGTCTACGCCTTCGTCGAGGGTGGGACTCCGCAGCCGATCAGCCCGGTGGGCCCCGAGGTCACCTCCGCAGGCGGGCCCTCGCTGCGCTGGGCCCAGCCCACGGCGGTCTCCCTCGCCGACGGCACCGTGGAGATGTGGTGGGTCTGTGAGGAACACCTCGACGGCGACGACGCCACGGGCGCCCCGCTCGTGGAGCGCTCGATCGCTGCCCTCCCGCTGGACGGCTCAGCCGCCGAGGACCAGCGCGCGCTGCGACGAGTCACGCCTGCCTCGCGCTTCGTCGCTCACCCGCAGCTCTCACCTGACGGGACTCAGCTCGCCTGGATCTCCTGGGAGCACCCGCAGATGCCGTGGGACGGCACCGCGCTGCACGTCGGCCGCGTCGCCGGCGGGATCGTGGTCGACGATCACGTCCTCGACGGCGGCCCCGAGGTCTCGGTGCTGCAGCCGCAGTGGCGCCGTGACGGCGAACTCATCTACCTCAGCGACCGCTCCGGATGGTGGAACCCCTGGACCGTGCAGACCGTGGAGACCGGGACCCAGACCGGGCAGACCGGGCCCCAGACCGACGCCCAGACTCGTACCCAGGGTGGGCCCGCAGCGATCGAGACGCCGCGCCAGCTGCTGGTCGATGAGCAGGAGTATGCCGGGCCGCTGTGGCAGCTGGGCCAGCGCTGGGTCACCCTGATCGACGCTGACCACGCATTGTGCATCCACGGGACCGCCACGGACTCGCTGGGCGTGCTCGACCTGCGTGCCGGCACAGTGGTGCCCCTGGAGCTGCCGCACACCAGCATCGCCGGGGTGAGCCTGCGCCAGGACGGTGCGCTCGCGATCCACGGTGCGTCGACCACCGAGTTCTCCGCGATCAGCGTCGGCCCGCTCGTCGTCAGCGACGGACGATGGCGGGTCGACCGTCCCGGCGTCGTCCGGTCCTCCCGTGATGACGCCCCGGACCCGGCGCTGCTGCCGGCCCCGGAGCCGATCACGGTGCAGGACGACTCCGGGCAGGAGATCCACGCGGTGCTCTACCGGCCGCGCCAGGATGGCTTCGCCGCTCCGGCGGGGGAGCTGCCCCCGTTCATCGCACAGGTGCACGGCGGACCCACCGGCCAGGCCGCCGTCGGACTCTCGCTCGCGATCGCCTACTACACCTCGCGCGGGATCGGGGTGGTCGACATCAACTATGGCGGTTCCACCGGGTTCGGTCGGGCCTACCGCGACCGGCTCAAGGGCCGATGGGGCGTGGTGGATGTGGCGGACACCGTCGCGGTGATGGAGCACCTGGTCGCCGAGGGCATCGCCGACCCCCGACGGCTGGGGATCGAGGGCGGCAGCGCCGGCGGATGGACCACCCTGGCGTGTCTGACCCGCACCGAGACCTTCGCCGCGGGGGTCTCGAGCTTCGGCGTCGCCGACCTGGTGGCGCTGGCCGAGGACACCCATGACTTTGAGTCCCGCTATCTGGACGGGCTCGTGGGCCCCTACCCGGAGGCCGCAGAGATCTACCGCGAGCGGGCACCGCTGAACCACGTGGACTCGCTGAGCTGCCCGGTGCTGCTGCTCCAGGGCGACGAGGACCCGATCGTTCCGCCGAACCAGGCCGAGATGTTCCGCGACGCCCTCGCCGCGAAGTCCATTCCGCACGCCTATCTGCTCTTCGCCGGAGAACAGCACGGCTTCCGCAAGGCGGAGAACATCATCACCAGCTTCGAGGCCTCGCTGAGCTTCTACGGACAGATCTTCAGCTTCGAGCCGGAGGGGATCCCGCACCTTGAGCTGAGCCGCTGACGTGTCCCTGCCGCGTTGAGGGGCGGATTCTCCGAGCGGTTGAGCGGGTTCGAGGCATCAGATGCCCGGAATTTCCGCCCCTCAACGCGGGAGCAGGCGCTCGACGCCGGGTCGCGGGTGCGCAAGACTGGACGGATGGGACACCGCCTCGCCGAAAGCTCCTCGCTGTACCTCCGATCCCACGCGGAGAATCCCGTGGACTGGTACCCGTGGGGAGCCGAAGCCTTCGCCGAGGCGCGTCGCCGGGACGTCCCGGTCTTCGTCTCCATCGGCTATGCGGCCTGTCACTGGTGCCACGTGATGGCGCGCGAGTCCTTCGCGGACCCTGCGCTCGCCGAGACGCTGAATGAGCGCTTCGTCGCGATCAAGGTGGACCGCGAGGAGCACCCGGATGTCGATGACACCTATATGGCCGCCACCCAGGCGATGACCGGGCAGGGCGGCTGGCCGATGAGCGTCTTCACCCTCCCCGATGCGCGGGTCTTCCACGCCGGCACCTATTTCCCACCCCGACGGGTCGGACAGGTCCCGTCCTTCGCCGAAGTCCTCGACGCCGTCCATGCGGCCTGGACCGAACGCCGCGCGGAGGTCGAGACCTCGGCGGGCAAGATCGCCGAGTCCCTCGGCATTCAGCGTCGACAGCAGGCAGGACTGGCCACCATGGTCCACACCCAGGACGACGACGGCGTGCCCGGTGCGCACGCGACCATGGAGCCTGCAGAGCTCGACGGACTGGTCGCAGCCGCCCTGACGGTGCTCAGCGAGCAGGAGGACCTGGTCCACGGCGGGTTCGGGTCCGCGCCGAAGTTCCCACCCTCCCCGCTGCTGGGCTTCCTGCTCGAGGAGTCCGCATGGGACCCCGGCTCCGTCGCCGCAGGAATGGCGCTTCGCACGCTGGAGACCCTCGGCCGCTCGGCGCTGTTCGACCAGGTCGAAGGCGGCTTCGCGCGCTACGCCACCGATCTCGCCTGGGCGCTGCCGCATTTCGAGAAGATGCTCTGCGACAACGCCCAGCTCATCGGGCACTATGCCCGGCTCAGCGTGCACCCCGCGGCCGATGCCACACAGCGTGCACGTGCCGAGCGCCAGGCCCGGCTCAGCCTGGACTGGCTCACCGAACGGATGCTGCTTCCGGACTCAGGGCTGCTCGCCTCCTCCCTCGACGCCGACACCGTGGATGCCCATGGTCGGCACGCCGAGGGCGCCGCCTACCTGTTCTCCGACGCCGAGCTGCTCGACGCCGCCGGGGCTGCCGGCCTGGGGGAGGAGCAGGGGCAGCAGCTGGTGGCGCTGAACCGCGGCGTGCCCGCCGATGAGCAGGCGATCACGCAGGGCGCCCCGCTGGACATCACCGCGCAGACTCCGCGCACCCTGCACTTCGATGAGCCGCTGACCCGGGCCCAGACGCAGCTGTGGGAACAGGTCGCACCGGAGCTGCGCCGTCGTCGTGCGCTGCGGGATCAGCCGGCGCGGGATGAGAAGGTCGTCGCGGCCTGGAATGCGCAGGCGATCTCCTCGATGGCCACGGCAGCCGCACTCTGGGATGATTCCGCACTGTTGGGGCGGGCCGAGGCCCTTGCCGAACAGCTCTGGCGCACCCATGTGACGCTCGAACCCGCCAGCGACACCAGCGACGACGCCGGCCGGGCGCGCGTCCGGCGGATCTCCTATGCCGGAGTCCCCGCCGCCGAGCTGGGCGGACTCGCCGATCACGCGCATCTCGCCGTGGCCTGCTTCCAGCTCGGCTCCGCCGGCGCGGACGCCGCATGGGTCCGCCGCGGAGCCGCCGTGCTGCGCCAGATTCTGCAGAACTTCGTGCGCCGGACGGACGGCGAGATCCAGCTGCTGGAGAGCCCGGACACCACGGGTCTGCTCGCCGCCGCTCAGCAGGGGCCGCTGTTCGCCACCCCGCTGGATGGGCCTGAGCCCAGCAGCGTCGCCGCACTGGCCCAGGCGCTGCAGATGGCGGAGGCGCTGGAGCTGCTCGGGGCCGAGGATCTCAGGCCTGGCCTGATCCTGCAGCATGTGAAGCTCGCCGCGTCCAAGGCGCCCACGGTGATCGGAGCATCCTTGCTGGTCGCTCGGCGCGCCGGACGGCGGTCACCGGCCCTCCGGTTCCTCGCCGGCACCGCCGAAGACCTGGCCCAGGTGCGTCGGGCGGGCGCGCTGCACGGGGTGCCGGTGGAACCGGTGGCTGTCGAGGCGGTGGGCACGGAGACCCCGCTGCGCCTGAGCGTGTGCCTGAACTCCGTAGGCACCATGATCTGCCTGCCCCCGGTGGGCTCGGTGGATCAGGCCCTGGCCGCGCTTGACGGGTGACCGCTCAGTCCAGCAGCGCCAGCATGATCGCGATGTAGTGGCAGATGAACCCGATCAGCGTGCAGGCGTGGAAGAGCTCGTGGAACCCGAACCAGTGCAGCGAGATGTTCGGCCGCTTGAGCGCGTAGAAGACCGCGCCCACGATGTAGAACACCCCGCCGACGCAGATCAGCGTGGCCGCGGCGACGTCGGCGGCGAAGAAGTCCCCGAGGAACACCAGCGCCGCCAGGCCCAGGATGATGTAGACCGGGGTGTAGAGCCAGCGCGGAGCGTCGGTCCAGAACACCCGGAAGGCCACCCCGCCCAGAGCTCCGATCCAGACCGCCACGAGCAGGATCAGGTCGCGGGGCTCCGGAAGCAGCGCGAGGGTCAGCGGGGTGTAGGTGCCGGCGATGATCAGCATGATGTTGGTATGGTCCAGGCGCTTGAGCACCCGTGCGGTGCGCGGAGACCAGGTGCCCAGGTGATAGGTGGCCGAGACTGCGAACAGCAGCAGCCCGGTGATGACATAGACCACCGAGGCGGCGCGCAGCGTGCCTGAGGGGGCCAGAGCGATGAGCACGATGCCGGCGATCAGGGCCAGCGGCACCATGCCGGCGTGCAGCCAGCCGCGCATCCGCGGCTTCAGCGGCATCTCGGAATCGAAGAGCCGCTCCGCAGGGGCGGTGCTGCGATCAGGAAGCTCGGTCTCATGCTTGTTCGGGGCCACGGCACCAGTGTAGAGCCACATGTGACCGCTCAGTAATATATTGTGGCGCACGCCGCACTCGGACGCGCACCACGCTCGGGCCCAGATCCCAGGGCCGTCCCTTAGGGTGGGAATGCATCCACCCAGCAGGAGGTCCAATGGGGCTGCGTTCCCTCGCCTACGCCGTCTATGAACGGCAGATCAGCCGCGCACTGCCGCAGGATCGGATCCCGCAGCATATCGGCGTGGTCGTGGACGGCAACCGGCGCTGGGCCAAGCTCGCCGGCACCCCCGCCGCCGACGGGCACCTGGCGGGCGCGAACAAGATCGTGGAGTTCATCGACTGGTGCGCCGAGCTGGGCGTGCCCACGGTGACCCTCTACATGCTCTCCACGGACAACATGAGCCGGTCCGCCGAAGAGCTGGACCAGCTCATGGAGATCATCGGCGACACCCTCGAGCGGCTGTGTGAATCCCGCCCCGGCGGACGCCCCGTGCGGGTCCACCCGGTCGGGCAGCCCGAGCTGCTGCCCGCGCCGCTGGCCGAGCGGCTGCGCTGCGTGGACGCCGAGCTTGCCCGCGCCGAGGAGGAGCCGGCCGTGCACGTGAACGTGGCGGTGGGCTACGGCGGGCGCCAGGAGATCGTGGATGCCGTCAAGGAGCTGCTCCGCGACGCCGAGTCCAAGGGCCGCAGCATCAGTGAGGTCGCCGAGCAGCTCACCCCGGGCTCGATCGCCGACCGGCTCTACACCCGCGGTCAGCCCGACCCTGATCTGATCATCCGCACCTCGGGTGAGCAGCGGCTCTCCGGATTCCTGATGTGGCAGTCGGCGTACTCGGAGTTCTACTTCTGCGAGGCGCTGTGGCCCGACTTCCGCCGCGTGGACTTCGTCCGCGCGCTGCGCGACTACGCACAGCGGCAACGACGCTTCGGAAACTGACCGCCACTTCCGTCCCGGCTTGAGCTGTTTACCCGTTCGTCACCCGGAACTCACCAGAACTACTGCCATGTAGTTCGATGCCGGAGTACGCTCTGAAGTGTCAGAACACTGACCGGAGAGGCCCGATCACGTATGCCGCAGGCATCGCGCAGAAGGGGTCGGACCGGCCCCGCAGGGCCGAACCGACCACCCTTGCGAATCACAACGGGGACAGTTCAAGGTTCCGCCACGAGCCGGATGCGCCACCAGGCGCCTCCCACCAGGACTCGCGGGCGGAACCTTCTGTGTCTCCGGATATGGAGAAACCATGGCCTCCTCACATGTGACCCCTGCAACCCCCGACGCCGTCAGCAGTGACGAGCTGGACTCAGCAATCGCCGGGGCGCTCGCCCAGCAGTCCTTCGTGCTCGACACCTCGGTGCTGCTCTCAGACCCCAAGGCATTCCTCAGGTTCGCCGAGCATGAGGTGATCCTCCCCGTCGTCGTCATCTCCGAGCTGGAGAAGAAGCGCCACGACGCCGAGCTGGGCTACTTCGCCCGATCGGCGCTGCGGCTGCTCGATGAGCTTCGCGTCAAACATGGGGCGCTGAACCGACCGATCCCGCTCAACGACCAGGGCGGGCAGCTGTTGATCGAGCTCAATCACATCTCGCTGGAGGTTCTCCCACATGGTTTCCGCGGCTCGGACAATGACGCGCGGATCCTCGCAGTGGCGAAGAACTTCGCCGATGAGGGCCGTGAGGTCACCGTGGTCTCCAAGGACCTGCCGATGCGGGTGAAGGCCTCCGCCATGGGGCTCGCGGCCGATGAGTACCGCAACGAATGGGTCACCGATTCGGGCTGGACCGGTCTGGCCGAGGTCAGCGCCAGCTCCGAACAGATATCCCAGCTCTACGACGGCGAGAAGATCGACCTCGAGAATGCCGAAGATCTGCCGGTGAACACCGGACTGGTGATCTCCTCCGACCGTGGCTCCGCGCTGGGAAGGGTCAAGCAGAACGCCGCCTCGCAGAAATACGTCCAGGTGGTCCGCGGAGACCGTGAGGTCTTCGGGCTGCATGGACGCTCCGCCGAACAGCGGCTGGCCATCGACATGTTGATGGATCCTGAGCTGGGCATCGTCTCGATGGGAGGTCGAGCCGGAACGGGGAAGTCCGCGCTGGCCCTCTGCGCCGGGCTAGAAGCCGTGCTGGAGCGCGGCGAGCACAAGAAGATCATCGTCTTCCGTCCGCTCTACGCCGTGGGCGGCCAGGAGCTGGGCTACCTGCCCGGCTCCGAGGCGGAGAAGATGAACCCCTGGGGCCAGGCGGTCTTCGACACGCTCGGCGCGCTGGTCTCGGAGAACGCGCTGGACGAGGTGATGCACCGCGGGCTGCTCGAGGTGCTGCCGCTGACCCATATCCGCGGGCGCTCGCTGCATGACGCCTGGGTGATCGTCGATGAGGCGCAGTCGCTGGAGAAGAACGTGCTGCTCACGGTGATGTCTCGGATGGGGCAGAACTCCAAGATCGTGCTCACCCACGACGTCGCCCAGCGCGACAACCTCCGGGTGGGCCGCCACGACGGGATCGCCGCGGTGGTGGAGATCCTCAAGGGCAACCCGCTCTTCGGCCACGTGACCCTGACCCGCTCGGAGCGCTCGCGGATCGCCGCGCTGGTCACCGAGCTGCTCGAAGACGCCTAGGGTCCGTGCGGCTCACCGGCTCACCGGCTCACCGGCTCCCGCCCGCGGCCGGTGGGCGGGAGCCGGTCTTCTGGCCCGGGGGGCTCCGTTCAGCGCCGGGCGGGCGACTTGGCGGCCCTCTCGCTGCGTGCGGACCGGGTGAAGATGAAGGCGACGGCGACGCCGGCCACCGCCCCTGCCAGGTGCCCGGACCAGGACACCCCGCCGGGGCTGATCGGTGTCATCCCGATGAGCATGCTCAACCCGTAGAGGAAGAGCACCGCCAGGGAGAACACCACCGCGAGGATCCGACGTGTGATGAACCCGAAGGCGACCAGGAAGGTCGCGAAGCCGTAGACGACTGCGGAGGCACCGATGTGCAGTCGGCCGCAGCCCACGCCCAGCGGATCGTGGCAGATCCAGGGTGTGCCGCCGAGCCAGAGCAGCACCCCGGAGAGCAGCCAGATCACGGCCGTGATCCTCACGAACCGGCGGGTCAGCAGCGAGACCATGCCGCCGAGGACCAGCCAGGACATCGAGTTGCTCAGGATGTGTCCGAAGCTGCCGTGCAGCAGCGGCATGAACAGGATCCCGAGCAGTCCATCGGCGTCCCGGGCCTGCAGTCCGAACGCCCGATTGATCCAGTTCCCGGTGAAGACCATCACCAGATAGACCGCCCACATCCCCACCAGCGGCACGACGACGGGCAGGAAGGTCCGGCCGAAGGTGGACTTCAGGTCGGTGCTCAAGGATCCCCAGGAATCACCGGGTGCGCTGCCGATCGGATCGCCTGCTCCGGATCGCTGGAATGCTCTGCTCATCACTCCATGCTACGCAGAGCTCGGGTGTCGGCGTGCGCGGACGGTGGCCCCGAAACTGCTGGTGCCATACCATTGGCCAGAGGGGCCAACACTTAGTCCGAGCAACTATCAATATGTGGTGGCGTGACGGCCACTCCTAGGCGGGGATGTTGAAGGACGAACGCGCACACCAGACCCCCGAGGTCACGGCTGCGGCACCCGAACCTGTGATTCCAGGTCCGGAAGCCCACCATGAGGCATTCCCAGCTGACGCGACCCACGATTCCCCGACGCCCCGGCCAGGCGGCTACTGGTATCAGGACTCCGGCCACGCGCCGAGCTCCGTGGATGTGCTGAACCTGCTGCGTCGATACCGCGAGTCGGAGCGGAAGATGCGCTCGCGCACCCGGGAGTCGATGAGCATGGGTGAGACCGATCTCCTTGCGCTGCGCTTCGTGCTGCGCGCCCAGTCCGCCGGGGAGCTGCTGCGCCAGCGCGATCTCGCCCAGGAGCTGGACATCAGCGCCGCCTCGGTCAGCGTGCTGGTGGATCGGCTGATCCGCTACGGCTATGTCCGCCGCGTGCCCTTCCCCAGTGACCGTCGTTCGGTCGCGATCGAACCGACGATCGCCGGGGACCAGGAGGTCCGCGAGACGCTGAGCGAGATGCACCGCCGGATGATCGAGACTGTGGAGACGCTCACCGAAGCTGAACGCGCGGCGGTGACGAAGTTTCTCCTCGGACTGATCGCCAGCGTCGACTGATCTCCGCCGGCTCATCTTGAGCCCGCTGGCTGCGCGTCACAGTCTCAGTCCCCGGAGATCGGTTACTAGACTGAACCTATGACCGAGAACACTGCTGAGACCGAATACCGTATCGAGCGCGACACCATGGGTGAGGTGAAGGTGCCCGCCCAGGCCCTGTATCGCGCGCAGACCCAACGCGCCGTGGAGAACTTCCCGATCTCGGGACGCACCTTGGAGCGCGCCCACATCGAAGCGCTGGCCCGCGTGAAGAAGGCCGCCGCTCGGGCGAACCAGGAGCTCGGGGTGCTCGACCCCGAGCTCGCCGAGGCGATCGTCCACGCCGCCGAGCTGGTCGAGGCCGGAGACCTCGACGAGCACTTCCCGATCGACGTGTTCCAGACCGGCTCCGGGACCTCCTCGAACATGAACACCAACGAGGTGCTGGCCACCTTGGCCAACCGCTACCTGGCAGAGAAGGGCTCGGACAAGGAAGTCCACCCCAACGACCACGTCAACGCCTCCCAGTCCTCCAACGACGTCTTCCCCACCTCCGTGCATGTGGCAGCCACCTCCGCGCTGGTCAACGACCTGCAGCCGGCGCTGGCGTACCTCGCCGAGGCGCTGGAGGCCAAGTCAGAAGAGTTCGCCTCCGTGGTGAAGTCCGGCCGCACCCACCTGATGGACGCCACCCCGGTGACCCTGGGCCAGGAGTTCGGCGGCTACGCCGCACAGGTGCGCTACGGCGTCGAGCGCATCGACTCGGCCCTGCCGCGCGTGGCCGAGGTGCCCCTGGGCGGGACCGCCGTGGGCACCGGGATCAACACCCCGCTGGGCTTCGCCGAGAAGGCCATCGCCAGCCTCGCGAAGGACACCGGCCTGCCGCTGACCGAGGCCCGGGACCACTTCGAGGCCCAGGCCAACCGGGACGGGCTGGTGGAGGCCTCCGGGCAGCTGCGCAACATCGCCTATTCCCTGATGAAGATCAACAACGACCTGCGCTGGATGGGGTCGGGCCCGAACACCGGCCTCGGCGAGATCGCGATCCCTGACCTGCAGCCCGGCTCCTCGATCATGCCCGGCAAGGTCAACCCGGTGATCTGCGAGTCCGCCATCCAGGTCTGCGCCCAGGTGATCGGCAACGACACCACCGTCGCGCTGTCCTCCACCAACGGCGCCTTCGAGCTCAACGTCGGCATCCCGGTGATGGCCGCGAACCTGCTGGAGTCGATCAGGCTGCTGAAGAACACCAGCTACGTGATGGCCGACAAGATGATCAAGGGCCTGACCGCCAATGAGGAGCGCGCCGCGTTCCTCGCCGCCGCGTCGCCGTCGGTGGTGACCCCGCTGAACAAGCACATCGGCTACGAGGCGGCCGCCGAGATCGCCAAGCACGCGGTGAAGAACAAGCTCACCGTGCGCGACGCCGTGATCGAGCTGGGCTACATCGAGCGCGGCGACCTCACCGAGGCGCAGCTCGATGATTCCTTGGACCTGATGAGCATGACCCGCCCCGGCTGATCTGAGCTCTGCGCGCGCAACGCCACTCCTCCCCGCTGGTTGAGTTTTCCGGTACATACGTATCCACCGGAGAACTCAACCAGCGGGGAGTTTGGTCTCAGCTGCGGAATCGTGCGGGGGCCTCGGTGTCCAGCGCCCAGTCGATGACCATCCGCTGGTCCTCGCTGATCGGCTCTGGCAGCGCGGAGACGGGGAACCAGCCGACCTCGACTGACTCATCATCATTGACCCGCGCCTGCCCCGAGATGGGCTCCATCTCCAGCACCGTGTCCAGGTACCGGCAGGCGTCCCCGTTCGGGTAGCGCACCAGCCCGGTGGCGAAGACTCCGGCCACCCGCACCGGACGGGCGACGACGCCGGTCTCCTCTTCTACCTCGCGGACCGCTCCGACGGCAGGATCCTCACCGGGATCGAGGATCCCCGAGGTCACGGTCCACGCACCGTTGTCGGCGCGGCGCACGAGCAGCACCTCGGTCTCGGCGGTGGAGGGTGCGGCAGGGGAGGGTGCGGCGGCCTCGCCACCCACCGCTCCCCGGCGGAGCACCACGCCGCGGGCCGCAGGGATCCAGAGCTCCTTCGTGCCGATGTCTTGACGCAGTTCCTTGATGAAGTCTGGGGTGGGCATGTCCTCAGCCTAGCGAGTGGCCGCCGCTGAGCATCAGGGCGATGGTGGTGCCCAGCAGCAGGAAGGGTCCGAAGGGCACCGCGGTCTTGGCCGTGCCGCGCCCGGAGAGCAACAGCGCTGCTGAGACCAGTCCGCCGAGCAGGAAGGACACGACGACGGCGGTCAGCACCGTGTCCCAGCCGAGGAACCCGGTGTAGAGGCCCAGCACCACGGCCAGCTTCACATCCCCCATGCCCAGCGCCGGGGGAGCGATCAGCCGCACGAGCAGGAAGAGCCCGCCCCAGGTCAGGGCGGCAGCCAGGGCGCGCAGCGCCGCAAGCGGATCGCCCAGCAGCAGTGCAGTCGGCAGCAGCAGCCCCATCACGAGCCCGGCCCAGGGATAGATGATGCGGTTTGGAAGCCGGTGCTCGCGCAGATCGCTGAAGCTCAGCGCGATGGCACAGACCGCGAACACGACCCCGGCGATCAGCAGCAGCACACCCGCCATGGCCCGGCCCGGCGCCCCGGAACTCAGCAGCTCGGTGATGAACGCGATCACGGTCCCACCCTAGGCGTCAGGGGCTCAGGAGGGAATGGGCATGACTATCTGGGGAAGATGCCCCTGAATGCCGCTGAGCTGAGGGTCAGACTTCGCCGATGCTGGTGACCACGTCGGCGCGTCCCTCCGAGAGCCGGTAGGTCACACCCATGACCGCGGTGCGGCCCTCCGCGACGGCGTTGTGGAGCACGCGGGAATGATCGACGATCCGGTGGGCGGTCTGCTTCACGTGTTCTTCCACCGTCTCGTTGACGCTGGTGATTCCGGCGCGCTGCGCGGCCAGCACCGAGGGGGTGATGCGCTCGACGAGGCTGCGCACGAAGCCGGTGGGGGTGACTCCGGACTCGGTGGCCTGCAGCGCAGCCGAGACGGCGCCGCAGGAGTCGTGGCCGAGGACCACGATCAGCGGGACCTTCAGCTCGGCGACGCTGAACTCCAGAGAGCCGAGCACCGCGTCGTCGGTGACCTGCCCGGCGGTGCGGACCACGAAGACGTCACCGAGGCCGACGTCGAAGATGATCTCCGCGGCCAGGCGGGAGTCCGAGCAGCCGAAGATCGTCGCCATCGGATGCTGGGACTCGGTCAGCGAGGATCGGCGGGCGGCATTCTGGTTGGGGTGCTTCGATTCACCCGAGACGAAGCGTTCGTTGCCGGCTTTGAGCAGTTCCCAGACCTCCGCGGGAAGCGGCTGCGCGGGCGTGGTCGATGCGGTCATCCTGTGGAACCTCCGTTGTCTTCCCCTGTTTCTACCTCAACATGTTCTACCTCAACATCGATCGATTCGGTGACCGCTCTGCGGAAGATGTCGAACTGCTCTGCCGTGGCCTCCCCGCCGAACACGATCGCCGTGCCGTCGACCGTGTTCGCCTCGGCCTCCAGGACGTAGTACTTCCACTCGTCGTTCTCGCGGACCTCGAGGGTCAGCCCATCGACGGTCTCCTCCCCGGTGGCCCCGATCTGCCGCGTCGCATCGTTGACCCATGCGGGGTTGGGCTCGTCGGTCTGCGCGAAGCTCAGGAAGCTCTGCTCGTCGACGGAGTACCCGACCTCCCAGGCAGTGACCCCGAGCTCTGCGCGGTTCTCCCACCGGGCATAGTTCGCCGTCCACCCCTCGGGCACATCCGGGACGATGGCGGTGTAGCCGGCCACGTCGCTGGTCCAGCCGGCAGCCTCTTCCACGTCGACGTCAGGGGTGAAGGCGACATCGCGTTCTGGTCTCAGCCCCATCACGGCGAACAGTGCCAGCATGGTGATCGCCACCGTGATCACGACGCCGATGAGGGGCTGGCGCAGACGCTTCGCCTGGGACTGCGTCAGCTGCGGGGTGGGGGTCTCTTCTGGCTCGGTCACTCCTCCATTGTGTCACCGCCGGCAGACATGCCCGGGCCCGTGACTCGGTGCCGTGTCGGCGCTCACGGCTATGATGGCGGCAGGGCCGGCGACGAGGCCGGTCAGAAGCCGAGACGACAAGGTGGCCCAAGCCCATGAACGATTCTTCGCAGCCCGGCGGCAAACGCTCCGACGACGGCTCCACCCAGGACTTCTCCCACCTTTCAGCGCGCCTGGCCGTCGGAGACTCCGAGCCTGACCGCCACCTCGCAATGGAGCTGGTCCGGGTCACCGAGGCCGCGGCCATCGCCGGCGGCGCCTGGGTGGGCATGGGTGACAAGCTCACCGCCGATGGTGCCGCAGTGGATGCCATGCGCTCCCTGCTGGACACCGTGAACCTCAACGGGATCGTGGTCATCGGCGAGGGGGAGAAGGATGAAGCCCCGATGCTCTTCAACGGGGAGCGGGTCGGCAACGGCAGCGGACCGGAGGCCGACGTGGCCGTGGACCCGATCGACGGCACCCGGCTCACCGCGCTGGGCTACAACAACGCGCTGGCAGTGCTGGCCGTGGCCGAGCGCGGCACGATGTTCGATCCATCGGCGGTGTTCTACATGGACAAGCTGATCACCGGACCCGAGGCCGCCGACATGGTGGACCTGCGCCTGCCCGTGAAGCAGAACCTGCACCTGATCGCCAAGGCCAAGAACAAGCGGATCAGTCAGCTCAACGTCTGCGTGCTCGACCGCCCGCGCCACTCCAAGCTGGTCGAGGAGATCCGCGAAGCCGGAGCTCGCACCCGTTTCATCATGGACGGTGACGTGGCCGGAGGCATCGCCGCGGCCCGCGAAGGCTCCGGCATAGACGTGCTCATGGGAGTGGGCGGCACACCTGAGGGCATCATCACCGCCTGCGCCATCAAGGCCGTCGGCGGTGTGATCCAGGGTCGCCTGGCTCCGATCGACGACGAGGAGGCGCAGAAGGCGCTCGACGCCGGCCACGACGTCAGCAGGGTGCTCACCACCAACGAACTGGTCACCGGCGACAACTGCTACTTCGCCGCCACCGGCATCACCGACGGCGATCTGCTGCGCGGCGTCCGGTACCAGGGAGACAAGGTCACCACTCAGTCCATCGTGATGCGTTCGAAGTCCGGCACGGTCCGGGTCATCGACGCTGAGCACCAGGCTCGCAAATGGGAGTCCTACACCAGGCAGTGATGCACCGGCACGCGCGGAGCTATCAGGAGATCGCGCGGGACAGCTGATGCGTTCGTCGTCTCTGTGGTCTGAGCTGTCCGCGGGCGACGGCGATTTAAACGTGATGCCCGTGAGTGATGGATTTCAGCGGTGACAGACGACATCGGGGGATGGATGACAGCGGAGAATGCCGAGGACCTCAGGCGACTGCGGCTTCGCTATGCAGGAGTTTGCTGCGTCTGCGCAGTACCGCTCCAGCAAGGGACCGAGGCTCTCTACTCCGACCGCCGCAGGAAGGTGCTCTGCATGCGCTGTTCCCCCGCAACGCACACAGACATGTCACCACCTCTGGCTGAATCTGAGGTCCCTCCGGTTGGGGGCCGAGGGCGCGCCGGGGCGGGTGCGCAGCGGGAGTATGACCGCCGAAGGGCCAAGGATGATGTGCGGATCCGGCAGAAGTGGGGACGCTTCGGCGGCGTCGCCATCGCGCTGAGCCAGGAGAAGCAGAGCACCACCGCCTGGGCGATCGGCGCGGAGGGAGAGCGTCGGGTCGGGTCCCGCCTGGACAGGGTGGCTCTCGAGCTGGGCGGCCTGGTGCTGCATGATCGGAAGATCCCAGGGTCCCGCGCCAATATCGACCACATCCTGATTGTGCCCAGCGGAGTCTGGGTGATCGACACCAAGAAGTACACGGGCAGGGTGGAACTCCGGCGGAGCGGAGGACTGCTGACCTCGAGGGTGGAGAAGCTCACCGTGCGCGGGCGGGACTGCACATCCCTGGTGGATCAGGTGCTCAAGCAGGTGGACCTGGTGCGTGGTTGTGCGCCGAACGTCCCAGTCTCGGGAATGCTGTGCTTCTACCGCGCCGAATGGCCCCTGGGTGGGCATCCACGCACCCGGGGAGTTCATGTGCTCTGGCCCAGACGCGTCAAGCAGGTGGCGAGGGCCGGGACTGGGGCGAGGATCGACGTCGACTCCATCGGCGCGCAGCTCGCCGACCGCTTCGCAGCTTCTGGGTGACTCCTCACGAGGGGCTGACAGGGCCACGCGGCCTATCTTATTGTGGTGTCATGGCTTTCGCGAATGTGGGAACGCTGGGAGTTGTGCCAGGCGCCCGGGACCGAGTCGTCTCCATATTGACCCGCCATAATCCAGACCTGGAACAGGCCGGATGTCTTCTCTACGAGGTCGGCATCAGCGACGAGCACCCCGAGACGGTCTTCGTCAGCGAACTCTGGACCTCCGCGGAGGCCCACCAGGACTCGCTCCAGCTGCCGAGCGTCCGTGCACTCATCGCCGAGGCCATGCCCCTGCTCTCGGGTGCCATGGACGGATACCAGTTCGACGTGGTCGGATCCCCGCTGCCGTAGCCGCTTCCATGTATCAGGGACCTCCGTCCCACGCATCCGGCGCTACTGGATCTCGGCGTCGGGCGGGGCGATATGGTGCCGCTGACCGCCGTCGGCCGAGGCCACCCCGGCCACCGCGGAGAAGCCCTTCGGCTCCTCACCCGCGGCCTGCGCCTGCATCCCCGGGGTCGCCTCCGTGCGTCCGGTGATCTGCCCCAGGCTGCGCAGCACCCGGTCCACCACGAGCCCAGCCGATTCCAAGTCAGCGACGACCTCGTCGATCGCGTCCAGATGCTCCTCGTCCACGGTGATGATCCACTGCTGCTCCGGCATGGTCACTGTCCTTTCGGCCGCTGGGATCGCAGCCAATCCCGCCCCGACATCCTCACGCTCAGCGCCTGCCAGGGGACGCGCGGTGCGGATCAGCTCATCCCACAGCGCCTGGCCGCGCAGCCCGGTGGAGGCCGAGAGCAGGGCGGCGATGCCGGAGACGTGTGGGGCTGCCATGGAGGTGCCGCTGATGCTGCGGTGGTGCTCGGGACGCGGCCAGGACGAGTAGACGTCCACCCCGGGGGCGGCGATGTCGACCTGCCCACCATCGTGCGGCAGGGAGCGGGCTGAGAAGTCCGCCACGTGCAGCCCGGTGTCCAGCGCGGCCACCGCCATGACGTAGGGGCTGTTCGCCGGCGCCCCCACGAAGCCGGGGTTTCCTGCGCTTCGTCCGGCGTTGTTGCCCGCCGCGGCTACCAGCACCGAACCCCGCTCCAGCGCCCGCCGACCAGCGGTCACATACGGAGGATGGACCTCGCGCACATCGGCGCCCAGTGACATCGAGATGATCTGGCAGTTGTTCGCCAGCGCCCAATCGATCCCAGCGAGGATCGAGGCGTCTGAGCCGGATCCGTCCGCACCGAGCACCTTCGCCGAGAAGATCTCGACCCCGGGGGCCACGCCGAAGCCTCGACCGGACGGGGGAGCCCAGGGTCCGCAGGCGGTGCCCACGCAATGCGTGCCATGACCGTGGACGTCCTCCGGACCCTCCCCGGCGATGAAGGACTCTGCCGTCACCACGCGGCCGGCGAAGTCCGGATGGTCGACGTCGAAACCGGTGTCCAGCACCGCGATGCGCACCCCGGCGCCGGTGAGCCCCGCCGCTTGGGCGCGGCCGATCTCAATGGCCTGCAACCCCCAGGTCAGTGCAGCGGTGTCGACGACTGCGGCTGTCGTCGTGCGCTCGGCGGGGGTCGCCCCGATCGCGTAGTAGGTCAGCTCCCGGCTGTAGCTCATCGGCGCTCGACGTTCACGACATCGACCGCTGAACGCCTCGAGGTCACTGGACTCGCCGTCGACCACGCCGACGCCGAGTCGAGGGAAATAGATGTCGGTGGAGAAGCCCTGGGCGCTGAGCAGCCCGGGAGCGTCCCGTTCCAGCACTTCTGAATCTGAGGTGTCAAAGGTCACTACAAAGCGTCCCATTGTTGTCCCGCCCCTCCGCCGCGCCGACACGTGGGCACCAGGCTAGGGTTGCAACCTGCATATTCGCCGAGTGACCTGGAGATCGTCCCTGCGGCCAGCTGTCCGGCGCGGTCTGCTCCACCCGGGGGTGTTTCCCTGTGCGGGCGAGCAGAGGTCATGGCGCATAATTGGGGACTGTGACGCGACAGGACAGCAACCCAGCCCCGCCCAGCGGCCCCGCCGGCACCCCGAGGATCGGGGTCATCGGCGACGGCCAGCTGGCCCGCATGATGGCCCCCGCCGCCGTCGAGCTGGGCATCGAGCTGCATCTGCTCGCCGGCTCGGCCGACTCCTCGGCCGCGCAGGTCATCCCGCACACCACGTTGGGGGACTACACCGCCCCCGCAGACGTGACGGCGTTCGCGGCCGGCCTAGACGTGATCACCTTCGATCATGAGCACGTGCCTGCCGAGGTGCTTGACGCTCTCACCGCGAACGGCGCCGAGATGCATCCCGGTCCCGAGGCGCTGATCTACGCCCAGGACAAGCTCGCGATGCGCCGCGCCGTGGAGCAGCTGGGCCTGCCGAACCCGCGCTGGGCCGAGGTCCGCAGCGTCGACGAGCTGCTGAGCTTCGGCGCCGACGCCGGCTGGCCGGTGGTGCTGAAGACTCCGCGCGGCGGCTACGACGGCAAGGGTGTGCGGATGATCGACTCGTCCGAGCAGGCCGCTGACGCCCAGGACTGGTTCGCCCGCGCCGCCGAATCCGGCGCGGGCCTGCTCGCCGAGCAGAAGGTGCCCTACACCCGCGAGCTCTCCGCCCAGGTCGCGCGCTCGGCCACCGGGGAGACCGTGACCTACCCGGTGGTGGAATCCACCCAGACCCACGGAGTCTGCGACGAGGTGATCGCCCCCGCGCCGCACACCAGCCAGGACCATCTGGACCTGTGCGAGCGCATCGCCCGCACGATCGCGGAGAAGCTCCAGGTCACCGGCATGCTCGCAGTAGAGCTCTTCGAGATCAGTGAGGATGACGCCGACCCCGAGGCTGGAATCATCCCCGGCATCTACATCAACGAACTGGCCATGCGGCCGCACAACTCCGGGCACTGGACGATGGACGGGTCCATCACGAGCCAGTTCGAGCAGCACCTGCGCGCGGTGCTGGGCCTTCCGCTCGGCGCCACCGAGGTCAAGGGCGGCGCCGGCGGCTACACCGTGATGAAGAACCTGCTCGGCAGCGCCGCCGCCGGCGAGCGATCCCTGCACGGCTCCTTCGCCGCGGCGATGCGCCGCTCGCAGGGCTCGAAGATTCACCTCTACGGCAAAGAGGCCCGCCCGGGTCGCAAGATCGGGCACGTGAACATCCTCACCCAGACCCATTCCACGCAGGAGACCTGGGAGGCACGTCGAGCAAGGCTTCAGCGTGTGCGCCGAGCTGCAGCAGACGTGGCCGAGATCATCGTGGAAGGACCCGCCCAATGAGCCAGACCACCGAGAACCACCCCACCGATGCGAGGCCAGGGGAAGCCCAGGCCCAGCCCGGCGCCCCCGGCGCCGCCCAGGTGAGCCTCGTCATGGGGTCGAACTCCGACTGGCCGGTCATGAAGGCCGCCGCGCAGGCGCTGGACGAGTTCGGCATCACCTTCGAAGCCGACGTCGTCTCGGCCCACCGGATGGCCGAAGAGATGATCAGCTACGGCAAGACCGCGCACGAGCGCGGGATCCGGGTCATCATCGCCGGTGCTGGGGGAGCCGCCCATCTGCCCGGCATGCTCGCCTCGGTCACCCCGCTGCCGGTGATCGGCGTTCCGGTGCCGCTGAAGCACCTCGACGGCATGGATTCACTCCTGAGCATCGTGCAGATGCCCGCCGGGGTCCCGGTGGCCACCGTCTCCGTCGGCGGCGCCCGCAATGCGGGGCTGCTCGCCGTGCGCACTCTGGCTGCCGGGGACTCGGCCCAGGCCGCACAGCTGCGCGAGAAGCTGCTCGACTTCCAGAAGGCGCTGGCGGCTGAGGCCCACGCGAAGGGTGCCGCGCTGCGCGAAGAAGCCGCCGAGCTGGAGACGTACCGGACACGATGACCGACTCCGCCATCAGCTACCACCGGTTCAACAGCGAACCGGATGTGATCCGCAGCCCGCAGCGTGGTTCCGCGACCGACCGCACCCGTCGCGCCCTCATGCTCCTGGCGCTGACCCTCTTCATCCCCGGCGCCGCCCAGGTCGCCGCAGGCTCCAAGAAGCTCGGCCGCGCCGCCCTGGCGGTGACGGTCGCCTGCTGGTTCTCCGCACTGCTGCTGGGACTGATGTTCCTCACCATGCGAGGGGTCGTGCTCTCTCTGCTGACCCAGCCGTTCATGCTCTGGCTCAGCGCCGTGGTGCTGGGCGCGCTGGCGATCGGCTGGCTGATCCTCTGGCTGGACACCTTCAGGCTGCTCCACTTCACCTCCCTGGCGCCGCGACTGAAGCCGATCGTCGTCGTCGTGCTGGTGGTGCTGATGACCGTGACCTCCGGAACGCTGGGCTACGGCGCCAAGCTGGTCAACGAGGGCCGTGCGGCTCTCGGCGGGATCTTCGCCGCCGGGCCCGGCATCGACGCCGTGGACGGTCGATATAACTTTCTGCTCATAGGCGCCGACGCCGGCGAGGGACGCGAGGGACTTCGGCCAGACTCCATCCACGTGGTCAGCGTCAACGAGGACTCCGCGGAGACCATCATCTTCTCGATTCCGCGCAACTTCCAGAACGCCCAGTTCAACGAGGACTCCCCGTTGAACGCCGTCTACCCGACAGGCTATGACTGCGGCGACGAGTGCATCATCAACTTCCTCTACACCGATGTGATGGACAACCATCAGGACCTCTATCCCGAGGCCGAGGATCCCGGTGCCGAGGCCATGATGGACGCGGTCTCCGGCAGCCTGAACCTTGAGGTCTCCGGCTACGTGATGGTGGACATGGGCGGCTTCGAGGACCTCATCGACGCCATGGGCGGGGTGAGCGTGAACTCCGGCGGCTGGGTGCCCTACCGCGGCCCGATGCCCGATGGCAGCTGGGGCGACAACTGGTGGGCCCCCGGGGTGTACGAGTTCTCTGGCCAGGAGGCACTGGCCTACGCGCGATCGCGCACCTTCAGCTCCGACTACAACCGGATCCAGCGTCAACAGTGCATCCAGCAGGCGATGATGTCCCAGTTCAACCCGCAGACGCTGCTCTCGCGCTTCAGCGAGATCACGCAGGCCGGAGAGAACGTGGTGGAGACCAACCTGCCGCAGTCCCAGCTGGGTTCCTTCCTGGACCTGGCCGTCGACGCGCAGGGCCAGACTCCGCAGCGACTGGTGCTCGGGGCCCCGGACTTCGGCGCCTCCGGTGACATGTTCTCCACCTACCCGGACTTCGAGCAGATCCAGCGCCGGGTGGATGAGCTCATCGCCAATGAGGAGCACCAGAGCGGCGGAGGCCTCTTCGGATCCGCAGGGTTCCTGCCCGCACACTCGGGTGCGCTGGGTGTGACGCTCACGACACCGCAGGCCACGCAGCAGGCCGCCGACGCTGTGGAAGATGACGAACCCCCGATCGACTCCACCCCGCCGCCCACTCAGCCAGACGGCTCTGAACTGACCCGGGAGTACCTGGTCGAGGCTCAGCTGAACGGTCAGACCGCAGTGCTGGAGGAGGCCGCCTCCTCGAATTACCGCTGTGACCCGGTGAAATAGGGCTGATAAGGTTCTCCCGATGTTCATGATGATCAACCCCGTCCGCGAGTATGCGTGGGGTTCCACCACCGCGTTCAGCGAGCTCTTCGGCTGGGCCGCTTCGGCGACCCCGCGGGCGGAGATCTGGATGGGTGCTCACCCTGGAGACCCCTCCTCCCTGCAGCTGGCCCCTGAGTCTGTGCGGCAGCCGGTCGAGGTCACCTCGCTCCCGGACTACCTGCGAGGCTCCGACCAGGCTCCGGGAAGCTTCCCCTTCCTGCTCAAGGTCCTCGCCGCCGAGCAGCCGCTCTCGATCCAGTCCCACCCCACCGCGGACCGGGCCCGGCGTGGCTTCGCAGCGGAGGAGGCGGCGGGAATCGCGCTCGACGCCCCGCATCGCAGCTATAAGGACCCCAACGCCAAACCTGAGCTGATCGTCGCACTGACGGAGTTCTCCGCGCTGTGCGGATTCCGGCCCCACGCGGAGGCCGAAGCGGCGCTGACATCGCTCAGCTCGGCCGTTGCCGGTGTCGAACGCCCGGCAGACGACCAGCAGCTGCCCGCGCTTCTGGACCGGCTCCACGACTTCGTGGCGGCGCAGGACTACGCAGGAGGGCTCGAGCATCTGCTGCGCAGCGGACGCGACGCGACCCAGGCTGCCGCGGAAGAGCTGCACAGGTTCCTGGGTCGGGCCGACCTGCCTGACGGGCAGGGCAGGGCCGCCCTCCGCGATGCGCTGGACCCAGGCACGCGCGAGATGCTTGCGCACGTCAGCGCGGCGTTCCCCGCAGATCCCGGTGTCTTCGTCACGTTGCTGCTGAACCGCGTCAGGCTCCAGCCCGGAGAGTCGATCTACCTCCCGGCCGGCAATCTTCACGCCTATCTGCACGGGGTGGGAGTGGAGCTGATGGGCAACTCTGACAACGTGCTGCGCGGCGGACTGACCAGCAAGCCCCTTGCCGTCGATGAACTGCTCAGCGTCACCGACTTCGGCGTGCTCCCGGTCCCACACTGTCCGGTGCAGGAGTCTGGGCCCGCTCCGCGCCGGACCCAGTACCAGGCTCCGTTCGAGGAGTTCCAGCTGGAGCTGATCGAGTTCCCAGGCGAGACGGTGCTGGATCGACTCGGTCCCGGTATCGTGCTCTGCACCGCGGGAACGTTCACGCTGCACGCTCCCGACGCGGCCTCGAGCGAGGATGCCGCCGGTGAAGAACTCACCGCAGCCCCAGGAACGCCTCGTATGCTCACCCTTACTCCGGGCGAATCCGCCTTCCTGCCGGCAATCGCCGGCCACCGGCTGAGTGCATCCGCTCACGCCCAGGCCTTCCTGGCCAGCACCTCCTTCGCCAGCCAAGACCTGTAGGACTATTCCCATGATCCCCAAGCTGTACCGGCGCATCGAAACCCTCGTCCTCAGACTCTGGCGCGAGGTCGCGAAGTTCGGCGCCGTGGGCGGCGTCGCCTTCATCATCGACTCCGCGATCTTCCTCTGGCTGATCAGCGGCCCCATGGATGACTCGCAGCTCAAGGCCAAGGTCGTCGCCGGCGTCGTCGCCACGCTCTTCTCCTGGATGGCGAACCGCTACTGGACCTTCCGGCACAAGCGCTCCACCGGCAAGACCCGCGAGCTGGTGATGTTCCTGCTGATGAACGCGATCGGCCTGGGCATCCAGACCGGCTGCGTGGGCATCGCGAAGTACGCCCTGGGCATGGATTCGGTGAGCGAGGTCTTCATCGCCGGCAACGTGATCGGCCTAGTGCTGGCCACCGTATTCCGCTTCTTCGCCTACAAGTACTGGGTCTTCACCACCGACCGCTCGGGTCTCGCGGAGCTGCCCACTGAACAAGATCCAGCCGCCGACGCCGCCGAGGTCACCTCCCGCTGAGCCAGCGGGCTGAGCAGCTCCACAGTCGGACAGCTGTCGAATCCGCGGGTCATTCCACCCGTCTCCGCCGCAGGGATGGGACGGGCATCGCCGCGGGAATCGAGTGGGTGAGGGGAGCCGCTGTCAGCGGATCCCCTCATTGCGCAGCATCTGTTCCCAGGCCTTCGGCTGCGCGGCGGGATCACCCTGGAACAGCACCACCGGGCGGCTCTGCGCCCAGGCTGCAAGCATCTGAGCGAACAGTTCGCCGCCGCCCCAGCGCACCAGTCCCCAGTCCTTCAGGCTAACCTCGGTCGGTTCACCGACGACGACGAGCCCACCGCCCACACTGCCGCCCGCCCCGGCCCCTGCGTCCGCCCCGGGCAGCTCGAGCGGCGGCAGCGGAGCCGGCAGCTGGTCCGGATGCTGGCGGACCTCGGCGGAGATGTCCAGCGCCCAGGCCGGAAGTCGCTGCCCGGTGGCCTCCTCGAAGGACGCATCCAGCAGGCCGGGGGAGAGCGCCGCGAGTTCCGCATCCCCGAGAGCATGCGCCAACGGGCCCGCGCCGGTCCAGTCGCCGGGCCGGTCGGTGAGGATCAACCCCGGCTCCAGCGCCGAGGCAGTGGCTGCGCGGGCGTCGTCGTCGTTCTGCGCGGCTCCCAGCGCAACCAGGGTGGCCCTCCAGCCCAAGGCTCCTGCGGCCAGCAGGACGGCGGTGGCCTTCCAGTGAGGTGCGGCGTCGACCAATACGGCGGCGCCTTCATCGATCTCACATTCCTGGCTGAAGAGGCCGATCAGCTTGACCGTCCAGTTCTGCAGCACCCGCCCGGAGAGCTCCACGCGTTCCTGGTCCTCGCCTGCTCCATACCAGATCAGCGCGGGCTGCGGACGAGACTCGAGCAGGTCCAGCAGGGCAGGGAACGTCTGGGGCGGCCGGGCGGTCGAGCCGCCGAGTGTGAGCGGGGTCATAGTTTCTCTCCTGGGCCCGCCACGCCTCGCGGCAAGCTTATTTTTGACGGCGTGTCGGGCGTGATCGAGGGGTTGACGGTCTGATAGTGGCGACTTAAGTCGCTCACTTGACGGATCATTACTTACGCCAGTGTAATTAGGAGCAGTACACGCATGATCAACCTCGGGAGGCCCTTTGATGGGGAACGCAGAGCGGCTGGGCACAGAACAGCCCGGCACCACGGCCATAGCGCGCAGGACGGGTCTAGAGGTTCCTGCTGATTGGTTCGTGGACCCTGCTGATCCTCAGGCCGCCGAGCGGCTGGAGCACGGCAAGACCCTCGAGGATCAGGCCACCGCATTCCTCGCCGCCCATGAAGAGGCCGAACGTCGCTCTGCGGGGAACGCCTCGGCCGGCACCAGCTCTTCGGTCACCGCTCTCAGTGAGGCTCCTTCCCGCCGCACTGAGGCCCCGACCCGCGAGCTGCCTGGCCGTGAGACCGCAGCGCCGGAGACCCGTCCCGCGGACTCGAGCAGGACCACCTGGCTGGGCCTGCCCGCGCTCGTTCCCACCGATGAGATCGAGGGCGAGCTCGCCTGGCAGGTCGACGCGCTCTGCGCGCAGACGGACCCGGAAGCCTTCTTCCCCGAGAAGGGCGGCTCCACGCGAGACGCCAAGAAGGTCTGCGGCGCCTGCAACGTGAAGCAGGAATGCCTGGAATACGCGCTGGGCAACGACGAGCGCTTCGGCATCTGGGGCGGACTGTCCGAGCGGGAGCGGCGCAAGCTGCGAAAGAGAGCACTCTGATCAACGGTCACTCTGGCCCCCACATCGCCGCCGTCGTCCTGAACGACGGCGGCGATTTGTCGTCCGCTCCAGGCCACGCCGGACCCGACGCCGCCCCCGGCGCTTCCAGCACCGCAATGCAGCGGACCCGGGACGCGCTGGCCGCGCAGTCCCGGGCGCCCGATCACATCATCGAACTCTCGGCAGCGAGCTACCGCGGGGTACAGGACCTGTCGCGCTCGCTGCGATCCGGATTGCTCGAAGACCGCCGACAGGCACGCAGCACCGCAGGCAAGGGCTCGGGCGGGACCAAGACCACCCAGCTCTGGCGCAGCCTCGAACGGCAGCTGCCGGACGGCTTCAATCCGCGCCACCAGTGGCTCTGGATCATGCCCGCCGGCACGGTCCCCACCTCAGACGCCCTGGAGCGGCTCGAAGAGCGCCTCTTCACCGTCAAGGACGAGGAGCACCACGCGCAGATCCAGGTCATCGGCGCCAAGCAGCTCTCCGCCGAGACCCCGGAACGGCTGGTCAATGCGGGCCTCTTCAGCGCCCGCTCCGCGGAGGTCCTCACCGCCACCGAGCCCAAGGAGCTGGACCAGGGCCAGTACGACGGCCGCGACGCCGTCCCCGCCGTCTCCGGGGAGGGCATGCTGGTGCATGCCTCACTCTTCGGCGACCTCGGCGGCTTCGACCCGGGGCTCAGCGGAGACTACGCCGCCGCGCAGTTCTGCCGCCGCGCCCGCGAGGTCGGCGCGCACATCGTCATCGAACCCACCGCCCGGGTGCTCCGCGAGGACCCGCCCCGCCGAGACACCGTCCACCGCCTCGGCGGCACGCTCTACCTCCCTTCCGCCCAGCGGATCAGTCAGATCCGCCGCCGACTCGTCAACGCGACCCCGATCGCGGTCCCGTTCCTCTGGCTGGGCATGTGGGTCTCCGCGCTGCTGCGGCTGATCGGGCTGACCGTGGTCAAGGCACCTGATGCCGGCGCCGGTCAGTTCTTCGCCACGCTGCGCGCCCTGCTGGGCCTGGGAGCGATCGCCCATACGCGTCGCTTCGCCACCGAGGGCCGCAGAGCCGCCCTGGCCCGACTCAGCCGCGACGAACAGATCAGCTCCGCCGCCGAGCTGCTGCGCGCCGGACGCCAGGCCGAGGCTCGGAGGACGCTGAGCCCCTCCGAGGTCCGGGCGCAGCGACGCTCGGTGATGACCGCTGAGACCGTCTCGGTCCCGCGCACCCGGTTCACCCCCGGGTTCTACGGCGAACCCGATGACACCGGCGAACGCGAGAACAACGAGGACGCCCTGCTCGAGATCGGGGCCTCCGACGGCGAGTTCGACGAGATGCCCTCGCGTCGCTCCGGGGACCGACTCGGGCTGTTCCTGATGCTGCTGGCGCTGGCCGGAGCATCCCTGCTGGCCTTCCGAGACCTGCTCTCGGCGGAGGCGATCACCGGCGGCGCCGCACTCCCGCTGGCAGGTTCGCTGCCGGAGGTCTTCGCCCACTCGGTGAGCTTCCTGGCCGCGGACAGCCTCGGGTCGCTCTCCGCCGCGGACCCGTTCAACCTGTTGCTGCTGGCGCTCTCCGCGCTGAGCTTCGGCCACGGATCCGCCGTGCTCGTCTGGCTGCTGATCCTCGCGCTGCCGCTGAGCGCGCTCAGCGCCTGGTACGCCGCGGGTCTCTGGTCTACCAAGGCCTCCCGACGGGTGGTCTCGGCGCTGCTCTGGACCGCCATGCCCACATTGCACATCGCCGTGGGGGAGGGTCGCATCGGAGCGGTCCTGGTCCACATCCTGCTGCCGGTCGCCGTGGTGGCCACCGTCCGGGCGGTCGGCCGCGCCGCCGTCGGCCTGGGCGTCGCCGGAAGCTGGGAGTACGCCACCGGCGCTGCGCTGCTGCTGATGGTGCTCACCGCCGCGTCCCCGACGCTGCTGCCGCTGGTGGTGCTCGTCGGGGTCGCCCTCGCCCTGATCCTGGGTCGCCGGGGCCGCCCGCTGTGGCTGATCCCGCTGACCTCGCTCGCCGTCGCCGCCCCGATGATCGCCTCCGCCGTCATGCAGGGCAAGAACCTCGCCGCGGTGCTCGTCCATGAGCCGGGCCGTGCGCTCACCGCCGACGCCGCCCCGCTGTGGCAGCAGCTGCTCGGCTTCTCCCGCGCCTTCGATCCCGCCGCCGGACTGGCCTCCGCCGGCGCCTCAGGATCCTGGCTGCCGGCCTACCTTGCCGGGGACTTCTGGAGCCTGCGCATCGCACTGCTGATCGGGCTTCCGCTGCTGATCATCGCTCTGTTGGGCATCTTCACCGGCAGCCGCACGCGGCCGCTGCCGATCGTGGCGGGCACACTGCTGCTCGCGACCCTCGGCCTCTCCGCGCTGGTCGGGCTCCTGGCCGCAGGATCCGACGGCACCGCGGTGATCAGCGGAAACCCTGGACCGCTGGTCTCGGTGCTGCTGTTCTGCCTGCTGGCGGCCGGTATGGCATCGCTGGACCGGTTCCCGCTGGCCTTCCCCCGGGTGGGCGGCACGATCACCCCGGTGATCTCCACGCTGCTCGTGCTTGCCATCGGCGCCTCTCTGGTCCTGTTCTACAGCCCGCGCATGATGCCGGACGCGCCGCTGACCGGTCAGCCGCTGACCGCGGTCAACGCCGCTCCGACGCTCATCGAGGCCGGGGCGCTGCGTCAGCTCCCGGCCACGGCCGCAGACCAGGGCACCGGTCCCGCGCAGGTGCGCACGCTGGTGCTCTCTGCGGCTGATCCCGGTGTGATCGGCGAGCTGGTCTCCGGGGAGGGGCGCACGCTGGACAAGTCCCGCGCGGTGGTCGCCGCCGGTGACATGCCGCTGTGGGCCCAGCCGGACCGCATCCCGAACCTGTTCGGCGGCACCCGCGACGACGCCGGCGGCCCAGCGCAGACGGTCACTGGATTCTCTGCCGCCGAAGAGCGCCTGGCCTCGCTGATCGCGTCGCTGATCACACCCGGGGCGCTGGAGACCGAAGACCTGATGGCAGAGCTGGGCGTGGGCTATGTGCTCATCGACCGGAACGAACCCGCTGTGCTCAGCGACGCCGTGGACACCGCCGCCGGACTCGTTCCGGTGGGGGTGACCGACCGCGGTGAGCTGTGGCGGGCCGAGCTCGATGAGGGTGCGCTGCTGCCCTCCGGGAAGGGCGTCTCCGGGGTTCCCACCAGCTGGGCCCGGATCGTGGACCCCCAGGGTGAGGTGCAGGCGCTTCTGCCGAGCCATGCGCAGGCGCTCGACGTCGATCTGGAGCAGGTCACAGCCGACGACGGCGCCGGCCTGGGTCTGGATCCGCAGGGCGAGTACCTGCTGGAACTCTCCACCGAGCACGCGAAGGGCTGGCGAGCCAGCTGGGACGGCCAGGACCTCGAATCTGTGGCGGTGCAGACCGACGCGCCCGCACAGTCCTCCGATGGATCTGCCGCCTGGATGCAGCGCTTCGAGCTGCCCGCGGAGGCGCTGACCGATCAGGGTGCGGGGCTGCAGGGTCAGCTCAGCGCAGATCACCGCAGCGGCTACCAGCTGCCGGTGCTGATCACTCTGGGCGTATTCCTGCTGCTGGTGGCGCTGATCGCCATCCCGCTGCCCCGCGGAAGCCGCATGCTTCCCGTGGCAGACACCGATGAGCTGGAGGGACGCCGAGGATGAGCGCCAAGAAGGTCAGGGTCAAGAAGCTCATCAAGGAGCAGCGCCAGGCGCGCAGGCGCGCCATCCGCGACCAGGAGCGCGCCGCCACGCTGAAGGCCAAGCAGGACGCGGCCGCGGCCCGAGCCGAATTGAAGGCTGAAGAGCAGCGGCTGCGCATGGAGCAGCAGCAAGAACGCCGGCAGCGGCAGGAGCAGGAACGCCAGCGCCGGGAGGAGCAGGAACGCCAGCGCCGGGAGGAGCAGGAACGCCAGCGCCGGGAGGAGCAGGAACGCCAGCGCCGGGAGGAGGAGCAGAAGCCGGCCACGGCGGCAAAGGCTGCCCCTGCCGTTGAATCCGCCGCCGAGCCGGTCGCTGTCGGGCCTTCCCCTGTCGACACCGGGGCCGACGATCAGATCGAGGCTCCGGCCGACATCGAGATGTCCGCCAGCACCGAGGCTTCGGCCGTCACCGAGACGTCGGCTGCGCCCTCGACTTCTGGAAAGCAGAAACGTCCCAAGGGCACCTGGCGGGACCGCCGCCGTGGAGCCCGGAACAATGACGGCAGCCCTGAGTCCGGCGCGGAGCACACAACCGCCCTCAGGAGACGAAGGGGCACGAAGTCCCGCACGGCCGCCGTCGTCGTGACCGCCGGAGTTCTGGCCACCATGATCGGCTCGGTCGCAGTGGATGGCCTGATGGATGGCCGCTCCGAGGCCGCCACCGGGACTCCCGGAGAGGGCCAGGTGGCGTCAGCGGCGCTGGGTGCCGTCTCCGTGGCCGCTCCGCAGGCTGGGCGGACCTTCATCTGTCCGCCGCTGCCCGGCCAGCCCGATTCGCTGACCACCGATGGCCAGCTCGAGTACCGCGACAGGGACTCCTCGGCCGTCTCACGGTTCTCCGCGGTGCTCTTCGCCACGGATCTCAACGGGTCCTTCCCCGACTCCTGGTGGGCGCAGCTGAACCAGGAGGGCCGCGTCAACGAGGACGTCCTGACCGAAGCATCCTCCGCAGACGCTGGTGAGATCGAGGAGGGCGGGGACACCGCACAGGCGGAGGCCCCATTGACCCAGCGCGAGGCGGTCTATGAGTCAGACCTCGACGTCGCCCGGCCGCCGCTGCTGGAGACCGCCGCGACTGCCGATGGCAGCGCGCCGGCGGCCGCAGCGCTCTATGAGTACGAGGCCGAGGACGGCCCGGTGGCCGGTCTCGCCGTCGGTCAGTGCACCGCCCCCGAACGCAGCCAGTGGTTCTTCGGCCCCGAGACCGCGGCCGGATCCTCGTCGCTGCTGACTCTTGCGAATCCCTTCGACCGGTCCGCCACGGTAGAGATCACGAGCGTGGACTCCGACGGAGATCGTGGCACCACCGGGACGCGATCCATCGTCGTCCCCGGTCAGACCACCCGCTCGGTCAACATCGCCGGTCTGGCCTCTTCGGGGTCGGACCTGGGTGTCCAGGTCCGCTCAGCCGGGGCGCCGGTCACCGCGCAGCTGCAGTCCTCCCGCGCGTCCGGGCTGACCGGCACCGGCGTGGAGTTTCTTCCCCAGATGACAGCCCCGGGCACCGAGCACCTGATGCCCGGAGTGCCGATCCCCGAAGGCGTCCCCGCTTCCGGAGACGACGACGATGAGGAGAGCACCACGCCGCCGGAGCTCTGGATCCACGTCCCGGGTGATCAGGGCGCGACCGTTGAGCTGCAGGTCTACGGCGAGGACGGCCAGCAGGTCATCGAGACCCCCGGCGTCTTCACCGTGAACGGCGGCGAGATCGACGCCGTGAACCTGCGCGGCCTCGAGCCCGGCGCCAGAGACATCCGCGTGCGCACCGACGTTCCGGCCTATGTGGGGGTGCGCAGCGAGACCGAGACGGGCTCAGACTTCAGCTGGGCGGCTCCAGCCACGGCGCTCGGGGAGGGCTCCGGCACCTTGCTGCCGCAGCTCGGTGCGCCCGAGCTGCACCTGTTCGCCTCCGGCGCCTCGGGCAGCGTCGCCTACCGGGTGATGGACGTCGACGGAGATTTCGGGCCCGAGCAGAACGTCGAGCTCACCGGGGATGGCGCGGGGGTCATCTCCGCCGACGACCTTGCCTCCGCCGAACCTGACGACAGCGAGGACGGCGCCGCGGTGATCGTGTTCTCCGAACCGCAACTCGACGGCGAAGGCAGCGTCCACGCGACGATGTCCACCACCACAGATGACGGTGCGTTCAGCCTGACCCCGGTCTCACCGCTGCGCGGGGCCGCAGAGTACGTGCCGGTGCGGCTGCTGCGCTGAGCGGTTCGGCCCAGCGCCGCGCGCGAGAAGCGGCCGGTCCGATCACGCAGTTCCTGCAGCCCCTGATGGGAGGGTCGCCTGACGTCCAGGGTGCAGGTCCGCTTCTGGTGCTCATACCCGGGAGGGGGGGGGAGCTGCGCGCTTCCTGTCGCCACCTCGCCCCGGCACTGGTGAAGGCCGACGTCGTGATGGTGGCGCAGGCGGGCCGCCGGCCGCAGTCCCAGCAGCCGGAGATCACCCCGGCCGCAAGCCTCGACAAGTCGTGCCTGCCAGGCATCCGGGGGAGTGGTTGCTAGGGTGGTCTCTCGTGGATTCCTCGCGTCGATGCACCAGAAACAGCTGTGAGCGGCCTGCCGCCGCCACCCTGACCTACTCCTATAAAGACTCCACCGTGGTGGTGGGCCCGCTGAGCGTCTACGCGGAGCCGCACACCTATGATCTCTGCGACCGTCACGCAGCGTCGGTCACGCCGCCACGTGGTTGGGAGGTGCTTCGGCTGACCCTGACCTCAGCGCCGAAGCAGGAGGATGACCTCCTTGCTCTGGCGGACGCCGTGCGCGAGTCCCCGGAGGTCCAAGCCGCCTGGGCGCTGGCCCAAGAGGCCCAGCGTCAAGCAGAGCAGTCAGGACAGTCTGCTCCGGCAGCGGAGCGTGGAACAGAGCGCGGCGCTGAGCCCGAGCTGCCCACCCGCTCCACCCGGGACCGAATGGCTCGGCCCGTCCGCGTCGGAGGTCCCGGGATCTCCCGCGGTCATCTGCGCATGCTCGACGACTGAGTCGAGAGCTGAACCGACGCGCGCGTGGACTCCTCAGGCCAGGTCATCCCGCTTCGCAGGCGTTGATAGAGTGACGTGCCAGAGACACCGGGAGGTCACGTGAGCACAGGTCCGCACGCAGAAGCCATGCACATCGGCGAGCTTGCCGATCGCACCGGCCTGTCCCTGCGGACCATCCGCCATTACGGCGACGTCGGCCTGCTTCCGGCCAGCGGCCGCACCGAGGGTGGCTTTCGGCTCTACAGCGAAGCGGACCAGCAGCGGCTGATGCGGATCAAGTACCTCAAACCGCTGGGGTTCAGCCTCGAGGAGCTCTCCGAGGTCGTGGCGCTGCTGGAGCTGGACACCCTCGACGCGGATCAGCGCAATCGGGCGCAAGAGTCACTGGAGCATGTGGACCGGGAGCGCGCCAAGCTCGCGGCCTACCTGGAACAGGCAGATCTGCTGGCCGAACAGCTCAGGAACCAGCTCAGCAGCTGAGGCTGCGCCCACCTGGTGAGACATTGACCACAGAACGTGAACCCTCACCTAACGTTAGGGTAGGGTTCTTGGCGTGACCGGTTAGAGGTTGTCTCACCGGTTCCCCCAATCTTTCCTGCGCAGCGCTGCGCATCCGCACGTCGTATGTAATCCGATGGACACTGCTGTGTCCACAACCCGAGAACGGAGCCTCATGGCACACAAGCCCACGGCCGTCGCCGAGGAGCTGTCACCCGAAGAACGCCAGTCGGTTCTTCGCACACTCAAGTCCCCGCGCCTGCTCAAGACCGAGATCCTGGCCGGACTGGTCGTGGCGCTGGCGCTGATCCCCGAGGCCATCGCGTTCTCGCTGATCGCCGGCGTGGACCCACGCTATGGGCTCTTCGCCTCCTTCACGATGGCGGTCTCGATCGCCTTCCTCGGTGGACGCCCCGCAATGATCTCCGCCGCCACCGCCGCCACCGCCCTGGTCATCGCTCCGCTGGTGGCAAGCCACGGCATCGACTACTTCATCGCCGCGGTCATCCTCGCCGGTGTCTTCCAGGTGTTGCTGGCGGTCATCGGCGTAGCGAAGATCATGCGCTTCATTCCCCGCTCGGTGATGGTCGGGTTCGTCAATGCGCTGGCGATCCTGATCTTCACCTCGCAGTTCCCCGATCTCATCGGCGTCCCGTGGCTGGTCTACCCGCTGGTGGCCCTCGGTCTGGTGGTCATCTACCTGTTGCCGCGGATCACCAGCATCGTGCCGCCGCCGCTGGTGGCCATCGTGCTGCTGACCGTGCTCGGTGTGGTCTTCGCGCTGAACGTGCCCACCGTGGGTGACAAGGGCGAGCTGCCCCAGTCAATCCCCGAGCTGTTCATCCCGGATGTCCCCTTCACCATGGAGACCTTCCAGATCATCGCGCCCTACGCGCTGGGAATGGCAGCAGTCGGGCTCCTCGAGTCGCTGATGACCGCCAAGCTGGTCGACGACGTCACCGACACCCGCTCCGGCAAGGTCCGTGAATCTTGGGGCCAGGGCGCCGCGAACATCATCACCGGCTTCTTCGGCGGCATGGGCGGCTGCGCCATGGTCGGTCAGACCATGATCAATGTGAAGGCTTCGGGTGCGCGCACCCGCATCTCCACCTTCTGCGCCGGGATCTTCGTCCTGATCCTCGCGGTTGCGCTCGGCGACGTCGTCGCGATGATCCCGATGGCCGCGCTGGTGGCCGTGATGATCTTCGTCTCCGTCGCCACCTTCGACTGGCACAGCATCAAGCCTTCGACCCTGAAGATGATGCCCAAGTCCGAGACCGCGGTCATGCTGGTCACCGTCATCGCCACCGTCTGGACGCACAACCTGGCCATCGGTGTGGGCCTCGGCGTGCTCACCGCCATGGTGCTCTTCGCCCGCCGGGTGGCTCACCTGGCCACCGTGGAGCGCCGGATCGAACAGCACTTCGGTGAGGAGATCGCGAAGTACGAGGTCAGGGGCGAGCTGTTCTTCGCCTCCTCCAACGATCTCTACACCCAGTTCAACTACGCGGAGGATCCCGACCACATCGTGATCGACATGTACAACTCCCACGTCTGGGATGCCTCCACCGTGGCCTCCCTGGACGCGATCACCGAGAAGTACTCCAAGTACGGCAAGCGGGTGGAGATCTCGGGTCTCAACACCGCCAGCGCCGCTCTGCACGAGCGGATGGCCGGAAACCTCGGCGCCGGTCACTGACCAGCCCCGCAACAGCCTGAACTGAATGCATAGAGGGCCGGTGTCGTCGGATGACGACGCCGGCCCTCTGCTGTGCCCTGCGCGGTAGGCTTGGGCCATGCCCAGTGCCCAGTCCTCCGTCGCGCCGAGCCCCACACCGGGGCGGGCCGCCGTCGCACTCTCTGACGATCTGCTGAAGATCCTGCGCTGTCCGGTCAGCGGCAGCACCCTGCGCCAGGACGGGGATCAGCTCATCTCCACGGATGACCCCAGCCTGCGCTACGCGATCGAACGCGGCGTGCCGACGCTGCTCGCCCCGCGCTGAGCCTCTGCCCGCCGCACGTCACCAAGCACGTCACCAAGCACGGCATCGAACTCTCACCCGACACAGCAGAAGGATTCCTATACCTATGAGTTTTGACTACCGCATCGCGGACATCTCCCAACACGAAGCCGGCCGCCACCAGATTCGGCTGGCCGAGCACGAGATGCCCGGGCTGATGTCCCTGCGCGCGGAGTACGGCGACTCCCAGCCGCTGGCCGGAGCCCGCATCGCCGGTTCGCTGCACATGACCGTGCAGACCGCCGTGCTGATCGAGACCCTCACCGCCCTGGGCGCCGAGGTCCGCTGGGCCTCCTGCAACATCTTCTCCACCCAGGACGAGGCGGCGGCCGCCGTCGTCGTCGGTCCGCGCGGAACTCCTGAGGACCCGCAGGGCGTGCCGGTCTTCGCCTGGAAGAACGAGTCCCTCGAGGAGTACTGGTGGACCGCCAGCCAGATCTTCGCCTGGCCCGGTGTGGATGAGGATCCCACCGTGGGTGCGAACATGATCCTCGACGACGGCGCCGACGCCACCATGCTGGTGCACAAGGGCGTCGAGTTCGAGGCTGCCGGCGCCGTGCCCTCGGCGCAGGACTCCGATCCCGAGGAGTACCACTACGTGCTGGCCACGCTGCGGAAGTCCCTCGAGGAGAACCCGCAGCGCTGGACCGGGATCGCGAAGAACCTGCGCGGCGTCACCGAGGAGACCACCACGGGTGTGAACCGGCTCTACCAGTTCGCCCGTGACGGGAAGCTGCTGTTCCCGGCGATCAACGTCAACGACTCGGTCACGAAGTCCAAGTTCGACAACAAGTACGGCGTCCGCCACTCGCTGCCCGACGGCATCATGCGCGCCACCGATGTGCTCATCGGCGGCAAGGTCTCCGTGGTCTGCGGCTACGGCGATGTGGGCAAGGGTGCCGCCGAGGCGCTGCGCGGCCAGGGCTCCCGGGTGATCATCACCGAGATCGACCCGATCAACGCGCTGCAGGCAGCCATGGACGGCTACCAGGTCGCCCGCCTGGAAGACGTGCTGGAGACCGGGGACATCTTCATCACCACCACCGGCGGCAAGGACATCATCTCCGCCGAGGCGATGCAGAAGATGAAGAACAAGGCCATCGTCGGCAACGTCGGACACTTCGACAACGAGGTGGACATCGCAGGCCTCGCCGCGATCCCCGGCGTGCAGAAGGTCGAGATCAAGCCGCAGGTGCACGAGTGGGTCATGCCTGCCGACGGCTCCCGCGCCGAGGGCCACTCGATCATCCTGCTCTCCGAGGGTCGGCTGCTGAACCTGGGCAACGCCACCGGACACCCCAGCTTCGTGATGAGCTCCTCGTTCGCGAACCAGACCATCGCGCAGATCGAGCTCTTCGCCAAGACCGCTCCGGACTACACCGGCGAGGACCGCTACGAGACCGACGTCTACGTGCTGCCCAAGGTCCTCGACGAGAAGGTCGCCCGGCTGCACCTGGACGCCCTCGGCGCCCGGCTCACCGAGCTCTCCAAGGACCAGGCCGACTACCTCGGCGTGGACGTGGCCGGCCCGTACAAGCCGGAGCACTACCGCTACTGATTCCCCCAGCTGATCCCTCAGCTGATCGCTCAGGCAGAGCCTGAGGTGCGACGGCGTCCCCAGCAGCCCCGGCTGTCGGGGGCGCCGTCTGCGTCGGGCCTCATGCCTGTGCGCTGCACACGTTCGTGCCGCGCCAGGTTCAGGCTTCTTCAGTCTCGCGACAGATTGCTGCAGGGGGCTTGCTGAGGGCGTGCGGGGAGCCGGGCGCGGAGGACGACGCGGCTCGATTCGATGCCTGCAGGATTCACAGTCGAGGAGTCAGCGGTGGTTCGGTGCGGCGCTGCCCCGTGGCTTCGAAGGCGGCGGCGATCTGCAGCAGCCGGGCATCCTCATAGGGGCGTCCGGCGAAGGTCAGCCCCACCGGCATCCCGGTGTCCGCCATGGTGCCCATGGGCACCGTCACCGTGGGAATCCCCAGGTGGCGCCAGACGAGATTGCCGTTGGCGACCCATACCCCGTTGCGCCAGGCCAGCTCGGCCGAGTCCGCTGAGACGTCTGCATCCGCCGGCCCGACGTCGGCCACCGCGGGAAAGGCGATGACGTCGAAGCCGTGGTGATCCATCCACTGCTCGAAGTCGAGCTCGCGGGTGCGGACGAGCCCTTCGATGCCGTCCTGCATCAGCGGAATGCCCGCCAGGTGCAGGTCGGGGTGGGCACGCACCAGCTCCGGCAGGGTTGCGATGTCATCATCGAAGCCGTCGTAGCGATCCGGCAGAGCCCCGGGCGGAGGCGGAAAGATCTGGCTGCCGTCGACGCGGACGAGGCTGTGCAGGGCTGGATCCGCGTTGGCCGCCAGGAAATCCTCACAGGACCAGGCAGAGAGCAGCCCCACCTCCTGGCGGAGGTACTCCTCCGACACGAGCCCGCGGGTCTTGATGGTCGGAGCTCCCGGCCGGTCCCCCTCGTAGTTGGACACCACCGGCAGGTCGCTGCGGGTGAGCGTGGCGCCGGCGGCGGTGAGGCTCTCGACCGCGGCCTCCCACAGCTCGAGCACCGAGGCTCGCGGGAGCACCCTTCGTCCGGTGGATCCCCCGATGCCGGTCACCCCGTCGAATCTGGGCGCGGCGGTGCCAGCCTCAGGATCCTCGCCCAGGTACATCCGGGGCGCGCCGATGTTCAGCCCGCCCAGCACCTCGCGGGCAGCAGAAGGGTCATCTGCCGCAAGGGCGGCGTAGGAGTCCGGGCGCAGCGCAGAGGCCGGTGGCAGAGCGAGCCAGGGCTGAACCCGCCAGAAGTCCCCGCGGGGCTGCGCGTCATCGGCGACGATCACCTCCAGCACCTCGAGCATGTCGGACATCGTGCGGGTGTGCGGCACGGCGACGTCCATGGTCGGCACCAGCGGCCAGTTCCCCCGCATCGAGATGACGCCCCAGGAAGGGGTGTAGGCGCAGAGCGCGTTGTTCGAGGCCGGTGCCCGACCGGAGGACCAGGTCTCCTCAGCCAGCCCGAAGCTGGCGAAACTGGCCGCGGTCGCCGTGCCGGAACCGTTGGAGGATCCGGAGGCGAAGGCGGAAGTCAGGAACGCCGAATTGTAGGGGCTCTCGGCTCTGCCGTAGAGGCCGCGCTGCATCCCGCCGTTGGCCATCGGAGGCATGTTCGTCAGCCCGAGCAGGATCGCTCCCGCGCCGCGCAGCCGCTCCACGACGAAGCAGTCCTGCTGTGCCACCAGGTCCGCGAAGGCGGGGGAGCCGGCGGCCACGGTCAGCCCGGCGGCCTTGTAGCTGTCTTTGGCGGTGTAGGGGATTCCTTCGAGCGCGCCCAGCGGTTCGCCCGCGGCACGCCGCGCGTCTGAAGCACGAGCCTCCTCGAGGGCTCGTGGATTCATCACCACCGTGGCGTTGAGTCGGGGACCGTGCTGGGTGTCCTGCCGGTCGTACGCCTCGATCCGGTCCAGATACGCCTTCACCAGCTGCTCGCTGGTGAGCGCGCCGCGATCCAGGGCGTCGCGCAGCTGGGCGATGGTGGCTTCGACGACGTCGAAGGCGCTCTCCGGTGACCCGCTCATCGGTCCGTCTCTCCGTCGACCAGGCTCAGCGGCGCCGAGTGGCTCACGGCGGAGGGCTGTTGCTGCGTGATGCAGTGGATGCCGCCGCCGAAGCGCAGGATGTCTCGGGCGTCGAGAAGTTCGATGCGCCGGTCGGGATAGGCCTCGGCGAGGATCGCGGCGGCGGTGTCGTCGTTGGGGTCGTCGTAGGCGCACAGGGCCACCACCCCATTGGCCACATAGTGGTTGATGTAGGTCCAGTCCACATGCTCGCCGTCATCGAGGATGGTGGCCGGCGCCGGGACGTCGATGATGCGGAACGGATCGCCGGCGGCATCGTGAGCCGTCTCCAGGAAGGCGCGCAGCTCGCGGGTCACCTCGTAGTCCGGGTGGGCCGGGTCGTCCTGGCGGTGCAGCAGGATGCTCCCGGACGGGGTGAAGGCCGCGAACATGTCCACGTGGCCGCGGGTCCCGTACTCCTCATAGTCCCGGGTCAGTCCGCGTGGGAACCAGACGGCATGGGTGGTGCCCAGTGCGGCGTGGATCTCGGCCTCGATCTGTTCATGGGACTGTCCAGGATTCCGGCCGACATCGCGCTGGACCGTCTCGGTCAGCAGCACCGTGCCGCGACCATCCACGTGGAAGCCCCCGCCCTCATTGACCAGCAGGCTGGTGACCCGCGCGGCTCCCGAAACTGCAGTCACGGCGGCGGCGATGTGCTGATCGCGGGTCCAGTTCGCCCAGCTCTGCGCGCCCCAGCCGTTGAACGCCCAGTCCACCGCGGCGAGCTCGCCATCGGCCCGATGGACGAAGGTCGGCCCGATATCGCGCATCCAGGCGTCATCCAAGGGCATCGGCCGGAGCGTGACTGCGTCGCCGAGCAGCTCCTGGGCCACCGGCAGGTCCAGCGGATCTGCCACCACGGTGACGGGTTCGTGATCGGCGATGACCCGGGCGACCCGACCCCAGGCCGCGCGGACGGCGTCCAGGGTGTCTGAACCGGGGTCGCCGAAGGTTGCGTTGGCAGGTGGGAAGGCCATCCAGGTCCGGTCATGCGGCGCCCATTCCGGGGGCATCCGGAGCGGGTCGTGGGGCGAGGTCATAGGGCTCCGTCAGAGGGTAGGGAATTCGGTGGTCTCGAAGCGCCGGCGGAAGAACTCCGGCCGCTTGTGGTGCTGCCAGAACATCGCGGCGATGCCGAGGCTGAAGACCAGCATGCCCAGGATGAAGACCAGGCCGACGCCGCCGATCTCCGAGCCGGAGCCGTAGTCGGGGTCCATGGAGTCCCAGATGGTCTGGAAGAAGAAGATCAGCAGCAGGATCCCGCCGACCAGGGGAGCGAGCAGCTTGTTGAAGAAGTCCCCGGCGGAGGCCGTGGCCTCACCGCGGAAATACCAGACGCAGGCCAGCGCGGTGATCCCGTAGTAGAAGCAGACCATCATGCCCAAAGTGGTGATGGTGTCCCACAGGACGTTCTCCGAGATGATGCGCATCACCACGTAGAACACCGAGGCGATCACCACGGCGACGACGGTGGCGTAGGCAGGTGTCTGATAGCGCGGGCTGACCTGGGCGTACTTCCGGTTGAGGGCGCCGTAGTGGCCCATGGCCAGCATGGTGCGGGCCGGGGAGATCATGGTGGACTGCAGCGAGGCGGCCGAGGAGGAGAGCACCGCCAGCGACATCAGGATCGCCATCGGGCCCATGACCGGTCCGGCCAGCGCCGCGAAGACGTTCTCCTGGATGTCGGGGTTGCCCAGGCCGAACTCGCCGTCGGAGACGCCGGCGAATGTCAGCGCCCCGAGGGTGACGATGGTGTAGAGGCTGACGACCACCAGGATGGTCAGGATCGCGGCCCGCCCCGGGGTGGTCGTGGTGCCGCGAGACTCCTCGTTCATGGTCAGCACCACGTCCCAGCCCCAGTAGATGAAGACCGAGAGTGCGATGCCGGCGGAGAAGGCGGAGAAGGACTCGATGCCGAAGGGGTTGAACCATTCCCAGCTGAAGGCCGTGGCGTCGAAGGCTGAGCCCGCGGAGACCTGGCGGAACGCAGCGACGGCGAACCAGAGCAGCACCAGGACCTGGAAGGAGACCAGCACATACTGCACGGTCTTGGTGGTCTCCATGCCTCGGTAGGAGACGTAGGCGGCCGCGGCCATGAAGATCACACAGGTGATCACGTTGATCGGAACGTTGCGGGTCAGCTCCGCGATCGAGTCGACTCCGGTGATCTGGCTGATCGCCAGGTAGAAGAAGTCCACCGCGATCCCGGCCAGGTTGGAGAGCACCAGGATGGTCGCGGCGAGCAGGCCCCAGCTTCCCATCCAGCCGATCCACGGACCGAAGGCCTTCGACGCCCAGGTGAAGGTGGTGCCGGCGTCGGGCATCGCGCGGTTGAGCTGTCGGTAGCCCAGCGCGACCAGCAGCATCGGGATGAACCCGACGATCAGCACCGCCGGCAGGTGATCACCGACGGCGGAGGCGGTGGGGCCCAGCGCCCCGGAGAGGGTGTAGGCGGGGGCGATCGTGGAGACACCGATGACCACAGCACCGAGCGCACCGATGCTTCCGATGCTCAGTCCCTTGCTGTGGGTGTGTCGGTCCGGTGTCTGGATGTCGGTGCTGCGGGGTTCGCGCATGGTGTGGTCTCCTCGGTCAGCGCGCGGCGGGCGCGCTGGTGTCAGGGTCGCGCGGCAGCAGGACCATGGGGATCGGCAGATGGGAGAGCACCCGGGCGGCCGTCATGCCCAGGAAGATGTGCCGGCGTCGCGCCAGCGGGGACGAGCCGATGAGCAGGATCCCGCCCTGTGGCCAGTCCACCGTGCCCACCGCGTGGCGCAGCGTCCGTCCGGTGGCGAGGATGTGCTTGATCGGCTCAGCGGAAGCTGTTCCGGCGTCGGCATCGGGCCCCTTCCCGGCATCGTGCCGGGCCGGACCGGATTCCTTGTCCTCGAAGGTCACGAAGGTCAGCGCGGCACCCAGCTGGCCTGCCCAGGATTCACCTGAACGGGTGACCTGGTGGTCGGGGTGAGCGGCGGAGACGGCGGCCATCACGTCGGTGATCTGCGTGTTCGCCCGGTAGCCCGCGGGGGCCAGCGCCACCGGGACGGGGGAGCTGTGCAGCAGCGCGGTGACCGCCGGGTGGGTCATGATCCGGCCGAACCCGATGCCGGAGCCGGTGACCAGCACGTCGGAGTCCAGCTCCTGCACCGCGGAGACGAGTCCCTCGGCGATCGAGCCGGCGGGGCGGATGTGGCTGTGGTGCCTGATCTCGGGCGGGATGACGGCTTCGGCCTCGGCGATCCACTGCTGGGCCTGTTCGGCGATGATCCCGACGACGCTTCCCACCGGGGGATATTCCTGCTTGAACGCCGAGTCCTGGCGGATCACCAGGATGAGGTCGAGTCGTGCCCCGGCCGACCGGGCCAGCGCGATTCCCAGCGCCAGGGCGTCGAGGCTTCGCTCGTCGCCGCCGAAGCCCACCGCCACCCGGCGAATAGTCTTCTCAGCCATGGTTCTCCTCCACATGATCGGTGTGCTGCGCGTCATCATCTGTGTTCCCCGCCAGGCGGTCCACGACGTCCGCGGCGGTCCGGCGTCCCTGCCGCAGCGCCCCGTCGACGTGTTGGTAGCCTTCCGCCGCCAGGTCGGAGCAGGCCCAGTGCAGCGGACCTACCGCGCTGCGCTGATGCGCGCCGTAGCGGGAGAGTCCGCCGATGTCGAAGCTCGCGGCGTAGGCGCCGCGGGTCCATTCCTCGGAGCCGAAGTCCGACTCGTAGTAGACCTCTGGAGTCAGCGCCTCCTCGCCCAGGTAGGCGGCGAGTGAGCGCAGGATCGTTTCGCGGCGCTGCTGCGCGGTGAGGGTGAACATCTGATCGGCCACTTCATCAGAGACGAAGCCGACGAGGGTGCCGCGATGGTCCTGGTGGTTGGTGTTGTCGTAGACCTCCTGGCAGACCTCGTTGGGACCGAAGCCGGTGCCGGAGAGACCCTGTTCTCGCCAGAAGGGACGGTCGTAGACCGCGTGGACCTTGATCACCTGGCCCATGGACTGGTGCTGATGCATCTGGTGCTGGAGCCGTGGCAGCGGCGGCTCGAAGCTGATCCGCGAGTACAGGTTCGGCGGCACCGCGATGATGACCTCGCGGGCTCGCACGGTGACCCGATCGGAGAAGACGGTGACCCCGCCGTCGGGGTTCCAGGCGATGGTGCGCACCGGGGTGGAGAGCTGCACCGAGTCGGCGGGCAACCGGGCCTCCATCGCTTCGGAGACGCTCTGCATCCCGCCGACCACGCGGCGGTCGAGGATGAAATCCTCGTCCACCAGGTTGCTGAAGGATCCGGCGGAGGTGGCCATCAGTACCGCCTGCAGCGCGGAGAAGGCGTGATCGGGTTTGGTGAGCATCCCGCCGGCGAGGAAGATCGCGATGTTCTCCCGGGCGGCGGCGTCCTCGGTCTGGCTGCGCAGCCACGCGTTGAAGGTCACGGTGTCGAGCTCGCGCGCCATCGGATGGGCCCAGGGCTCTTCGGGCCCGATGGAGGCGGACAGCTCGTCGAGGATCCCGATGATCCGCTGCATCTCTGCGACAGTGTGCTCCGGTGCGGGAAACATCTCGCTGGTGAACTCGTGGCGGACGCCGTCGCGGTCGAGGTAGAGGTTCGCACCCTCCCGGTAGCGGGTGAAGGTCTCCATTCCCAGCTCTTCGAGGAGCTCCAGGAGTGCGGTCTGGTTCCGGGAGACCCACTGGCCGCCGATCTCCAGGAAGGCGCCGTCGATCTCTTGGGACCAGGTGCGCCCGCCGACGCGGTCTCGCGCCTCCAGCACGATGGTGGAGCGGCCTGCGGCCTGCAGCGTCCGGGCGGCCATCAGCCCGGCGGGTCCCGCGCCGACGACGACGACGTCGCACTCGCGCGCTTCGCTGCTGCCCAGTGATCGTTTAGCTTCCATGCTGTTCCCCTTCGCGGATAAATTAACTATATTCATTAACGGGGAGTCTCGAGCGGTTGTCAAGACCTGCTGGAGATTTTCACCGGGGTGATGTCAGGCCCATAGACTGGGCCCTCGTGGCCAGCGGCCAGTGACTGACGGATCACCGGTGTCGACGCTGTCGCCGACGGCGCGAGATGAGCAGGGGGAATTGCACAGTGACTGCGGAGAAGACGCGATCTCGAGGACGAGGTCGACCCACCTCCCCGGTGCTCTCGCGCGGGGTGATCGCAGGCAAGGCCATGACCTTGGTCGCCGAGCGCGGGTATGACCATCTGACCATGGCGGGTCTGGCGCGCAAGCTCGGGGTGTCGGCCTCGGCGCTGTACAACCACGTGTCCTCCAAGCAGGACGTGCTGGTGCTGATCCAGGATCGGCTCAACGAATCGATTGACTGTTCCGCCTTCGACCGGCTGCCCTGGCCGGAGGCGCTGAGCGTATGGGCGCGCTCCTATCGTGAGTGCTATGTGCAGCACACCGAGCTGATTCCGCTGATCGCCGTGCTGCCCATCGCTGACGCCCCGCAGTCGCTGCGGATGTACGAGCGGGTCTTCAGCGCCCTGCACTCGGCTGGGATAGAAGACCGCGCCGCGGTGGACATCATCGCCGGGATCGAGGCGCTGGTCTTCGGAGCGGCCTATGACGCCGCAGCCCCGGCGGACATCTTCGACCCGGGCGGCAGCCTCGACATCGCACCCACCTTCGCCCGGGCAGCCGAGCTGCGATCAGCCGACGCCCGCGCCTCGGCTGATCGAGCCTTTGAGATGACCCTGGAGGTCCTCGTAGACGGGCTGGCTCGCCGGGTCGAGAAGGGTGAGACGTTCAGTCCAAGGCATGCATGACGTGTTTGACCCGGGTGTATTCCTCCACTGAGTAGAGCGAGAGGTCCTTGCCGTAGCCGGAGGCCTTGAACCCGCCGTGCGGCATCTCGGCCACCAGCAGCAGGTGGGTGTTGACCCAGACGCAGCCGAAGTCGAGATCGCGGCTCATCCGCATCGCCTGTCCCTGATTCGTGGTCCAGACACTCGAGGCCAGCGCGTAGTCCACGCCGTTGGCCAGCTCCACGGCCTGCTCCTCGGTGGAGAAGGGCTGCACCGTGAGCACCGGGGCGAAGGTCTCCTCCTGGACCAGCTCGTCCTCCTGGCGGACCCCGGTGATGATGGTGGGCTTCACGAAGAATCCCTTGGAGTCCTTCGACGGTGCGCCCCCGGTGATCACCGTGGCGTGGTCGGGGATGTTCTCCAGCTTGGTGCAGACGGTCTCGAAGTGGCGCACGTTGTTCAGCGGGCCGTAGTCGTTCTTCGCATCATCGAGCTCGCCGGTGGTGAGCTTTGCCGCCTGGGCGGCGAGAAGCTCGACGAACGCGTCGTGGACGCTGTCCTGAACCAGGACTCGGGTCACCGCCGTGCAGTCCTGGCCGGCGTTGAAGGTGCCGAAGGTCAGGATCATCTCGGCTGCCTTGTGCAGATCTGCGTCGGCGAAGACCACCGCAGGAGCCTTGCCGCCCAGTTCCAGATGGGTGCGCTTGACCGACTTCGCGGCAGACGTCGCGACGGCCTGGCCCGCACGCACCGAGCCGGTGATCGCCACCATCGCGGGGGTGCCGTGTTCGGTGAGCAGCTGCCCGGTGCTGCCGTCGCCGAGCACCACGTTCAGCACGCCGGCGGGCAGCACCTCCCCGGCGAGCCGTGCCAGCACCAGGGTGGATTCGGGTGTGGTCTCTGCGGGCTTGAGCACGATGGTGTTGCCCGCGGCCAGGGCGGGTCCGATCTTCCAGATGGCCATCATGAGCGGGAAGTTCCACGGAGTGATCTGCGCGACGACGCCGACCGGCTCGCGCCGCACATAGGAGGTGTGTCCTTCCAGGTATTCCGCCGCTCCGCGGCCTTCGAGCAGTCGTGCCGCCCCGGCGAAGAAACGCAGCTGGTCGGCGCCGACGGCCACCTCTTCCTCGGCGATGATCCGCCGCGGCTGTCCGGTGTTGCGGTGCTGAGCCTCGACCAGCTCGTCGGAATGCTGCTCCATCTTGTCCGCCAGCGCCAGCAGGCAGCGCTGGCGTTCCGACGGCGTCACCGACTTCCATGAGCGGAAGGCTTCGTGCGCCGCGGCGAAGGCGGCGTCGACGTCGGCCGCATCGGAGACCGGGGAAAGGGCGACGCGCTCGCCGGTGACGGGACTGGTGACGTCCATCTCCGTCGAACCCCTGGCTGCCACGAATGATCCGTTGATGTAGTTCTCAAGCCGCGAGCTCACAGAGATCTCCTCCACACTCAGATAATGATTCGGATTCATTTTACGGTGAGAGCATGTGATGCGCAACACTCCTGGAGAATCCGTGAGGGAGCGGAGGCGTCCCGCTCAGCTGTAGGGCAGTCGGTGAAGCCGCTGGCCCAGCCGGTGCTGCCGCTCGGCCTGGATGCGCAGCCGTCGATATTCGCGGTTGCGACGCTCAGCCATGACCGCAACCAGGAACTCGGTGGCGGAGGAGGGCGGGGCCGGCGGAGCGACGTGGCCGGCGACCTCATCGGCCAGCCGGTTGGCGGTGTGCTCCAGCGCCTGGGTGTTGTGCCCGCGAGGGCTGTCCTGGATGGTGCGCAGGAACCGCGAGGCTCGAGCAGCCACGGTGTCCGGGATCCGGCCCAGGTCAGCGATCTGGGTCCAGGAGGTCAGCTGCGGGGGCACCGGCAGCATCATCGGCTTCACCGCCGGCTGGCGGACCCGGATCACGTAGGTGCCGGCGACCATGTCGCCCAGGCGCTTGGTGCGCCGACTGAACATCCCGGCGAAGAGCGGGATGATCCCGAAACTGAGGTAGATCTCCCCGAAGCCGACCAGCGCGCGGATTCCGGCATGGCGCAGCCGGATCGCGCCGCCGTCGTCGCGCACCACCCGGGTGCCGAAGATCAGCCGCCCCACCGATCGACCTCGAGACAGGGTCTCCACCGTCATCGGCAGGATCACCAGGCACAGCACGGCCCCGCCGAGCATGACCGCGGCCTCCAGGGCCGGGTCGACGGCGCCGGCGCCCGCGGCCATGCCGGAGAGGAGCAGGAAGGCCAGCAGCGCGGCCCAGGCGATGATCAGGTCCACGATCAGCGAGGCGGCGCGGGTGATCAGCGAGGCGGCCGGAAGCTCCAGCTCGACGCCTTCACCGGTGATCACATTGCGCATGAGCCCAAGCGTAGCGTTCCGGGGGCGGCGTCACGCGTCGGCGGTCATCTAGGCGGTGGGAGTCCAGGGCTGGAGGATCTCACCCATCGCCTCGGTGAGGCTGCGCTGCAGCAGCGGACCGAAGGACACCCGCTTCACGCCCAGCTTCGAAAGCTCCTCGAGGCTCAGTCCCTCGGGGATCGCGCCGTTGACCGGGTGGGCCGTCACGTTCAGCGGGGTATTCACCGCCGCCAGGATCCGTTCCAGGAAGTCCCGGGAGGGGACCTTCACGGGGTAGAGCGAATCCGCTCCAGCCTGCTCGAGCAGGCGCATCCGGTGCAGCGCATCCTTGAGCTGGGCCTCCGGGTCTTCGTCGGTGGTGAACGCATCGGTGCGGCCGTTGATCACCAGATGCGTCCCCGCGGCGTCGGCGGCGGCGCGGATCGCGGCGATGTAGGCGGCGTGCTCCTCGGGGGAGCGCATCTCGTCCATCGAATGGACCGTGTCTTCGATGTTGATCCCGGCCGCGCCGGCCTCCAGGGTCCGGTGCACCAGCTCCTCGGCGGGAGTGTCATATCCGGACTCCAGATCCACCGAGACCGGGATGTCGACGACGTCGGTGATGCGTCGCACCACGTTCAGGACGTCGGACAGCTCCATGGCCTCGCCGTCGGCCTCACCCAGGGAGTCCGCCACCGGGTGGCTGCCGATGGTCAGCGCGGAGAAGCCGAGGGAGGCGCACGTCTCGGCCGACCAGGCGTCCCAGACGGTGGGCAGGATGACCGGGGTGGCCTGGTGGTGGAGCTCGAGGAGACGCTGGGCATGCTGCGCAGAAGTAGTCATCTCCGCATCGTGGCACATGCGCGACGTCGAGGGAAGGTGGTCCCGCAGGTGCCGCCGTGACGCGCTGAGTACGGGGTAGTCTCATGGCGTGGATATCGACGCCTTCATCGCCGTGCATCAGCATGAGTGGGACCGGCTCGCCACGCTGGCCTCGCGCCGTCGACTCTCCGCTGGAGAGGCCGATGAGATGCTGCGGCTCTACGAGCGGACCTCCACACACCTGTCCATGATCCGCGCGGCCGAGCCGGATTCGCCGGTGGTGGCCTCGTTGTCCGCCCCGTTGGGCCGGGCCCGTGCGCATCTGACCGGGTCCGGGGAGAACGTGTTCGTCTCCAGCGCATATTTCTTCACGCAGACCCTGCCGGTGGCGTTCTACCGGATCCGATGGCTCACCGTGATCCTGGGGGCTGGGTTCATCGCCGTGACGATCGCCTTCGCCCTCTGGACGATCCATCACCCACAGATCGATCTGCTGATGCCGGAGGATGCCCGGCAGAGCTACGCGGGCACCGAGTTCGTCAACTACTACTCGGAGCACCCGAACTCCAGCTTCGCGGCTCAGGTATGGACCAACAACGCCTGGATCGCCGCCCAGGAGGTCGCCTTCGGGGTGACCGGGGTCTTCGTGCCCTTCGTGCTCTTCGTCAACGCCCAGGGTCTCGGCATGGCGGCCGGAGTCATGGCCGAACAGGGCGAGGCCTCCACCTTCTGGCTCTACATCCTGCCGCACGGGCTGATGGAGATCACCGCGATCTTCATCGCCGGGGCGGCCGGTCTGCGGATCTTCTGGGCCTGGGTCGCGCCGGGACAGATGCGCCGCTCCGCCGCGCTGGCCGCCGAGGGGCGCAAACTCATCACGGTGGCCTTCGGGCTGGTGCTGGTGCTGCTCATCTCCGGGGTGGTGGAAGGCTTCGTGACCCCCTCTGATCTGCCGCACTGGCTGCGCATCGGCATCGGCGCCGCGGTGCTCGCCGCCTACTGGGTCTACACCCTGGTGCTGGGCGGGCGGGCACACCGGGCCGGGGTCACCGGGGACCTCGGAAAATACGACGCCGGCACGGTGGAGCTCACAGCCTGAGGCGCGGACCGAAACAGCTGGGGCGCCGGCCCTCGGTCCGCGCTCTGCGTCCCAGGCCCTGCAGAGCACGGACTACTGAGTTCTCTACCTATTCCCTGAGGACACCGGTCACATCACACTGGTGTACGACGGCACATCCGACACGATCATGACACTCGAGGCCCGCAGCAGAGAAAGACAGCATTAGTGACCCTCAATGGTTTTGGCATCTCTCGCAGAGAGCTCGTCGGCAGATCCGCCGACATGCAGATTCTGCAGCAACACGCCGAACGTGCGCGCCAGGGACACGCTCAGCTCGTCGTCATCGAAGGCGAGGCGGGCGTGGGAAAGACGACGCTCGTCAAGGAGTTCCTGGCCTCCCTGGAGGGGTTCAGCCAGTTCTCCATGACACTGCTGGAGGAGGATCAGCAGAAGCCGGCTTCGGTCTTCCGGCTGGTCTCAGCCGATCCCTCAGCCCCGACGATCCGAACGCCCCAGGAACTGGTCGAGGCCGCCCGATCAGGGGTGGCCGCGCTGCACGGTCCCTTCATCGCAGTGGTGGAGGATTTCCACTGGGCCGACCCGGTGTCGGTGGAGGCCGCAACGCTGGGCCTGCGCCAGATCATCCCAGCTCCGGGCCTGATCCTCTTCACGATGCAGCACCCCGAGCGTGAGGATCTCAAACGCCTGGTCCAGATCGCCCAGTCGAATCCGGCGGCCTCCCACATCGTGCTGTCCACGCTCAGCGAGCAGGGCGTTCGCGAATATCTCAGCGCCGCGACCGGGCTGCCCATCTCGGAGCATTCAGCCGCCCAGGTCCACCACATCACCGGAGGGCTGCCCGTGGTGGTGCATGAGGCGGCCACCTGGCTGGAACACACGAAGTCCTTTCCCGGGCGCAGCACCCAGCACGTGCTGGCGCGCGTGGAAACCGCCATGCAGGAAGATGCCAGCCGGTACCGCCAGCACATCGTGGCAAGCATGGAATCACTCAGCACCAGCGCTCGCGAGGTGCTCGAGCTGTTGGCACTGGCCGCCGTGCCGCTGCCTGGGTGGTACCTGCTGCGTGGGCTCCACGCGCAGGAGCAGGATCTGGCGGAACTCCGGAACCTGGATCTGGTGAGCCGCGACTCCGCGGGGGTGAACTACCGGCTGCGAAGCGCCAGCTGGCAGAGCACCCTCCGGGATCTCATCCCACCGGTGGACCGGGTCAGGCTTCTGCTGGCACTGGCAGAGTTCGACGACGGACCGGAGAGCTTCGCATTCCGGCTCAGTGCGGCTCGCCTCGGGGAGGACCAGGAGCACCTGGTGATGTTGGGTGAGCTTGGGGTCGAACGCACTGCAGAGCTGGAGGAGCAGGGGTTCGGGGAGAAGGCTGAGAGCCTGATCGAGCAGGTGACCACCGCGCTGCCCCAGGAGGGCGGCCTGCGTGCACTGATCAGCCTTGCTGTCCGTCGACGTGCGCTGCCCCAGGTGATCAACGACGGCCTGGATGTGGCCTTTGAGAACATGCCCGAGGGGACCCTGCAATCGGCGTGGAACGCGCTCATGCTGCTGCGCCGAGGTTCCACCGGCGAGGCCGTGGCCTCACTGGGGCTGTTCCCGCCCGGCCCTGCCAGCCGGACCGAGGACGTCGTGGTCTTCGCCTACGCGGTCAGCGAATGTGGCAGGCTCGCGATCCCCTATGGCATCGGGGTTCCCAGCCCTGCCTTCTTCGGGACTGCGCTCACCGAGATCCAACAGTGGCGTGATGCGTCTCGTGCTGGAGCCGAGTCCCGCGAGGACGCCCCTGAGGTGGGGGACTATCTGGGGCAGCTGATGGTGATCATCGAGATGTGGAGTGTGCTCGCCAAGGGCCGGGGGGAGCGAGCCCCTGATGAGAGTGTGGCGGAGCTGCGAGACCTGTTGGCGCGTCGAGTGCCTGGCGCGGGGACCGGGCTCGCCGCGAGTGCGGTGCGGTCCGCGCTGGGTGCTCGGATGCGGCTCGCCGGCGAGTGTCGGGCGTCCTTTCGGATGCTCGAATCCCTTGTCCAGGAGCCTGCTACTGACTATCTGGACTCTGCTCGGCTTAATTTCGGCCTCTCGCTGTTCTACTCGGGACGCTGGGACGAAGCGGAGCAGCTGACTACCCGCGTGGCGGCCAATGGCCTGGACAACGGTGAAGACGTCCATGCCCTGATCGGCTATGCCTTCGCGGCGCTGGTGCCCCTGGCCCGTGGACAGGCGCGCGGTGAGCGGCTGCTCGATGTCGTGAAGAAGGCCCAGCACGGTCCCGAACCGACGGCGGCGGATGCGATCTGCGTGTTCGTCGAAGCGTGGGCCTGCCTGCTGCGAGAGGAGAACCCGCGTGCGCTGGACCTGCTGCTGGCGTTGAAGGAGCGGCAGTCACCGTGGAGCGTCATCGGTCTGATGCAGGTCACGCTCCTGGGGCGCCTGCTGTGCCAGCAGGACCGGAGCGCGGAGGCGCGGGACCTGCTCCAGACGGTCAGCGATGTCAGCATCCCGGCAACACCCGCTTCGCGCCGATACGCGGAGAATTACCTCTCCGGGCTGACTGCAGATGATCCGCGGCAAGGCATGGGGCGCCTCCTCGCCGCGATCGATCTGCTGGATCTCATCATGCAGCCGCAGCGTTCCCCGGGGGAGGCTGAACGGGGGAGCTTCCGGCTGCACCGAGCGCTGCTGGCGCTGGACATCGCTGACCTCTGTGCCGCGCACCCCGAGGTTCTCAGCGAGCATCGGACTCGCGCTCTGGGCCTCCTGGCCTGGGCTGGGGTGGTGTTCACCCGGTGCGGCGTGGAGCCTCTCGCAGAACATGTCGGTCAGACCCGCCAGCGCCTGAGAGCGGGAATCCGCGGAGGAGCCGCGGGCGCCGGCGTGGTGGCTGACTTCGACGATGGGCTGCATGTGCTCACCCGACGCGAGCGTGAGGTCGCCAGACACGTCGCCAGGGGCCTGACCAACCGGGAGGTGGCGGATCACCTGGTGCTCTCGGTCCGGACGGTCGAGACCCATGTCCGCAATATTCTGAAGAAGTTGGAACTCGACAGCCGCAAGACCCTGCGCCGGCGGCTGACGACGACGGCACCTGCGAGGCAGCAGTAACCGCACCTGGCAGGTTGCCGAACATCTGCGCTGGAGAACCTCGAGCCCACCCTCGTCCTCCGATCTGACTCCGGAGTGCAGACCGGGCCGCACCACAGGCTCAGACAAGGATGAAGCGCAGGGGCGCAAGCTGATTGGAACGGCGCTCGAACCCGATCGTCAGGACCTCAGCTCCTGCATGTAGACGCCGATGTCGTCCTGGCGCTGGTGAAGGCTGTGCGGGAGCTTTGCACTGAAACGACCTACGCGAGTCCGGAGGGTGACTGCGCTGAGCGCCCTCCGAAGCAGGAGGAAGCCCCAGGACAAGCGCCGAGACTCTGGGTGACCCCCACGCCGCCTCAGGCCGCGAAGAAGCTGACCTGCAGTCGGTGTGCGCCTCGCGAGCACCTGAGACGAGGCCCGACGCCGACTCTCCGCGCTTCCTCCCCACATAAGGGGTGCCGCGCTCATACTGTTGAGGAGAGTCAGTAATGCGTGGAGAGGCAGATATGAGCGCGAATTCCGATCGGAACGAGGCCGGCAGGCCCGCCGATGAGAACGAAGATTTTGAATCCGGGCTGGACTACGGTGCCTTCGCATCCGAAGAGCCCGATTTTCCCGACGACAACCTGAGCGCCGAGCGTGACCAGCGCCCGGCCCAGTCGGGTCGACGAGGTGCAGCCGAGTCAGCCACCGGTCAGTCAGGCACGGGTCAGTCAGGCGCAGGCCAGGCCGGCGTCGGTCAGCCCGATGAGCAGGCCACCCAGGCCATCCCGGCGACCCGCGACCCGCAGGACACGTCCGGTCGTCACGACCAGGGCAGGGACGCCCCCACCGAGAGCATTTCGCGCACTCCTGCGCCGGGCGCCGGTGCGGAGAGCCCCAATGCCACGCGTTCCCTCGATGATCTGCGCTCGCCCCGGGACACCCGTTCGACGGATGACACGACCACGTTCACCGGAGCGGCTGCGGCAGGTGCACAGGGAGCAGGTGCCGCGACCTCAGGTGCAGCAGCATCAGGCGCTGCGGGGGATTCCAGAACCACGCAGCAGGCCACGCCGAGCCCTACTCCAGCGACGCCGAACCAGGGTGCTGATACCGACCAGCCGACGGAGAACGCCGCGGAACTGAGCCGACGTGAGCAGCGTCGTCGTGATCGGGCCGAAGCGAAGTCCGACGATCAGGACACAGCCGTAGTTCCCGCTGATCGCTCCGATCGTCCAGGGTCCAGTCAGACCCACGCGGCCTACGGCTCGGACGAGTCCGTCACCGACGCTGACCTGAACGATGAGGTCGCCCGCTCCAAGCGTGGCGTCTCCCGCTTCTTCCAGGTCCTGATCGCGATCTTCACTCCGATCCTGCTGCTGGTCGCCGCAGTGCGCCTGGTCGCCTCCCCGCTCTTCCTCTGGGTGGCCTACAACCGTCCATGGATTCCGGACGGCGCCTACAGCATGGACGCTGATGACCGGCTGGTCTACGGCTCCTATGGCACAGACTTCCTGACCAACCTCGCAAACTCGCGCTACCTGTCAGAGCTCGCGCCCGGTGGAGAACAGTTGTTCACCGAGGGTGAGGTCGCGCACATGGTCGACGTCAAGTTCGTGGTCCTCTGGGCCATGCTCATCGGCGTCCTCCTGCTGGTGATCACCTTGATCCTGGCGCTTCTGCTTCGCGCCTGGCGTCCAGGGGGAGTGGCCCGCGGGCTCTTCGCCGGCGCCTGGGTGACCTTAGGCCTCATCATCGCCGTCGCAGTCCTGGCGATCATCGACTGGCAGCTCTTCTTCGCCGAGTTCCACCGGATCTTCTTCGCCGACGGCACCTGGACCTTCCCGACCGACTCCACGCTGATCCAGCTCTACCCCGAGCAGTTCTGGATCGACGCCGGTGTCGCCGTAGTCGCGCTCGCGGTGCTGTTCGCCGTGATCCTGCTGATCGCGACCTGGCCCACCCGCCGTCGGCGTGCGCGCCGGGCAGCACGCCTGGCCGAGGTGCACGAGCGGCGCAAGGTCAAGCTGGTCGAGGAGCTGAACAAGGGCAACGGGGATTACAGCGAAAGCTCGACCCACACCCCCGCTCGTGGTCGCAAGCGTGACCGCAACCTCGACTGAGAGCGGGATCAGACCACCTCGGTGGGCTGAGTCCGCAGTGTTCGACGGGCCCTGCTCAGCGGGCGTCCCGGGTACACTCTTCGCTGATGACCAGTGACAACACCGCCGCAGCCCCAGCCGCCCAGGGCCCCCTAGTAGGGATCCTGGGCGGCATGGGTCCTGCCGCCACCGTCGATTTCTATTCGAAGCTGATCGCGGCCACTCCCGCCGCCACGGATCAGCAGCACCTCCGGGTCATGATCTGGGCCGATCCGACCGTCCCGGACCGCTCGCAGGCGATCGTGGGCCACGGAGAGGACCCGACGCCGAAGCTGTCGGAGGGCGCCCAGCAGCTCAAAGACGCCGGCGCCGCGTTCTACGTGGCCGCCTGCAACGGCTCTCACGCCTTCCTGCCGCGGGTCCGTGAGCAGGTGGACCTGGAGTACGTCTCCATGATCGACGTGACCGCCGAGCACCTCAGTGCCCTGCCCTACGTGAAGGCCGCCGGTCTGCTGGCCACCGATGCGACCCTCACCGCAGGGCTCTACCAGGACAGCCTGGCCGCCTACGGGGTGGAGCCGATCGTTCCCGAGGCCGCCGATCAGCACACGGTGATGGAGGCGATCTACGCGGTCAAGGGCGGCAACCTCGGCCCCGAGCTGCGCGCCGCCCTGGTCAGGGTGGCCCAATCCCTGGTCGCCCAGGGCGCCGACGTGATCGTCGCGGCCTGCACCGAGATCCCCCTGGCGATGACCACCGAGGAGTCCCCGCGACCGCTCGTTGATCCTGCGGTGCTGCTCGCAAACCATGTCGTGACGAAGGCGAATACGCTGCGCGGAGGAGCTTGAGGGCGGCCGGTCCGGACTGAGAGCAATGGAGCGTCGCCGCTGACCGCGTTCGTCAGACTGAGCATGACTCACAGCACCTCCGCGCCCCGCGCTGCGGCGTGAAGACCCCGAGGCCGGCAGCTCATGGATCCCCGAGGGTCGGCTGTTCGACGCGTCGATGCGTCGGTGCGCTCCCTCGACGGGGGTGACTGCCGAGGGCGATGCCCCGCGCAGGGCGAGTCGGACAAGACGCACGGCCGAAACGACGGTGGCATCCAGGACTTGGAGCCGTGCAGACAGTGACGTCGCGACTGGTGGCGGCGGACGCGGACCGCCACGGAGCCCGGGCCCGGGTACCGGGGCCCGTGACAGGGCGCATGAACTCCACGTCCACATCCCCCGGGCCGGGCGTGCCCGGCACAAAACCCGATCGCCGACGGGGTGGCGCACTGATCTGGGACGTGGGGGAAACGCACACGTTGTCGTCAGTGAAACGACAGTCACCGCTCCTAGCGTCAGGAGTGAACGGCATCGTAGATCGTGTCGATGCCGTCGCCCCTGACGAAAGGCAACCATGACTGACCCCATCAACACATCCCCGCGTCCTTCCAATCCAGAGGATGCCGCGAGCAAGACCCCGTCCGCAGCTGAACCCCGGACATCCTCACCAGACTCAGATGCGACCGGACCTGTGCCCGCGGTCCATGCCGCCCCCTCGGGTCTGGAGCCGGTGACCGGTGAACCGGGCTACTCCGCCCGGCATGCCTCCGAGACAGGTTCTCCGGGCACGACCGACCAGTCCCGGTCCGGTCCGGCCAGCGCGAGCCGGCCCAGCACTGGCCAGAGCACATCAGACCAGGGCTCATCCGAGCAGGGCAGGTCAGATCAGGCGACGTCAGATCAGGCCAAGTCAGATCAGGCCAAGTCAGATCAGGCCAAGAGTGCGGCCCAGGACGTGGCCGGTGATGCCAAGGACGCCGGCCGGGCCGTGAAGGACACCGCGGCGCAGGAGGCCGCTGGGGTCAAGGACGACGCGGTGCGTGAGGCCAAGCGCCTCGGCGGTGAGGCGAGCACGATGCTGGAGTCCCAGGCCGCTGAGCAGCTGGATCGGGCGGCAGTCACGGTGCGCACCTTCAGCGATGACGTCGGGCGCATCGCGCGTGGTGAGAAGCCTGAGCCCGGGGTCGCGAAAGACCTCGTGGACCAGCTGAACTCCCGCGCCGAGACCACCGCGAGCTGGCTCGAGGATCATGATCCCAAGGAGGTCCTCCAGGAGGTCCAGAGCTTCGCGCGCCGTCGGCCGGTCGCGTTTCTCGCGATCGCCGCTGGTGTCGGGTTCGCCGCTGGCCGGCTGACCCGGGGCATCTCGCAGCATCACGCCGATGACGACAA